>CAMDED010000157.1 GCA_945893365.1 Candidatus Sulfopaludibacter sp. SbA3 | reverse complement strand
CACCAGAAGGCGCGATCATAGGCATTCTTCCGGGCACCCAGGTCCGGCGCGATTTCGAGGCCCCTGTCGCGCGCGGCCTCCACCAGCACCCGCGTACCACGCGAGCTGGCCATCGAGTGAACCTGGCGGAAGACGTTTCCGACTTGCCGTCTCTCGGCTCCCGGCATTTGCTGCCAGCGCTCGAAAACGGCCTCGACCTGAGTCTCTTTCTGGTGACTCCAATCGAAGCCGGTGAACGCGTCGTAGCGCGAAAAGAAGCGCGCCTGCAAAGCGTTCGGCACTTGACGAAGAAAGGATCTGGGGTTGAATGGCATCGCGCGCACACTCCGGTTGTAAGCAGGGTCCGTGCCTCGTCCTGTTCGCCGGTCAGCGTGCCATGTCCCCTTCGTCGTTCCGGGCGAGGGAACCGGGCAACGGAGCCCGAATATCACTCAACTTCTGCCGCTGACATTAAGATCATAACATGGCGAACATAAGGCGAATACGTTTGCCTCGCAAAACCGTTGAATAGAAGGGAAATTCAGTTCTTGACGGCAAAAAGCTCGTGGACGGATGTGGAAATCCACTTACTACGCTAACCGATTTGATTGCTTGAGTTTAACCCATTCCTCGTGCTGATCTGGCCATGCGAGCCGATTCGCGATCTTGCGCATGGCGACCTCGCTCACAGGAAATCTTCCGCCCGGCGTCGGAGCGAGGTAGAGAATGTCTATCTGAATGTCCGGCGCAAGCCACAGCAGTTTCATGATCTGGCTGATCCGCTCCCTGGTCAGGCCACCTAGCCGGGCGAGGTCGGCGCAGTCCCGCGCGTCGCCGCTGCGGATCATTTCCCGGAACTGCATCGCCAGCGCCAGGACCTGGGTGATTCGCGGAAGCCGCCCACCCGCAACTGCCGGTGCCCCCGGTTGGTCGCCGCATTGCGCGGCAGCACGTGGTGCCGTATGAATTCGAAACTGGATCTCAACTTTGTTGTTCTGTTGCATGTTGGCAAAGACTCCTGATGCCACTCGAACGGAAGCCGACCGTCACCGTGCCCGTGGTGCCTTCGTAGCGGATCTGCTCTACCAGCGTGTGGACAAACTGCTCTTGTTCCCAGACAGACATGTGTTCCCAAAGCGGATCAAAATGTTCCAAGGCTCGCTGCAGGTCGGTCGCGTCCACTCGCTCGGCATCGACGTCGCGAAGTTGCCGCCGCACCTGCGCCAGTTGTCGTTCGAGCAAAGCGGTCCGCTCGTGCAGGTCGGCGAGACGGTCAGTAGCGGATCTCGACGCCGCGCCCGGCGTGTTGACCAGGGCAGCCAGCCCCGTGATCTCGTGCGCGAGCTTTTCCAGTTCGCGCTCGGCCACCGACTGTTCCTTCTCCAGCCCGGATCTTCTGCCGGCATGCTGCTCTGCGATCTGCCGCATCACTTCGCCCAGCATTTCCGGATTCCGGCAAATTCCCCGGATGTGCTGGACGACCGCACCCTCCAGCGTGGGCGCGGACACCGACTTCGTCGGGCACTTGTTCCATCCGCGCTGGTGCGCCTTCACGCACACATAGTATCGGTAGAGCGTGTTCTTCTTCTGGACGTAGGTGTGGATCATCCCCGCGTCGCAGCTCGCGCACCGCACCATCCCTTTGAGCAGCGCGCCGTACTTGTTGCGGACGTTGCGGCCACCGCGCCTGCCGTTCCGGTTCAAGGTCTCCTGCACACGATTCCAGGTGTCGTCGTCCACAATGCGCTCCTGCTCGCCGGCATAGATCTCGCCGCCGAATTCGACTTTGCCGGCATAGATGGCATTGGTGAGCATATTGTGGAGCGTGGTCTTCGTGAACGGACTGCCGCCTGCGCCCCGCCCCTCGCGCGTGGTCCAGGCCTTCATCTGCCAACCACGCCGGTCAAGTTCCTGGACCACCGGAATCAAGGAGCCGTACTCAAGGTACAGGCGGTAAATCTCGCGTACCCGCTGCGCCTCGTCCTGGTTCACGATCAACCCGCCACCTTGCGGCGTCACGTCGTACCCCAGCACGAGGTTGCCCCCAACCCATTTGCCCTTGCGGCGCGCCGCCCGCATCTTGTCGCGGGTACGTTCGGAGATCATCTCGCGCTCGAATTGGGCGAAGGAGAGCAGGATGTTCAGCGTCAGCCGTCCCAGCGAACTTGTCGTGTTGAACTGCTGTGTGACCGATACGAAAGTCGCGCCGCGTTTATCGAGCACCTCCATGATCCGGGAGAAGTCGAGCAGCGAGCGCGTGAGACGGTCGACCTTATAGACCACCACGCAGTTCGCGTCGCCGGATTCAATATCGCTCAGCATCCGTTGTAGCGCCGGCCGGTCCATGTTCGCGCCGGTGAAGCCACCGTCGTCGTACTTCTGGGGCAGGGCCGTCCAGCCTTCATGGCGTTGACTGTTGACGAAGGCCTCGGCTGCCTCGCGCTGGGCATCGAGCGTATTGAACGACTGGTCGAGTCCTTCGTCCGTCGACTTCCTGGTGTAAATGGCGCAGCGAACAACTGGGCGGCTGGATGCCAATGTGCGCGTGTCTCTCTCGCGTTTGTCAGCGGGCAATTGGATTCTCCTTGGTCAGGCCGAAGAAGCGGTAGCCATTCCACTTCGTGCCGGTGATCTCCTGGGCGATGGCGCTCAACGAGGTGAAGCGGCGCCGATCGTATTCGAAGCCGTTGTCGAGCACCCTGACGACAATCGTGCGGTTCTTGTAGTCCTTCATGAGCAGAGAGCCAGCCATCGGCAATCGGGCGTCATGCTCCGGCGCGACGGCCGTCGTCGCCGCACAATCGAGGGCGATCCCTTTCCCGCGCCGCGAGAGGTTCTCGCCGATCCGAACGCGGAGTTCCACATCGCGTGCAATCTCAAGCGCGCGCTGGCCGGCGGATTCCGGCAGACCGCCGTGTTTGCGCGCCTGCAGGTGCCAGGCGAGCTTCCTGCGGAGATGTCCGGCGCTCTTCACCGTCGACTCTTCGCCGAACAAGTCGCAGTGTAACAGTTGCAGCCGGGCGAGATTCAGCCGCGCGAGACCCACAAGATCTACTTCGTTTCCCGATTCCTTCGTTGCCACCATGTTTCCTTTCTCCGTGCGTCAACTACTGTTCATGAGGGCTCGAAGGACCGGACTTATCAAGTGGATCTGGCGACTCCCCTGGGGGCTCCGGTGGCACCCGCCGCACTGCGGCGTATCGCTGGTACGCGACCGCCAGCAACGCGGCAATCCCGGTGAAAGCCTCTTCGGCAAGTCGGTCCTGAGGTCGCATCGTCTGTCTCCCGCTACGGGAGGAGCCGATGCAAGGATCGAGTGGGTGCGGATGGGTAGAGATCAGCGGAGTGGCCGCGCGGAAACGCGTGTGGCTGCTCGAACCCGGTTCCAGCACCCACAACGAGTTCCGAATTCCGGCCCGCCCGCTGTCTGGTGATCGGGGCGATTCAGCCGCCCCTGCTAATCAATACTCGCGGAGGGTTGGAAACCGCAACCATGGGCGGCCAACAAGGACCCCCCTGTCAACAACGGCGACCTGTCAACAGGAGAAAACGGAGAATTGGACGGAAAAACATTGGCCTCCAACGCGAACCCTGGGGGTCCGTGTTGGACCCCGGCAATGGCGTTTTCAAACCGGAGAAAACCACGGCACTAAATACTCGCGGAATGTTTGGGATAACGCGGATGGGCGAAAGGGATGCTGTCAACGAAAACGGCGCGGCAATTTGGGGCTAGAGGGTAGTGGCTCCCCGACATGGATTCGAACCACGATTCACGGCTCCAAAGGCCGCTGTCCTACCGTTAGACGATCGGGGAACGGGAGTGTGTCCTTTAAGTATAGCCAAGCGTGCGCCCTTTGAAATGCCCCGCGAAAAGAATCGTCGTCATCGACACGGCCGCGGTCCGCCGGCTTTGGTGGGCCTCGCGCCGGCGCCGGCCCCGGTTCATCGCGCGGGAGCCTCGCAACGAGCTGGTCTCAGCGCGTCGCCAAAACGACTTTCGGGCGTTGCCTCGATCCGTTCAAATTCAGTGGATGATCGCGGAGGTTCGCACAGGTCTCCAGGTCTGTCTTTCGCCTTCCAGCACGTTCAGGACGCTCTCGCAAACTTTCTGGCGATAAGCGGGGGCCGGAAAGACAGCCGGCTTCGACCATGTGCTCTACAGACCCTGGGATCGCCGATTCCGGTGAATTCGTTCATGGGACGCAACGGTCTACCCCCTTGATTCGCCAGCCGCCCCGGCGGCGCGGCGTCGTGCCGAAGGCCGCCAAGCCGGCGGCCGTTGGAGCCGATGCGTTCACTTAACGTCCCGCCGGGTAGAGTGACCGTGGGTCTCATGCGCCCGATTCCCGCTGCCCGCGGAACGCTATCGCTTTTCGCAAAAGGACCCCATGAAAGCTTCGCACGCCGGGCCGATGCGACCCTGATATTCATTCGTAACCGGAAATTGCAATCACCGGCCACCCGTGATAGAGTGCTGTCACAGAGGTTGAGATTGCAGGCTCCAGAGGAGTCTGCACCGTTCCCTATCCAAGGAGAAATATGAGGCTACGTAAGCTTGCTGTATATTTTCTGTTCGGCGCCGCCGCGCTTTTCGCGCAGGGCGACCGGGGCAATGTCACCGGTACGGTTACCGACTCTTCCGGCGCGGCGGTACCGGGCGCCAGAGTCACTGCCACCAACACCGCAACCAATATTCAACAGTCCATGACCACCACCGAGTCCGGCGTGTTCAACCTCCCCGCGCTTTCTGTGGGCCAGTATTCGGTGCGCGTGGAGAAGGAAGGATTCAAACCCTCCGTTCGCAGCGGCCTTACCCTCAGCGCCTCCGCAACCATCCGCGTCGACATGCAACTGGAGATCGGTACCGCCCAACAGACGGTGGAAGTTATCGCCGATGTCGAGCAGCTTATGACCGAGTCCGCCAAGACCAGCGTCAACGTGAGCAACAAGATGGTGGACGAATTGCCTCTTGTCGTCGGTGGCGCCATGCGCAGTCCGTTCGATCTGGCCACTCTCACGCCTGAAGCCAAGAATTATGGCGATAACAACTTCTCCATCGGCGGAGGCCAGGCCGCAGGCTATGGCATCACCCTCGATGGCGTATCCGCGGCCACCACGCGCGCGCTGCAGACCTCTTGGATCAGCTACAACGCCCCGTCGCTCGAGATGATCACCGAGTTCACGGTGGATTCCAACGGCTTCAAAGCGGAATACGGCCACGCCGCCGGTGGACTGATGAGCTTCGTAACGAAATCCGGCACCAATGAGTTTCACGGCTCGGCTTATGAATTTCTCCGCAACAACAAGCTGGACGCCCGCCGCTTCTTCGAGGCGACGCGCGGCGTTTACAAGCAGCACAACTTCGGCGCATCCTTCGGGGGGCCCGTTATCATTCCCAAGCTTTATAACGGGAAGAACAAGACGTTCTTCTTCGCCGCCTACGAGGGCTTCAGGAATCGCGTCGGATCGTCCACCACCACGGTCAGCGTGCCAACCGAGGAAATGTACCGCGGCGACTTCGGCAACTGGGTGAACGCCGCCGGCGTCCGCATCCCGATCTACGATCCCGCCACCCTAAGCGCGGACCGCCGCACTCGTCAGCCGTTCCCCGACAACCAGGTTCCATCCGCGCGTTTCGACCCCAGCAGCATCAAGCTGATGAACGTGTATCAATCCGGTCCCGGCGGCGTATTGAAGCCGAATAACAACTCGCGCCCCGGCACCAGCGACTATGTTCGTTCCAATTTCCTCATCACTCAGGGCGTGGAATTGAACCCGTGGACCAAGTTCGACGTCAAGGGCGACCACGTGTTCAACGAGAAGCACCGGCTTTCGGGCTTTTTCGGTTACCACCGGATCTACAAGAACCCCGGCGCCGGGGGCGCGCCTAACCAATTACCCGGCTACTACACGGGCTACAACGATTCACGCAACCTGTCCGACGTTTACCGCATGAGCTGGGATTGGACCATCCGGCCCACGCTTCTGAACCGCTTCTACGCCGGCGGCAACAACTGGCGCGAATCCCACTATTCGCCCAACGAGCTCATCGGCAACTGGAAGGACAAGTTTTGCCTGCCGAACGTACCCATCTGCGATAACAACATCTCGGCGCTGGGCTTCAGCGACTATACAGGCTGGGGCGGCACATCCAACAACGGTTCCGAGAATACCGTTTACGCGTTCCATAACGATCTGACTTGGATCAAAGGCAAGCACTCCTTCAAGTTCGGCGGTATGTTCCAACGCAACCATTACAATGGTTTCGGGCAGCAGTGGGACGCCGGATTCAGCAATTTCAGCTTTACGGGGACTGGCGTGCCTGGCGAGACCAATTTCAATCTGGCGGGCGGAAATTCGTTCGCCTCCTTCCTGCTCGGCAACGCCAACAACGGCCAGATTCACACCGTACGGTTCATCAGCCAGCAATGGCCGTACTTCGCCGGCTTCGCACAGGACGACTACAAGCTTAGCCGCCGTCTCACGCTTAACCTCGGTCTGCGCTGGGAAACCACTCTGCCGCCCGTTGAATCGAAGGATCGCTGGAGCGACTTTAGCCCCACGCGTCCCAATCCAGCCGCCGACAATCGACTCGGCGCGCTGGTCTTCGCCGGCACCTGCCAGGGTTGCGAAGGAACCCGGAGCCTGGCAGGCACAAACTATAAGAACTTCGGTCCCCATGTCGGCTTGGCCTTCAGTCTGGACGACAAGACGGTCATCCGGTCCGCGTTCTCGCGATCCTACGGAGCCATAACCACGGTAACCGGGTCCACCCACTTCCTGGGACACGTGCAAATCTTCGACGCCATTAACACCACCTCAGGCATCGAGCCGGCCTACCGCTTCCGTGACGGATTCCCCACTTATCCGATTCCGCCGTTCATCAATCCGTCGTTCGCCAACGGTAACAACATTCCGTGGTGGCAGGGCAGCGAGGCTACCAAACCTCCGATCAACGACACCTGGACGCTCTCGATCCAGCGCCAATTGCCGAAAAACGCCCTGTTTGAGGTCGCCTACAACGGGCTGGCCGGTTCGGCGCTGCAATCGCAGAACCTGCAGTACAACCAAGTGCCGTTTGCGGCCTTCCAGCAGTACGGCCGCGACCTGCTGAATCGCAACATCAACGATCCTCTGGTAGTGTCGGCGGGTATCCGCAAGCCGTTCACCTCGTTCAACGGCTCCGCGGCGCAGGCCCTGCGCCCATACCCGCAGTACCAGAACGTGGATACGGCATCCGGCGGCGGAGACCACTCCGGCCACTCCACGTATCACGCCCTGATGCTGCGCTTCGACAAGCGTACGTCCCAGGGCCTGACCCTGCAGACCTCCTACGTGTTTTCGAAGATCCTCACCGATTAGGACTCCTATTGGCCCGGCGCTTCTTCGATGGACCACTACAACCGTGGTTTGGAGAAGTCCATCGGCCAGTTTGACGTCACTCACAACTTCAAACTGAGCTACGTCTACGAACTTCCAGTAGGAAGGGGTAAGCATTTTAACCTGGGCGGCAATAAGGTCGCTAACGTGGTGCTCGGCGACTGGCGGGTCAGCGCCGTCCACCTCTATTCGAGCGGTTTGCCGGTCGGTCTTGGGGCCGCCGTGGGATTCCCGATTTTCAACGGTGGTAACCGAGCCACCGTCCCCGGTTACGATGGATGGGCCGGCGCCCAGGCGGGAAGCCGGTTCGATCCGCAGGTCGACCGGTTCTTCCAGCCCGCCACCTTCTTCGGCGCTCAGCCGCAGGACCGGTTGGGAAATTCGACGCGCTACAATTCTAAATTGCGCCTGTTCCCCAACTACGCGGAGAACTTTTCCCTGGGAAAGAACTTCCACCTCCTGGAAAAAGTGAGGCTCAGCTTCCGCCTGGAGGCGTTCAACTTGTTTAATCGGGTTCGCTTCGGAACGGGACCCAATGGCTTGACCAATCCCAACTTCGGCAGACTGACGGGCAACCAGGACATCCTGCTCGATCCGCGCCGGATGCAACTTGCTCTGAAGTTGTACTGGTAAAGCCCTGCCGCAATATTCGGCAGTTGAGTGCAGCGAAGGTGGGGCGGGCCATCGTCGTTAGTGGACTGCCCTGTGCCGAGTCCGGAAGGCAGCGCCGCGGGGGTCGCACTCCCCGCGGCGCTTCGTTATTTGTACGTGCTCCCGCAGGCATTCGGACCGGGAAGAAAATGCGGATGTACGCCTTCTTTAGTCGTTCGCCAACGTCCGGCCTGAGCGCCGCGCCGTTCCGCGTCCTGCTTTTTGTGAGATATTGTTTCAGTTGCACGACGGACAACCCCTATGAAACGGACCTTGCTCTATTCCTTCTTCGCCGCCACGGCGCTCCTGACCGCTGAAAGCGCTGGCGGCATCCGCTGGACCGCGCCTCCCACATGGAAGGCGCAGGGCGCGAGACCCATGCGCGCCGCAACTTACTCCGTCCCGGCAGCGCCTGGCGACAAGGAAGACGCGGAATGCGCGGTGTTCTATTTCGGGCCGGGACAGGGCGGCGGAATCGAGGACAACATCACGCGTTGGATCGGCCAGTTCGAGCAGCCCGACGGCAAGCCGTCGCGCGCCGCCGCCAAGATCTCCAGGCAGCCGTTCAACGGAGTCCCCGTGTCTCTGATCGATTTGACCGGAACCTACATGGCGTCCGCCGGACCCATGTCGCAAACCAAGACGCCGAAGCCCGGGTATCGGCTTCTGGGCGCCATCGCGGACAGCCCGCAAGGCGCGGTATTCTTCAAGCTGACCGGGCCCTTGAAGACCGTAGTCGCGGCGCAGCCGGCCTTCCAGAATCTTCTCAAGTCGCTGACCCGGTAGAATGAGGCTATGTCTGAGAAGCTAACCATCGCCGGACGCGAATTCAACTCGCGGCTGGTCGTCGGAACGGGGAAATATCGAAGCTTTGAAGAGATGGCCCGTTGCCATGAGGCTTCCGGCGCGGACATGGTTACGGTCGCAGTCCGCCGCGTCAATCTGACGGACCGCTCAAAAGAGTCGTTGCTCGACTTCATCGACCGCTCGAAGATATTCATCCTGCCCAACACCGCCGGCTGCTATACCGCCGAAGACGCCATCCGCACCGCGCGTCTCGGCCGCGAGGTAGGACTTTCAAACTGGGTCAAACTTGAAGTCATCGGCGACGAGAAGACGCTCTTCCCGGACAACTACGGCCTGCTCGAGGCCACGCGCATTCTCGTGAAAGAGGGTTTCATCGTGTTGCCGTATACCAACGACGACGTGGTGAACGCCCGGAAGTTGATCGATGCCGGGGCCGCCGCGGTCATGCCGCTCGCCGCGCCCATCGGGTCGGGTCTGGGCATTCAGAATCCGGCGAATCTGCGTATTCTTCGTGAGGCGATTACGGCGGTGCCGCTGATTGTGGATGCGGGCGTTGGAACGGCCTCCGACGCAGCCGTCGCCATGGAGCTTGGGGCCGACGGCGTCCTCATGAACACCGCTATCGCCGCCGCGGAGCGCTCCGAACAGATGGCTTTGGCGATGAAGCTCGCCGTCGAGGCCGGCCGCCTTGCCTATCTCGCCGGCCGTATGGAGAGGAAGTTGTATGCGAGCGCGAGCAGCCCCGTGACAGGCAGGTTGGGCCGCTAAGCGGAGGACGGCTCCGCATGCGTTATTTCGACCTTGCCATAATCCTCGTCTACCTGCTGGGGATCACGTGGTTCGGGTCGCGCTTCCGGTCCGGCCAAAAATCGCTTAAGGACTATTTCCTCGGCGGCCGGACGGCGCCATGGTGGGCGATCGCTCTCTCCATCGTCTCCGCGGAAACCAGCACGCTGACGATCATCGGGACCCCCGCCCTTTCGTTCCAGGGCAATCTTGGATTCCTCCAGATCGTCTTCGGCTATCTTCTCGCCCGCGGCGTCATCTCGTTTCTATTTCTGCCGCACTATTTCCGGGGCGACCTGTTCACGGCCTACGAGCTCATGCGCCGTCGCTTCGGGGAACGTATCCGGAAACTGACCGCTTCCACGTTCCTTGTCACGCGCGCGCTCGCCGAGGGCGTCCGCGTTTTCGCCATCTCGATCGTGATCTCGATCGTGCTCGGCACCGGTGAAATCGTCTCGATCGTACTCATCGTCGCCCTCACCGTGATCTACACGTTCGAGGGAGGGATGACGGCGGTCATTTGGACGGACGTGGTCCAGATGTGCCTGTATGTGGCCGGCGCCGCGCTCAGCCTGTTTGTGATCCTGAACGAAATCCCCGGCGGATGGACGCGGGTAACGGCCGTCGCCGAAGCCGCGGACAAGTTCCGGATCTTCGATTTCTCCTTCGCTTTCACGTCCGCGTATTTCGCCAAAACCTACACGTTCTGGGCCGGAATCGCGGGTGGATGCTTCCTCACCACCGCCACCCACGGCACCGACCAGTTGATGGTGCAGCGCCTCCTCAGCGCTCGAAACCAAGCCGATAGCCGCAAGGCGCTCCTCGCGAGCTGGGTCGTCATCTTTATTCAGTTCAGCATGTTCCTGCTGATCGGAATTATACTGTTTGTCTACTATGGAGATGCGAACGCCGCACCGCCCAAGCCCCCGGACCGGATCTATCCGGAATTCATTTGGAGTCGCCTGCCGGTGGGAGCCGCCGGCTTGATTATCGCCGCCATACTCGCGGCCGCAATGGCGAATATCAGCGCCGCGCTGAACTCGCTCGCCACGACGACCGTTGTCGATTTCATCCGCCCGGGCGCGCGCGCCGAAAAGTCCGAAGCGCACTACTTGAAGCTGGCGCGCGTGGCCACTATCTTCTGGGCCGCCGTTCTGCTCGGCATCGGCGTCATGGCGCGAAAATGGGGGTCGGTGCTCGAAGCCGGGCTTGCGATCGCGTCCATCCCCTTCGGAGGCCTCCTGGGTGTGTTCCTGCTCGGCGTCCTCACGCGGCGGGTGCGAGAGAACGCTGCAATCATCGGTCTCATCGCCGGTCTCTCCTTGATGATTTACGTCCGGTTCTTCACTGGAATCGCCTGGACGTGGTATGTGCTGATCGGTTCGAGCGTCACTTTTGCAACGGGGTATCTGTCCAGCCTTATGACTTCCGAGGAAAGAACTTCATGACCGTTGAACTCAAGCGCGACCTGGGTCTGTGGAGCGCCGTCGCCATCGTCGTGGGAACCGTGATCGGCAGCGGGATTTTTCTGGTGCCGAAAGCCATGATTCAGCGGGTAGGCTCGCCGGAAATGGTCTTTGTGGTCTGGATTTTGGGCGGCATGCTTTCCCTCTTCGGCGCGCTCAGTTACGCCGAACTTGCCGCCGCCATGCCGGAAGCCGGTGGAGAATACGTCTTTCTGCGTGAGGCCTACGGTCCGATGTGGAGCTTTCTGTATGGCTGGACCCAGCTCTGGGTCGCCAAGAGCGGCTCCATCGCCACGCTCGCGACGGCGTTTTTCTACTATTTCGCCAATTTCTTCCCCGAATTGGAGCGGGTATTCTTCGTGATCCCGCTCCCGCTCGGCGCCGGCGGCGGGCCGCTCGAAATCCGCTACGGGCAACTCCTCTCCATGGCGCTCATCCTGTTTCTGGGGTGGGTTAACTTCTTCGGCGTGAGACTCGGCGGCGGCGTCCAGGTCGCGACCACCGTCATTAAGGTTGGCTTGATTCTCTGCATCATCGCCATCGGCCTAACCGCCAAACAGGCGGATTTCGCCAATTTTCAGACGTCGGTCCCCGCCGTCGGCGGCATCGCCGGTTTCTTCGCCGCCATGGTGGCCGCGCTCTGGGCTTACGACGGCTGGAACAACGTCAGCATGGTCTCCTCGGAGATAAAGAACCCGAAAAGAAACCTCCCGCTTGCCTTAATCTGGGGAACAGTTGCGGTTATCGCTATATATCTCTCGGCTAATGTGGCCTATTTTTACGTCCTCACGTCGAGCGAGGTTGCTTCGAGCGATCGCGTCGCGGCCGAAATGATGAGGCGAATCCTTGGCGGACCCGGCGCGGGAGCGGTTTCCATTGCCGCCATGATTTCCATATTCGCCGCGCTGAACGGGTCCATCCTGTCCGGCTCTCGAGTACCCTATGCGATGGCTCGCGACCGCTACCTGTTCGCTTCGCTGGCGAAGGTTAGCCCCACGCACTATACGCCTGGCAATTCGATTGTCGTATTGAGCGTCTGGTCCGCTCTCCTGGTGCTCTCCGGCCGCTACGAACAACTCTTCACCTACGTGATATTCGCCAGTTGGATCCTCTATGGCATGACCACCGCCGCGGTCGTCGTACTGCGCCGCACGCGTCCGGACATGCACCGGCCCTACAAGACCCTTGGTTATCCCGCTGTACCGGTACTTTTTGTGGGAGCGAGTCTGTGCCTGGTGTTTTCGACGCTGATCGATTCTCCGCGGGAGTCTCTAATGGGATTAGCGATCATTCTTCTCGGATTACCCTTTTATTTTCATTGGAAAAGCCGCCGCGTCCGATCGTTGCCGCTGCCGTAGCTTCTCCGGAAGAAGGGGGGGCCTGGTCCCAAATCGGGACCCGGCCTCCGCGTGTTGTTCCGAAATCGAAACAAAACTATTGATATTTACCCGAAAGTACGTTAAAAATGCTTATGGGCATCGATCAATCGCGTTTTCGCGTTTCGATTGTGAAACACCCCATGGCAAAGATCGTAAACTGGGGAGTAAATATCATGGATGTTGCAAAAATTCTTTCGGATTTGCGCATGGAGCGCGAGCAAATTGAGGAAGCGATCCTGAGCCTGGAGCGCTTGGCGCGAGGCCGGGGCCGCCGCCGGGGCCGCCCGCCAGCCTGGATGGCTCCACTTGCCAAAAAGCGCGGACGTCCCGCTGGCACGAAGAACAAGCTGCCTGTCGTAGCCAAGAGCGCCGCAGCCTAGAGTGACGCCATCGAAGGGGAAGCCGATATCCGGCCCCCCTTCTTCCGGCGTTCCAGTCGAATTCGTTCCAGTTGTGAGCAGGCGAAGGCTTTGTGCGCGCCGGCGAGCGGCGTGCTTCACTTTAACACCCCACGAAGCCAAACTGAAGGGCCGGGAAGCGCTATCCGGCAATCTGTCGCAGCACGTAAGGCAGAATACCACCCGACCGGAAGTATTCGATTTCTTGCGGCGTATCGACACGAACGATGGCGGTGAATGTTTTTGCGGAGCCGTCCGTGCCGACCGCGCGGACGGTGGCCCGGGCCGGGCCGGCGAACGCTTCCGCGATTTGTTCCACGTGGAACTTTTCGGTCCCTGAAAGGCCCAGGGATTCGCGGCTCTCGCCAGGCTGAAACTGCAGCGGAAGTACGCCCATTCCGACGAGATTCGTTCGGTGAATGCGCTCGAAGCTCTCGGCGATTACGGCCTTCACGCCAAGAAGCGCGACGCCCTTCGCCGCCCAGTCGCGCGAGGAACCGGAACCGTATTCCTTGCCCGCAATGATCATCAGGCCTACGCCTTCCGCTTGGTATTTCATCGCGGCGTCGTAGATCGACATCGGCTCTCCGTGGCGCCCATTGGAGGGCGACCCATTGGACGGAAGATGGAGCGTCCAGCCACCCTCGGTTCCCGGCGCGAGTTGATTGCGCAGGCGAATGTTGGCAAGGGTGCCGCGCACCATCACTTCATGGTTCCCGCGGCGCGCGCCGTAGGAATTGAAATCCCGCGGCGCGACGCCGAGCGAGATCAGGTACTTTCCGGCCGGGCTTTCCGCGGAGAACGACCCGGCAGGCGAGATGTGGTCGGTAGTGACGGAATCGCCTAGCACCGCGAGCGCCCGGAGATCGTGCAGATCTTCGATGGCGCGGGTGGGATCCACCATGTTGTCGAAATAGGGCGGCTTCTTGATGTAGGTGGACTGGCCGTCCCAGGCGTACTGCCGCCCTTCGGGACTGGCGATCGACCGCCAGTTGGCGTCGCCGTCGAAGACCGCGCCGTACTCCTTCTTGAACATCTCCGGAGTCTGATGCTCGCGCACCGCGGCCTGCACTTCTTCGGCCGACGGCCAAATGTCGCGCAGGTAGACCGGACCGCTGTCGTTGCGGCCGAGCGGCTCCGTTTCAAGATCGAAATCCACGCGGCCGGCGAGCGCGTAGGCGACCACTAGCGGCGGGGAGGCGAGATAATTCGCCTTCACCTGCGAATTCACGCGGCCTTCAAAATTGCGGTTGCCGCTAAGCACCGCCGCAACGGTGAGATTGTTCGCTTTCACTTCGGCCGAGACGGCGTCGGGCAGCGGTCCGCTGTTTCCGATACATGTCGTGCAGCCGTATCCCACCAGATGGAAGCCCAGTTTCTCGAGATAGGGCATTAGCCCCGCGTGCTGCAGATAATCGAACACGACTTTCGAGCCGGGCGCGAGACTCGTCTTCACCCAGGGTTTGACGGTGAGCCCTTTCTCAACGGCTTTCTTCGCGAGGAGTCCCGCGCCCATCATTACGGATGGATTTGAAGTATTCGTACAACTGGTTATCGCCGCGATGACGACGGCTCCGTTCTGCAATTTGGCTTCGGCGCTTTCGGGCGCGCCAAAGGCCGAGATGAAGCTCCGTTTGACGTCGCCTAGGTCGATGCGGTCCTGCGGACGCTTCGGTCCGGCGAGCGACGGCGTAACCGTGGCGAGGTCGAGTTCGATGGTTTCGGCGAAAACCGGATCGGGAGTCGAATCGGTGCGAAAGAGGCCTTGCTCCTTTGAATAGGCTTCGACCAGCGCGATGAGTCCCGAATCGCGGCCGGAGAACCTCAGATAATTGAGAGTTTCTTCATCCACCGGGAAAAAGCCGATGGTAGCGCCGTATTCGGGCGCCATATTGGCGACCGTGGCGCGATCGGCCAAACTCAATTGGCTCAGGCCCGGACCGTAAAACTCGACGAATTTGCCGACAACGCCGCGCTTCCGAAGCATCTGCGTGACGGTTAGCACAAGATCGGTTGCGGTGCAGGCCGGACGCAACTTGCCGGATAGCCGGAAGCCGACGACTTTCGGAAGCAGCATCGAAACCGGCTGCCCAAGCATGCAGGCTTCGGCTTCGATTCCGCCGACGCCCCACCCAACCACGCCGAGTCCGTTGATCATCGTGGTGTGCGAATCCGTGCCGACGACCGTATCCGGATAAGCCAGCATCACCCCGCCATGGGTGGCGGAGAAGACGACCTTCGCGAGATATTCGAGATTGATCTGGTGCACGATGCCCGTGTCGGGCGGTACCACGGCGAAGTTCTGAAACGAGGTCTGCGCCCAGCGGAGGAAGCTGTAGCGCTCGCGGTTGCGCTGGTACTCCAGGATGGCGTTTTCGGCGAAGGAACCGGCTTGGCCGAAGGAATCCACCTGGACGGAATGGTCGATCACCAACTCGGCCGGGAGCAGGGGGTTCGCAAGACCGGGGTCCTTGCCCATGGCGGCGAGAGCGTCTCGCATGGCGGCCAGATCCACGGCGCAGGGGACGCCCGTAAAATCCTGAAGCAACACGCGGGCGGGCATGAAGTTGATTTCCTTCGCTTCCTCCTGGCTGGCGGAACGAGCGACATACTCGATATCGGCGGCCGCGACCTTTCGCCCGTCCTCCTGGCGAAGCAGGTTTTCGAGGAGGATGCGAACGGAAACCGGAAGACGCGAGACCCCCGCGAGACCGGCTTTTTCAAGGGCGGAGAGGCGGAAGATGCGATAGGTGGAATCGCCCACGCGAAGGTCGGAGGAGGCGCCGAACGTATTTCCTTGAGGCATTCCCTCATTCTATCAGGGGAGACACGAGGGTAACCGCGATTGGCCCGAATCCTGCGCTGCCCATCTCTTGCGAGCGGAGGTACGCCGCATCGCGTGACAACGGCTGCGCGCGCCGAGGTCAAGCGCACTTGCCCCGTAGGAATTGTTCTACAAATGCAATGATGCTTCGGACGCTTTCTTCGTCGACTTTGGCCCACTCCGTGCAAGGCCTTGTTCGAAGGGCAACCATGCCCTTCAACAAAGTTCCCTGTTGTGCCGAGAGCAGGCCGCCCGTCTTTAAGGCGTTCACCGTTGTGGAAAGGTCCTTATCTTCAACGTCAAGCCCCTTGGCTTCGCCAAACCTTTTCAAGGCATCCTCAAGGGCGGCGCAAGCTAGTATAACGTTTCATTAAACCATGAACTAATAGATCTGTTTCCTGGTATGCTTGGGCATGGCAGGCAAATCTAGGCGATCCAAACTGGTTTTGACGGATGAAGATCGGACGGAATTGGAGCAGTTGTCGCGGTCGCGCACGCTGCCC
>CAMDED010000156.1 GCA_945893365.1 Candidatus Sulfopaludibacter sp. SbA3 | reverse complement strand
TGGTTCACCATTTGGGTGGCTCCTGAGAATCGGGTCCGCGAAGCTGGAACTTCGCACCCCTACTGTTTTAACGCAGGATTCTCAGGGTCTCCAAATGGATGCCCTTCCGACTACCTCATTCGCGCCTCAGCCGGTGAATAATCCGGGTGACATCTTGACGAGGCCACGGCCGCCTCAGGGCTCGCGCATCCCCGCGCCTCCCCGGAGCGTGTTCGGCTGCTGCCGCCGCGGGCGGCCCTGCGCGACTTGCGGATTCAATGGCCGCGCACGATCTTACCGATGATCTGTCCGCCGCCCTTCTTGCCGCTCCAGGTTCCCGCGGACTGATCCCAATAGAGCGACCCGTGCGGTGTAAGCGCCGATACCGCAAACGGAGAGATCGGTCATCGCGATGACAGGAGTGTCCCCGGCTCAACTGGTGATCACGGGTACAGGAACAGGACCGTCGTGAGAACCATACTGGAGCCGCACATGCAGAGCCATACTTCTCAATCCCGCGATCCCGCCCTTGTTGATGCGGGGCCAGACCATAGAAAATCGGATCGTTACATGCCCGTCCGCATCAAGCGCCTTGGCGAGGAGCAGCGCGGCTTTCGACCGCATACCCCACTCATAGATACGCCGCGTACAAAATGCCCCGCTGTTCGTGCGCTATGATGAAGCACCCGTCCGCTACCGCTTATTCATGACGATCTCCGCCGCGCGACTGCTAGCATTCGACTGCCTCGCCGAAGTCGAGAAAGGCGGCTACGCCTCCGATCTTCTCTATCACCGCTTCCACGCTCCCGATGCGCGCGACACCGGGCTCGCGTATGAGATCGTATTCGGGGTGCTGCGTTTCCAGCAGCAGCTCGACTGGCTGATCGTTCATTATTCCGGACGCGCGGACCCGCACCTGCACCCTCCGGTGCGCCGGGCGCTGCGGATGGGAATTTACCAGCTACGGTACATGGACCGGATTCCGCCCCATGCCGCGGTGAATGAAAGCGTCGAGCTGGTGAAGCGGGCCGGGAAGCGTTCGGCCGCGGGGTTGGTGAACGCGGTGCTGAGGAAGGCGGGCCGCGGCGAGGTTCGATGGCCCAGCCGGGAGGAGACGCTATCGCACCCGGAGTGGATGCTCGAACGGTGGGAGAAGCAGTTCGGCGCGGAGCGCATGGAGGCAATCGCGGCCGCGAACCTGCGGCAGCCGGAGACGTATGTCCGGGTGGGTCCGAATGAGCCGCCGGTACCGGATTCGGAGGCGACGGCGATCGACGGATGCTTCCGGCTGCTCTCGGGGCCGCGGGAAGGGCTGAGAATACAGGACATCGGGTCGCAATCGATTGTGCCGCTGCTCCAGTTGGAGCGCGGGCAACGGTTCCTGGATGTGTGCGCGGCGCCGGGGAACAAGACGGCACAGGCCCTCGAGACGGGGATTCGGGCGGTGGCGTGCGACGTCTACTTCCCGCGGCTGACGGCGATGCGGCGATTTCCCGTGGGGCTGGTGAGGCTGGACGCAACGCGTCCGCTGCCGTTTGGGCCGGTGTTCGACCGGATTCTCGTAGACGCGCCCTGTTCGGGGACCGGCACGCTGGCGAGAAATCCTGAAATCAAATGGCGGCTTCAGCCGTCCCACATCAATGACCTGGCCGCGAAGCAGAAGCTGATTCTGAGCCAGTCGCTCGCGGCGCTTGCTCCGGGCGGGCGGCTGGTATACTCGACATGCTCCCTTGAGCGCGAGGAGAATGAGGGCGTGGTGGAAAGTGTTGCAGGGGCTCAGGTTATAGAGACGATGTGGCGGATTCCGGGACGGGATGAAGGGGACGGCTTTTTTGCCGCTGTGATAAGATCGAAATAGCGCTCAAAATGTTCCAGAACCGTCCATTAGCTTCGAGTCCGTTCATGGTCCCGAGCCGGCCATCGGTCCAGGTTTTGCCGTCCATCCTGGCGGCGGATTTCGCGCGGCTGGGCGAGGAGATTGCGGCGGTGGAAGAGGCTGGCGCGGCCATGATACACATCGACGTGATGGACGGGCATTTTGTGCCGAATATTTCGCTTGGCCCGCCCGTGGTGAAATCGATTCGAAGGGCGACGCAGCTGAGGCTGGATGTGCACCTGATGATTACCGATCCGGACCGCTACATCCCGGCATTCATCGAAGCGGGGGCGGACCAGATTTCAGTGCACCAGGAAGCCTGCGCGCATCTGGACAGGACGCTGCGGCTCATCCAAACGGAAGGCGCGAGGGCGGGAGCGGTTTTGAATCCGGCGACGCCCGTTTCGACGCTTCAAGACGTGCTGGGGCTGGCGGATTTCGTGCTGCTGATGAGCGTGAATCCGGGTTTCGGCGGGCAGGAGTTTTTGCCGCACACGATCGAGAAAGTCCGGCGGCTGCGCGCGATGAGCGCGGATCTGCCGATTGAGATCGACGGTGGAATTACGAATCGGAATGTAGCGGATACCGTTAAGGCGGGCTGCAACTGGATCGTAGCCGGCTCGTCGATTTTTCAGACTTCCGGGGCGGCGGCGGCCTTTCGGGAAATGCAGCAAATCGCCAGGGACGCTCTGGCCATTCAAGTATGATTTTTGGAGCATCGGAAAATGGTAACGTCATCCTCTAAGAGATTATTCGGAGCAGGCGCGGGCTGGCGGCTTGCGGCCGCCCTTTCGGTGGCTGCGGCGCTCATGCTAACTTCTTCCTGCGCGCGCAGAAAGAAGTATGAGAACCCCATCACAAAAGACACGCTGCAGCCGGACAAGGTGCTTTTCGACAAGGCCGTCGCGGATATCGAGCGAAGCCGTTTTGAAGTGGCGCGGCTCACTCTGAATACGCTGGTCAACACCTACGACACGAGCGAATTTCTGGCTAAGGCGAAGCTCGCCATCGCGGATAGCTGGTTCCGCGAGGGCGGCTCGCACGGGCTCGCGCAGGCCGAGGCCGAGTACAAGGATTTCATCCTGTTTTATCCGACGATGGAGGAAGCGTCCGAGGCGCAGTACAAGATCTGCGGAATTCACTTCAAGCAGATGGAGAAATCGGACAGGGATCCGGTTCATGCGCTGCGCGCCGAAGACGAATGCCGGCAGGTGCTGACGCAGTTCCCGAATACCAAACACGCATCGAAAGCGGAACAGATGATGCGGCAGGTTCAGGAAGTGATTGCCGATCATGAATATGTCGCGGGCGGCTACTATCACCACAAAGGCAGCTATCCGGCGGCGGCGAACCGGCTGCAGACGCTGACCGATCAGTATCCGCTCTATAGCGGCGCCGACGAAGCGCTTTGGAAGCTTGGCGATTCTTATGGAAAGATGGGCGATCGCTTCGAGAACCAGTCGGCCGGAGCTTACACGAAGATCGTAAAGGATTATCCGTTGAGCCCGCGAGTGGAAGAGGCGAAGAAGAAGCTGGAAGCTTTGGGCCGCGCGATTCCGGAAGCGGATCCGGCGGCGGTGGCGCGCATGCAGTACGAGCTGGATAACCGTACGAAGCCCACTAAGATGAGCCACGTGACGAGCATTTTCCGGAAGAGTCCGGATATGCGCCTTGCGGCGAAGGCGGGCGCGCCGCCGACAACGAGTCTCCGGCCGGGGATTCCGGCAAGCGTTCCGCCGGTGGCCGCCGGTACGGCCGGCACGAGCGCGGGAGTTACGGCAAACGACGTAACGGTGTCCACGGTTACCGATTCCACACAGCTCGACAACTCGCCCGATGCCCGGAAGAATCCGCCGGCGGCGGGAGCGGCGGCAGATCCAGCGGCTGCTCCCGAGAATGGCGCGCCCGCCGCGGCCAAGCCCGCGGATTCAACGGCCGCGGATGCGCCTCTGCCCACCAATCGCCAGCCGGTCCAGCAGAAGAAGCAGAAGGAAAAGAAAAAGAAGAAATGAGCCGTATCCTTCTCGCAGACGACAGCCCCCATGCACAGCGCATGGGTGAGCGGATACTCCGCGAGGAAGGGTACGAGGTGGTCACGGTGACCGACGGCGAGACCGCGCTGATGCGTCTGGACGACGTCGATCCGGACCTGATTCTGGCGGATGTCGCCGTGCCCAGCCGTTCCGGTTATCAGATCTGCGAGCACGTCAAGGGGACGGCCGCATACGCGCATATCCGAGTCGTATTAACGTCCGGAGCCGTGACGGCGATCGATCCGGAGGAGGCCCGCCGGGTGAAGGCCGATGGTTCGCTGCAGAAGCCGTTCGAGGCGTCCGTCCTGCTCGGGATAGTCGGTCCCCTTATTGGGGTGGCGCCGCGCCCGAAGCTTGCCGCCAAAGCGGGCGGCGGTCCGGCGAACTCGCCCAGAGTTGCGATTATCGATCCGGAACGGGTGCGGGCCGCGGTTACCATGGCGCTCGACTCCTCCATGCCTGTCCTTATTGACGCCCTTACCGAGAAGGTTCTGGTCGCGCTCGAACAGCAGCGCGGCGCGAAGAAGCGCTTCTAGCACGGATCACGAACATGCCTGACAATACATTCGACGTCGTTTCCAAAATCGATCTCCCTGAAGTTTCGAACGCCATTCAGCAGGCGCTGAAGGAAATCACCACACGCTTCGACTTGAAGGATTCGAAGTCGGATATCGTCCTTAACGAGAAGGACAACAAGATCCAACTGACGAGCAAGGACGAGTACAAGCTCAAGGCGGTGATCGAGATTCTGGGGCAGAAGCTCGTAAAACGAAAGGTGCCGCTCAAAGGGCTGGAATATGGCGAGGTCATTCCATCCGCCGGTTCCACCGTGAAGCAGGAGATCACGCTGCAGCAGGGAATTCCGATCGAGAAAGCCAAAGAGATCGTGAAGAAGATCAAGGACAGCAAGCTGAAGGTGCAGGCTGCCATTCAGGGCGACCTGGTGCGGGTGAGCGGGAAGGACCGGGACGCGCTGCAATCGGCGATTCAACTGCTGCGCGCGGCGGACTTCGGCATCGACATGCAGTTCACCAACTACCGGACGAACTGATTGGCGCGGCGAATCGAGTCGTGCGTGGTGCCGGGTCCGGCGGGCGCGCTTGAGGCGCTGATCGAGGAACCGGAAGAGGGGCATCCCCGCGAGGCGTGTCTGGTTTGCCATCCGCACCCGCTGCACGGCGGGACGATGCTGAACAAAGTGGTCTACCGGACCGCTCGCGCGCTGCGGCGCTCGGGCGCGGTGGTGCTGCGCTTCAATTTTCGCGGCGTCGGCAAGAGCGAGGGCGTTCACGATAACGGCGCGGGAGAAGTGGAGGATGCGCGGGCGGCGCTCGCCTGGATGCGGGAGCGTTATCCCACGCTGCCGTTCTCGCTCGCCGGGTTTTCGTTCGGTTCGCGCGTGATTCTGAAGCTCGGCTGCTCGACGGCGGGCGCTCACAGGCTGATCGCCGTGGGCTATCCGACGAAACGGAGCGAACACTCGATCCTCGAAACCTGCGCCGTTCGTAAGTATTTCGTGCACAGCACGGCCGACGAGCATGGCCCGCGCCACGAGCTTGAGGCCGTCTTCGCCAAGGCAGCCGATCCGAAGCGGCTGGTGTGGGTTCCGGCGGAAGATCACTTTTTCAACGGTGCGCTCGACCAGTTCGAGCAGGCGGTTTTTGAATTGCCCTGGTGAGCTCATGCTCTTCGCTCTCCTGCGTTCGCTGCTGCGGTTTCTGTTCCGCGTCGAAGTCCGCGGAAGCATGGCCGCGCACGACCGCCTGCTGGTTGTCGCCAATCATCAATCGCTTCTGGACGTCGTGCTGCTGGCTGCGTATTTGCCGGTAAGGCCGGTCTGGATGGTCCACACCTCGATCGCGGCCAAATGGTATTTCAAGCCGGTCATTGCGCTCGTGCCGCACGTCGTCGCCGACACCACCAAGCCGATGGCGATGAAGATGCTGGTTCATGTGGTGGAGTCCGGAACGCCGGTCCTCATCTTCCCGGAGGGCCGGGTCACGACGACGGGCGCGATGATGAAGATCTACGACGGTCCGGCGTTTCTTGCGGCGCGCACGGGGGCCAAGGTGGTGGTGGTGCATATCGACGGCGCGGTTTATTCGAAGCTCAGCCGGATGCGAGGGGACTTCCCGAGCAAATGGTTCCCGCGCATACGGCTCACGATTCAGGCTCCCCGCGTCATCGCTATGCCCGACGGCCGGACGCCGCGTATCCGCAGGCGCCTTGCCGCTGAGCGCATGCGGCGGATGCTTCAGGAAGCGGCCGCCCTCTCCATACCGGCACGGAATCTGTTCGAGGCGTTCCTCGACGCCATTGAGATTCACGGGCGCGGCCGCGGCCTGGTTGAAGGCCTCGACTACAAAGAGCAGACTTATGGCGGACTCCTGAAGACCAGCCTGGCGATCGGCCGCATGGTTTCGAAGTTAAGCGCCGAGGGGGAGAACGTGGGCGTTCTGATGCCGACCGTCGGCACGACGCTCGCGCTGATGTTCGGCATGTTCGCCTTTCGCCGGGCGCCCGCGATGCTGAACTACACGGCCGGCAGTGAAGCCATGAACAGCGCTTGCCGGGCGGCCAAAGTGCGCACGGTACTGACGTCCCGGGCGTTCCTCGAACGCGGCCGGCTCACGGCTTCGGTGGAGAAGCTGACGGAAGTCCGAGTGGTTTTCCTTGAGGATCTGAAGCCGCGGTTCGGCGCCGCGGACAAGCTCTGGCTCCTGTGGGCGATGATGTTTCCGCGGCGCGCGGGGCGGCGCGCGAAGCCGGACGATCCGGCGGCGATCCTCTTCACATCCGGTTCGGAGAGCAGGCCGAAGGGCGTGGCGCTGAGCCATGCTTCCATCCTCTCGAACGTGGCGCAGTTGCTCGCAGCGCTCGATTGCACCTCTCTCGACAAGATACTGAACGCCCTTCCGCTGTTCCATTCGTTTGGTTTCACGATCGGCGCCGTGCTGCCCGCGGTTTCCGGCATCCGCGTGGTTTTCTACCCGACTCCGCTGCACTATCGCGTGATCCCGGAGATGATCTACGACCGCGATTGCACGATTATTTTCGCCACGAACACGTTTCTTGGACACTACGCCCGTTTTGGCCATCCGTACGACTTTCGCCGCGTGCGTCTGGTTGGTTCGGGCGCGGAGAAGCTGACGGACGACGTGAGGCAGACGTTTTTCGATAAGTTCGGCATCCGCGTGACCGAAGGGTATGGGGCGACGGAGTGCTCACCGGTCATTGCGGTGAACAGCCCGTTGGCGTCGCGCGCGGGGTCGGTAGGAGAGGCTGTGCCGGGACTTGAGTGCCGGCTCGAGATGACGCCGGGTATCGCTGAAGGCGGCATTCTGCATGTGCGGGGCCCGAACGTCATGCTCGGCTACATGCGCGAGGAGAAACCGGGCATGATCGATCCGCCGTCTTCCGTGTTCGGCCCCGGCTGGTATAACACCGGTGACGTGGTCAAGATCGATGCGGACGGGTTCCTCCACATTCTGGGCCGCATGCGCCGCTTCGCCAAGGTGTCGGGCGAAATGGTGTCGCTCGAAGTGAGCGAGAGGATCGCCGCCGCCGCATCGGCCGGGGCGCTGCACGCGGCTTCGTCGCGCGCGGAGCCGGGCCGGGGCGAAAGCATTGTACTTTTCACCGAAGACAAGACGCTGACGCGCGAACGCCTGATTCAGGCGTGCCGCGAACTGGGCGCCGCGGAAGTCGCGATTCCGCGCAAGATCGTCAGTCTCGAAAAGATGCCGCTCCTCGGAAACGGCAAGAAGGATTACGTCTCTTTAGACGCGCGGGCGAATGCCGCGAGCGAAGGGCCTGTCACAAGATAACCGTGCCACATTTGGCCGTTGACTGCGGTGAGGGTGGACTGCCCTGGGCGGAGTCCGAAAAGCAGGCGACAAAAGGCGATCGCCTGCTCCACCTTCCACCCTCCAATTGCGTAGACAGGCTTTAAGCGCGCAGCTTCCTGAACGACTTCAGGCACTTTTCGGCCGTCTCGATGGGCGGGTACGCGCTGCCCTCCTGCTCGATCAGATAGAACTCTACTCCGCCCACTTTCTCCGCCGCCGCGAAGATCTTCTTCCAATCGGCCGCGCCTTCGCCGAGCAACACTTTGTATCCGCCCGCCTCCGACCAATCCTTAAGGTGGAGCGAACGAATACGTCCGGGATTTGCCTTGATCCACGCCACCGGGTCCGACTTGGCTTCGAGGCAAGTGCCGACGTCCAACTGAAGCATCACGTCGCTGGGCGTGTTCGCGGCGATCACCTCCATGGGACGTTTTCCCTCAAGAGGTTTGAATTCCGCCGCATGATTGTGATACCCGGCACGCAGTCCCACGCCCTTCAGCTTTTCGGCCGCGCGAGTAAGGTTTTCCGCCACCGTTTTCCAGCCGTCGAGGCTGGTTACTCTTCCGGCGCTTGCCTGGACGATGAAATGGCTGCCCAAGATCCGGTTCAACTCGATCGCAGCCGGCAATTTCTCGGGAGTGAACGTCTGCGCGCCATTGTGGGTCGACAAACACTTGACGCCGAGATCGTCGAGCAGTTTCCGCACTTCCTTCGCGTAGGAAACCGTCCATTCCATGTAAGGCGCGTAAAACTCCACGTCCTCGTAGCCCATTTTGGCCACGGCGCGAACCGTTCCCATCAGGTCGAGCTTCATCTCCTCGCGCACCGAATAAAGTTCAAGGCCAACCGGAATCTTCTTCTGTGCCGCCGATCCAAGAGGAGGAGTTAAGATCCCGGCAAGGGGCGCAACGGCCGTGGCCAGTAAGGAGCGGCGCGAGAAAGCGCCAGTGATGGAACTCATAGTGTTATCGTATACTCGCAGCGCCAAATCCGCCACAGCTCACCTTTTTACCTCATTCCCCGCAACATAGACCGCGGCGATACTCCTGGTGTTACCAATGTCCTCCAGAGGACTCTTGTCATAAATCACGATGTCGGCCCATTTCCCCTTCTCGAGCGTGCCGATACCATTGAGCTTTAGCGCCTTGGCGGCGGCTCCGGTTGCCGACATCAGGATTGTCTCAGGCGACAGCCCGGAGTCCGCCATCATTTGCATCTCAAGGTGCTCGAAGTAACCCTCGAAGCGCGCAGCAGTGGCGCCGGAATCGGTGCCCATGACGATGGGGACCCCAGCGTCGGATAACTTCTTGAGGTTACTCTTCGCCGTGGGCAACGCGGCCTTGTAAGCCTGGCTGGCTTTATTGTTCCGCATGGCCTGCTGGCGCGCCGGCTCCTTCAAAACCGCCATCACTTGCGGGCTCGCTTCGCGCAAGAAGAACGGATCGGTGAAAAAGGCCGGAATGTCCTCGTAAACAAACGTCGACAATTCGCGGGTGAGCGTCGGGCAGTACGGGATATTACGCTTCTTGACCAGTGAGATAAATTCATCGTCGACGGGCTTATCCCGGACGCTATGCGCCAGAATATCCGCGCCGGAGCGGACCAGGTCCTTGGCATCATCCAGATAGAAAAAGTGAACAGCCAGGGACAGACCACGCTGGTGTGACCGCTCGATGACGGCGCGGTAGACATCGGGCGGAATCTTCCGGGACGCGCCCAGGTTATCGTCTACCCGTATCTTGATGAAGTCCGGCTTCGTGTCGGCGGTCTTGTCGACCATCTGCCGCCCTTCCTCCGGCGTCTTGGCGGCGATCACCGCTCCCGCCAAATAGATCCGGGCGCGATTGAGGGAAGCTGTCGTTTGTGCGTCTCGAACGCTAAAAGCCGCCGGCTCCTCGCCGCCCAGGCTCACGACCGTCGTGATCCCGTAACGGCTGAACAGGGCGAGTTGACGCGTGACGCCTTCTTCAGTGGCGCCGGTCCTCCTTCCCTCGACATCCGAAACGTGACCGTGAGTATTTATGAGACCCGGGGTTATTGTCTTGCCTCTCACGTCGATGGTCTGCGCCCCTTTCGGAGCTTTCACCTTCCTGGCGGGACCGATAGCGGTGATCTTCCCATCCTGGACCACGATGGTGCCGTTCTCGATCACGGGCTTGCCGGTGCCATCGAAAATGCGCGCGCCGGTGAAGACCTTCGTGTCCGCGGCTGCCGTCCCTGCCTGGATGAGACCCCAACACAATCCAGCGAGAATCCGCGTTCTGAAACCTCGTCTCCCACTCGCCGCCATTCGGATATCCTCCCGATCCAACATTCTATGCTCGTGCCGATTCGGGGTCAAACGGACACGTCCGACTGCCAGTCCCGACTGCGCCGGACCGCGAATCGGAGGACCGCAATGGTTGGGGGAATACTGCGTAATAAAAGCGGGTATTCGGCAGCGACACCCGACCGGCCGAAGAGTACGCCGCCGGGTATAAGTCTGAAGCCGGGTCTCGGCGCGTGAAGGCGTTTGACGTTTAGCTCCAGCGCCGGTTAAATGTAGAGGTGTTGCATGACAGAGTATACCGTCGAGTCGCGAATCCTGCCGGACGGGCAGTGGGTGCGGTCGCAGCGCAAGCCCGGTGTGGTTTACCGGAGCGAGTCGAGCCTGCACGAGCTGCGGAATATCGGCGCAACCCCCAGCCATACGATTCGAATCGAGCTGAAGTACTGAACCCAGCTTCGCCGCCGTCGAATGCCTTTTCTCAATCCTCAGAGCGCCTTCCCGGAGGCCGCGAGTGACCTGTAGCAAGAGCGAGCAGCGCGGCTGGTATTTCTACGACTGGGCGAATTCCGCCTTCTATACAACCGTCGTCACGCTCTTTCTCGGACCCTACCTCACCGCGCTGGCCAAGGCGGGCGCGGATGCGGAGGGCCGCATTTTTCCGCTTGGCCTTAGCATCGACGCGCGAGCCTACTGGGGGTACCTTGTCGCGCTTTCCGTGGCGGGGCAAGTGCTGGTTCTCCCCGTCATTGGCGCGCTTGCGGATTACACGGGGCGCAAGCGCATGCTTCTCGCCGCGTTTGCGTATCCGGGGGCCCTTGCCACGATGGCCATGTTCTTCCTGCGCGGCCAAGCCTATCTGCTTGGCGGCGCGCTCTTCCTGTTCGCGAACGTGGTTTTCGGCGCGTCGATCGTTGTCTATAACTCATTTCTGCCGGATATCTCGAGCGCGGCGGACCGCGACGCGATCTCGTCGAGAGGCTGGGGAATCGGATATCTCGGCGGCGGCATCCTACTGGGCCTGAATCTCTTGCTGTACCAAAACGCGCAGGCGCTGCACCTGGACGAGGGCACGGCGGTCCGCATCAGCCTCGGCTCGGCTGGAGTCTGGTGGGCCGTGTTCACGATTATTCCGTTGCGCGCCCTTCGGGACCGCCCGTCCCGGCTCACCGCGCGGCCCGGCCGAACACTGCTCTCGGCGGGGTTTCGTCAACTCTTCCACACGCTGCGCGAACTCCGGAAGTTTCCCCAAACGCTCAGGTTTCTGATCGCCTATCTCCTCTATAACGATGCGATTCAGACCGTGATCGCGCTAGCTTCGCAGTTCGGCAACGACGAGCTCAAGATTCCGCTTTCCACGCTGACGCTTGTCATTCTAATGGTGCAGTTTGTCGCCTTCTTCGGCGCGCTCGCCTTTGGGTACATTGCAAGATGGACGGGGGCGCGGAATGCCGTGCTTCTGTCGCTTGCCATCTGGACCGGCGTCATCCTTAACATGTACCTTTCGGTCAAGACGACGGCTCAGTTCTTCGCGATGGGGGCCGTCGTCGGCCTTGTGCTCGGCGGAAGCCAGGCGCTGAGCCGGTCGCTGTTTTCGCTGATGATTCCGAAAGGCCGGGAGGCGGAGTACTTCAGTCTTTACGAAATCGGCGACAAGGGCACGAGCTGGTTCTGCCCGCTGCTGTTCGGCCTCGCGCTCCAGTTCACGGGCAGCTACCGGGTGGCGATACTGTCGCTCCTGATTTTCTTCGCCGCTGGAATTGCGGTGCTCTCGCGCGTGGACGTTAAGGCCGGTGAACGGGACGCCGGGAATGCGGACTGAGCACTGGGAGTGAAACGACCGTCGCCATTGGCCGCCGGTGGGGCGGACACTACGGCGCAATCCGAACCCGCACTGCCCGCGGGCGCGGCGCGTCACTCCGCCGCCGATCGTTTCGCGATAGAGTATTGCTGAGAGAGACGGGAGACGCATGAAGCGACGCGATTTCTTGAAGACTGCCGCCACAGCGGCCGCTACCGGTACATTTGCTCAAGGCCGCAAACGGCCGAATATCGTCCTGATCATGGCGGACGACATGGGCTTCTCCGATATCGGTTGTTACGGATCGGAGATCGCCACGCCGAATCTCGATCGCCTCGCCGCCAACGGCTTACGGTTTACGCAGTTCTACAACGGGGCGCGCTGCTGCCCCACGCGCGCGGCGCTGATGACAGGCCTCTACAGCCATCAGGCCGGCATCGGCCACATGGTCGATAACCGCGGCACGCCCGCGTATCAGGGCTATCTGAACGATCGCTGCGTCACGATCGCCGAGGCGTTGCGCGCCGTCGGCTACCGCACGGCGATGGCGGGCAAGTGGCACGTCGGCGAAAATCGTCCCCACTGGCCCGTCGATCGCGGCTTCGAGCGCTCGTTCGCTCTGATCAGCGGCGCGTCGAACTATTTCCGGCTCGACGAAGGGCGCAAGATGGCCATCGGCGACCAGCCGTTTACTCCTTCCGGTAAGTACTACATGACCGACGCCTTCACCGATCACGCGGTGAAATTCATCGATGAATTCGGCCGCTCCAAGGATGCGCCCTTCTTCCTGTATCTCCCCTACACCGCGCCGCACTGGCCGCTGCACGCCTTGCCGGAGGACATCGCGAAGTATCGTGGAAAATACATGAAGGGCTGGGACACGCTGCGCGAGGAGCGGCGGGCGCGGCAGCTGCGCATGGGTTTGGTGGAGGAGAAGTGGCCGCTCCCGCCTCGCGATCCGGCTGCCCCGGCTTGGAACGATGTCAAGGAGAAGGACGCTTTCGATCTGAAGATGGCCGTATACGCGGCGCAGATCGACCGTCTGGATCGAGGCGTCGGCCGCGTCCTGGCGAAAATAAAGGAACTCGGAGCCGATGACAACACGCTGGTGCTGTTTCTGGCCGACAACGGCGGGTGCGCGGAGGAGAAAGTGAGAGGCGAGAACGGCGCGGCCCCCGGACCGGTGGAATCGTTCACAAGCTACGGACTGCCCTGGGCGAATGCGAGCAACACGCCATTCCGGCTCTACAAGCATTGGGTGCATGAGGGCGGCATTTCATCGCCGCTCATCGCCTATTGGCCGTCCGGGATCAGGGCGAAGAACTCGATCACGAATCAGCCCGGTCATCTGATCGACATCATGGCCACCTGCCTTGACGCAGCGGGCACAGGGTACCCGGCCGACTTCAAAGGCAAGCCGCTGACGCCGCTTGAGGGCAAGAGCCTGCTGCCTGTTTTCAGGGGCCGGCGGCGCCCGGGACACGAGGCGATCTTCTGGGAGCATGAAGGAAACCGCGCGGTGCGGCAGGGCAAATGGAAGCTCGTGGCGCGCTTTGAGGGCGACTGGGAGTTGTACGATCTGGAATCGGATCGCACGGAGCTGAGGAATCTGGCCGCCGCGGAGCCGGGCCGCGTAAAGGAGCTGCGGTCGCTGTGGGAGCGGTGGGCGGCGAAGGTTGGCGTGGAACCCTGGGGTAGAAGAAACGGAGGGAAGAAAGCATGAGTATGACTCGGAGAGCTTTGCTTGGGCAGTCGCTACTTGGACGGGCATTTCTTGGGCACTCATTTCTTGGACAACCTGTATTCGCCCTGCCGGCCGGCGCGAAGACGGACGTCCTGCAACTGAAACTGCGCACGCGCGTGGAGGCGTTCAAGGGCAGCGGGATCTGGCAGGAGACGCGCTTCGATCGCGAAGCGCCGATCAAGGAAACGGCGCTGCTGCTCTGCGACATGTGGGACAACCACTGGTGCCCGGGCGCGGCGAAACGCGTCGATGTACTGGCCGCGAGGATGGCGCCGCTCGTGAACCGCGCCCGGTCGCGCGGTGTTCAGATCATTCACTCGCCTTCGGACGTGATGGATTTCTATAAAGACACGCCGCAGCGGAAGCGCATGCAACAGACGCCGCCGGCGAATCCTTCCGTGGTCCTCGACTTGACCGATCCGCCGCTCCCGATCGACGATTCGCAGGGCGGCTGCGAGACGCCGGACAAGGTCTACAAGGCGTGGTCGCGCCAGCATGCGGCGATTCCGATCGCGGAGCCGGACGGGATTTCGGACAACGGGACCGAAGTCTATAATCTGCTGCACCGGAAAGGGATCTCAAATTTGCTGGTGATGGGGGTCCATACGAACATGTGCGTGATGAAGAGGACTTTCGCCATCCGCCAGATGACGAAATGGGGCATCCGCTGCATGCTCATCCGGGACCTGACGGATTCGATGTACGACCCGAAAACAAGGCCGTTCGTGGCGCATGACCGCGGAACGGAGCTGGTTGTCGAGCACATCGAGAAGTACTGGTGCCCGTCGCTTGTGAGCGGAGATCTGTTGAAGACGCTGGGGTCCTGATTCTACGCGGACCGCCGCAAGCGGCGCTCTCCCCCTATTGAGGCACTGACGCCGCCCGAAGCCTGTGGTGAGCCATGCGGTGTTCACGAGCTTTCTCGCGATCCCCTGCTTCGAGATAAAGCTCCGCCAGCGCGAAGTGCGCGCCTTCGTGATTCGGGTTCAATCGGAGCGTGGTTTCCAGAGCCTCGATCGCCATTGTCCGCTTGCCCGCCTCACGCATGGTCTTGTGCATCTCGAAGTACGCCGGCCAGAAGCCGGCATCCTTGCCGATCGCGAGATTGAGAAGCGTCTCGCGATCCGCGGAGGCTTCGGCAATCAGCGCCAACAGGAAAGGTCCAAGCGGACTCTCCGGACGCAGCTCACTGAAGCGGCGCAGACGCTCCGCGACGTCGCGCAGCCGCGGTCCCGCGTCCGGCAGCAAGGTCTCGACCGACGCATGCACCGCTTCGTCTCCCGGCGCGCGATCCATCGCGGCCAGAAACGCGTCGATCGCTTCCTGTTTCCGCCCCAGGCCATATAAGGCCACACCCTTCAAACGCAGCAGCTCCGCATCCGACGGGAAGCGGACTAATCCCTTCTCAGCCACGAGGCGGGCCGCCTCCGCGCTCCTTTGCGCGATGTGGAGATCCGCCAACCGGACATAGGCATCGCGATCGCCGGGCGCAAGCCGGATTACCGATTCAAGGGCTTTCCACTCGCCGGGCGCATCGCCCAGTCTTCCTTCGAGTACGGCCAGGGCTTTCCATGCCGCGGAAGACGCGCCGGCAAGAGCCCCCGCCCGCTTCGCCGCGGAGACAGCCGCAGCCCGATCCGCCAGGCGCAAGCGGACATCGCCCAGCGCCAGCCACGTAAATACGGAACCCGGCTCGAGCTTCGCGGCATCCTCGATCGCCCGCGCCGCCTCATCCAGTTTTTTCCGCTTGACGAGCACAAGTCCGAGCCGGTATCGCGAATCCGCATCGCGCGGATTCCTCGCCGCGTGCGTGCGGAGCGCCGCCTCCGCTTCCGGCAGCCGTCCTTCGGAGGCCATTCGAATCGCCTGTTCGATGGACGCTTCCTGGGCCCTCCCTTCCTGAGCGAGTGCCGCGGCCGCAAGCAGCAAGAGCAGAAATTTCATCGCCGAGCCATTCTCTATTCTACGCGGCATCGGATATACTCACTGACATGCCCAAAAACATCACGCCCGAAAACAACCGGCGGCGTTTTCTCACCGCCGGCGCGGCTGCCGCTGCCGCAACCGCCGCCACCGCCGTACCGGCGGCCGCGCAGACCGCCTCCCCCACGAAGAAGGTCCACACCCGCGGCGCCAGGAAGCCCGGCAGCACGCCGCTGTTCAACGGCGCGGTCTCCTACGGCAACCTGCTGTTCATCGCCGGGAAAGGAGCGCACTTCGAGGGCGACATCAAGGCTCACACCAAGCATGTGCTCGACGAAATCCAGAAGGAGCTGGAGAATGCCGGGTCGTCCATGGACAAGGTTCTGAAATGCAACGTCTACTTGAACGACCTGAAGGATTACGCGGCAATGAATGAAACCTTCAAGGGACGTTTTGGCGAGAACCCTCCCGTGCGCACAACCATCGCGGCGGCCGGCGGCATTCCCGGCAACTCGCTGGTGGAGATCGACGTCATCGCGTTCATCTAAGCCCGGCGGCCATTCATGGACAGCCTATCGAGCGCGCGCCCTACCCTTGTCCGCCACAAGATTCTCTGGCTGACCGTCGCCGCCTACATGATCACGTACATGGACCGCGTCGTGATCGCCTCGGCCGCGCCGTACATTCGCGAGGAGCTCGGTTTCTCGCTCCAGACCATGGGCCTGATTC
>CAMDED010000155.1 GCA_945893365.1 Candidatus Sulfopaludibacter sp. SbA3 | reverse complement strand
CCAGCAGCTTGCGCGGACGGCCATTGAAAGGCGCGTCGATCAGCATCGGCGTTTGCTGCGCATCCCAGTCATGCAGGTCGTGCGGCGTGTATTGGTAGTACCAGCGCAGCTTCCCCGTTCCGGATTCGAGCGCCAGCACGGAGCTGGAGTACAGGTTGTCGCCCTTGCGCTCATCGCCGTTGTAGTCCGGGCACGGATTACCCGTGGTCCAGTAGAGCAGCTTCGATTCCGGATCGTAGGTCCCGGTCATCCAGGTTGCCGAACAGCCGTGTTCGATCGCCGAGCCCACCCAGGTTTCCGAAAGCGGCTCGCCGCGCGCCGGCATCGCCCAGAACCGCCACACCGGTTCACCGGTGGACGCCTTGTAGGCCGCGATGAATCCGCGCGCGCCCTCGTCGCCGCCGGACACGCCCGAGATCACCAAACCGTTTACCACCAGCGGCGCGGCCGTCGCGCCGTAGTGCTCGCGATAGTCCGCCATCTCCACATCCCAGAGCACTTTGCCGTTCGTACGGTCGAGAGCCAGCACGTGGGCATGGTCGGTCGCGAGAAACAGGCGGTCGCCCTCGATAGCCACGCCGCGATTGATGCCGCTCGCCGCATCGCCCACCAGGCCCTTGGTGCGCGCCCGCTCGAAGCGCCACAGCGTCTTGCCCGAGCGCGCGTCGAGCGCAAACACCTCGTTGACTTGCGTGACGTACATCACGGCGCCGATCACTACGGGCGTCACTTCAAGGCGCCGCGCGCCGGGAACCGTGAACATCCACCGCGCCGCGACCCGCGACACGTTCGTTGAATCGATCTGGTTCAGGGGACTATGCCGGTTGCCGCTGACGTCGCCATGATACGTCGGCCAGTCGCGGGACGGGCCCTTGGCAACGGGCAGCGCGGCCGCCGTTTCCTCTCTCTTTGCGGAGAGCGACGCGGTGAACTCCACCACGGCGTCCATGTCCCGCGCCGGAAGGTTCGTCGGCGGCATGCCGGCGTTGGGAACTCCGGCTCGAATCAATTCCCGCAGTTCCGCCTCGGTGCGCACGCGTTTCGGCTTCGTGATGTCCGGCCCGCGCTCACCGCCAGCGCCGTCGGCGCCGTGGCATTGGGCGCAGCGCGTCTCGAAGTGCCGGCGCCCCGCTTCGATCTGCGCGGCCGCGATTCCCGCAATTAGAAAAAGATGTAGAAGTTTCATTTTGATGGTAAGGCCGGTGGGGCAGGCCGTCGTCGTTTGTGGCCTGCCATTTGCGCGGTAGAAGGCAGGCGGCGAAAGACGATCGCCTGCCCCAGCGGCTGCCGATTGGAACCGTTGGTTCATTCCAAGTCCTCAGTTCAGATACTTGTCGAGGTCCGGGTGGAGCTGAAGCTGCACCGCCGGATCCTTTAGGTTTTCCGCGGTAACCACCAGCGGCGGCAGATTGTTGATCTTCTCCGGCGTGCCGCCCGCGAGTTTCTTCACCGCGGCCTGCATGGATTCGTAGCCCATTCGGAACGGGTCCTGCGCAATCAGAGAATCGATGGCGCCCTTCTCCAGATCTTCAAGCAGCGTAGGGCTCCAGTCGAAACCAACCAGCTTCACCTTGCTCTTGCGGCCCTTCAGCGCCTGCGCCGCGCCCACCGTGCTCGATTCGTTCGAAGCAAAGAAGGCGTCCAGATCCGGATATGCCGTCAGCATGTTCTCCGCCACGCCCATCGACTTCGCGAAATCCGCCATTCCGAAGCGCTTGTCGACGATTCGGATGCCGGGAAAGCTCTGCTTGATCGCGTCCTCGAAGCCCTGCTCGCGCAGCATCGTCGAGGCCGCGCCCGGTTGCACGGCGACCATGGCCACCTTGCCCTTGCCGCCCAGAATTTTCCCTATGCGCTCCGCGCCCATTTTTCCCGCGAGGTAATTATCGGTCGACACCTGCGAGACAAAGTTCCGCGTGTCCACGCCGGAATCGAAGATCACAACCGGGATGTTCGCCGCGGCCGCGCGATCCACAACGCCCACCATCGCCGTCTTATCGATGGGCGCGAGAACGATCGCATCCACTCGCTGCGTGATGAACGTCTCGACGATCCTCTGTTGAGCGCTGTAATCGGTCTCGGTAACAGGGCCGTTCCAAACGGCTTCGACTCCGGCCTCGCGCGCCGCTTTCACAGCCCCCGCGTGAACGGATTGCCAGAACAGATGAGCCTGTCCCTTCGGAATTACCGCAATTCGCTTCTTTGTATCGCGATTGCACGCGCCCGCCGCCAGGAGCGACAGCAGAGCGGGTGCGAGCAGAACGAACGCTACGCGCGCCCGCGTCACTCTGGAAACTTCTCCGGCGCCTTGATCTGTTGCCAGCCTTCCCCGCTAAGGGCCTTGAGGAACGCCACCAGGTCCGTCTTGTCCTGCGCGGTCAGGTTGAGTTTCTTAATGCGGTCGTCGAGATTTTTGTTCGGCGTGCCGCCCTTGTCGTAAAAGTCCACGACTTCTTCGAGCGTCTTCACGCTGCCGTCATGCATGTAAGGGCCGGTGTGTTGGATCTCGCGCAGTGTAGGCGTCTTGAAATGTCCCCAGTCCTTCGGGTTCTTGGTCACGGCGAAACGTCCCACATCCGGATCCGGTTTGTCTGAACCAACACCGAGATTCGCGAACATGTTGCTTGTGAAATTGATCCCCTCGTGGCACTGGTCGCACTTCGCCTTGTCGAGATAGACGCCCATTCCGCGAATCTGCGAGGGCGACATGGCCTTTTTGTTTCCCGCCTTGTATTTGTCGTAAGGTGCGTTTCCGGAGAGAATGGTCCGTTCGAACGTGGTGATCGCCTTAGCCACGTGATCGATCGTGAAATCCTCTGTGCCGAACGCTTTGGCGAATAAGACGCGGTATCCCTTGACCTTCCTGAGATTCTCGACCACCGCCTCGTGGGTCATACCCATCTCGATCGGATTCGCGATCGGTCCCACGGCTTGCGCTTCGAGCGTCGGCGCGCGCCCATCCCAGAATTGAGCGAGGCTGTAGGCGCGGTTGATTACGGTTGGAGCGCTGCGTCCCCCCTTCTGTCCGCGAATGCCGGTGGAAACGGGCGCGCCGTCCGTGAAGGCGAATTTCGGACTGTGGCAGGTGGCGCAGGAGATGGTGCCGTCAATCGACAGACGCGTGTCGAAGTACAGAAGGCGCCCAAGTTCCGCTTTTTCCACCGAATACGGATTATCGGCGGGCCAGATCACCGGCATGAGGCCAAGCGGGTGCTTCATGGGCGCGCCGCTCTGGGCGAGTAAAAAAATGGCCGGCGCGAAAGCACCGGCCAGAAATCCAACTGGTCTCATTTTTCGAAAACTCCTACTTCTTGAGGAAACCCGTCACGAAGAGGGCTTTGTAGCCGGCGTGCGAGGCGAGCGTACCGCTCACTTCCATGATGTGCGCGGTGTGGTCGATCGCGGCTTTCCTAAACTCGGTGAGGCCGTCGCGGCGCGGGTCGTGCTCTTCTTCCATCAACATGTAGAGCGAGCCGTCGCTTGTCAGCAGCCCAATCGGCTGGCCGGCGGTGAAACACTTCTGTCCGCACGCGCGATGCTTCTCGCCGTGCTTGCCGATCTGCAGGTAGCACGAAAAATCGACGATCTCGCCGACCAGCGTCGCGACCTTGGCCGAATTAGCCTTCCCATCCACGGCTGCGCCGACCGTTGTCGCCGACCAAGGCTGGCTGGGCTTCTCGCCAAGCTTGCCCATGGGCGCGTCGTACTTGCCGCCCTCAACGGTCATCTGCGGCTGCAGAATGCCCGGGCCTTTCTTCGCCGGGGCTTTCTTCTCGCCCTGCGCCATCAACCCCGCGGCCACAACGGCCATCGCGAGGCTCGAAATCATAAATCGCGTTCTAGTGCTCATCGTTTCTCCTGTTCTGTAATCTCGTACTTAATCTCAATCTACCCGCGCGTGCTGGCGGCGGGAATCTTCCGCACCAGATCGGCAAGTTCGGCCCGGCTCTCGGAACCGATCGTAAAGCAATCGACGCAATCGAGCGAAAGCGCGAATTGCAGGCACTCGTCCACCTTATCGCGCAGCCTGCCGGCGCCCAGAATCTTCATCCCGATCACGCCTTTGCCCGCGGCCTTCATCTGCTTGAGAACGGAAATCACGGTCGCCGGGTCGGCGTCCATCGCCACCTGCGCAGGATTGATGCGCGCCAGATCCACCTGTACCCACGGCGTTTTCGCGGCGGTGCGGAGCGCTTCGATGGTGTGGCACGAGGTGCCGTGCGTGCGCACGACGCCCTTCTCGCGCGCCTCGGAAATCACGTTCATCGCGCCCTTCTTTTTCTCGGGCCAATCGCCGTCGAGCATGCAGTGCAGCAGCAGAATATCGATGTAGTCGGTGCCCATTTCGCGGCGGAACCGGTCGAGATCGGCCTTCATCTCCTTCTCCGTCGAGGCGTGAGTCTTCGACAGGATGGTGACTTTCTCTCGCGGGACGCGCTTCAGCGATTCCTTCGCGTGCGGGTGGGTGCCGTACTGATCGGCGCAGTCCCAGAAAGTGACGCCCTGGTCGAAGCCGGATTGAAACAGGTCGGCGACTCCGCCGAGTCCCAGTTTCTTGGTCTGATTCGAGCTGCCGCCGGAACCGTTGGTTCCCGTGCCCATCGCGAGCCGGCTCAGCTCCACGCCTTTCGGTCCGAGTTTGACGCGGTCGCTCGCCTGCTTCTTCGCGGTCGCCGCAAAGAGGTGATACGGAAACGCGTTGAGGATGCCCGCGCCGGCAGCGGCGCCGCCATGAAAGAATTCCCGACGGTTCATGCAATCTCCTTTTCCAATTGAACGTTATCACATCCGCCCGTCGTCCCGCCACGGGCCGTCCCTCCGTCCAAATGTAACCCATCGCGACGCTCGTGTGCGGTACCATGGTCTGTCTTCGGCGACTGCAAATGAGACATCTGCGCAACCTGTGGCGAAGCGTCTTCGATGTGCGGGAAGGCGAGTACATCCGCACGTCATTCATGGCGCTGTACCTGTTCTTCGTGCTTTTTGCCTATTACATTCTCAAACCCGTCTCGCGCGCTCTTTTCCTGACCAAGTTCGACATCGACAGACTGCCGTACCTCTACATTCTGATCGCGTGCGGGGGCGGCCTCCTCGCGTACCTTTATACTAAAGTCGCGGTCCGCGCTTCTCTCACGGTCGCGCTCACCTGGACAACGGTGTTGTCCATTCTTTGCCTGATCGCCATCTGGTGGATGCTCCAGTTCAGGTTTCCGTGGATGCTCTATGTCTTCAACGTCTGGGTGAGCCTGTTCAGCATCGTGCTGGTATCGCAAGGCTGGCTTATCGCGGCGAACGTGTTCACGGCGCGCGAAGCCAAGCGCGTTTATGGAATACTCGGGCTCGGCGCGGTGGTGGGTGCGGCATTCGGCGGAACGTTCACGTCCTGGATGACACGGCATGTCGAGCCGCGCGGGATTCTGCTGGCGAGCGCCGGGATGGTCGGGATGTCGTACCTGGCGTTTCTCGTCGTTCTCCGGCAGAAAGGCGTCAGGCTTACGGGAGCCAAGGCCGCCGAGGCGGAGGACGCCGAGTTCGAATTCGCCGATATCGTCAAGGCCATCGGGGCCAACCGCCACCTTCAAGTGATTATGGGCATCATCACCTTGACGTTTATCGTCGACGTGCTGGTGGAGTTCCAGTTCAGCGCGATGGCGAAGGCCTCCTACACGACCGAAGCCGCCCTCACTGCCTTTCTCGGCAGCTTTTACGGCATTTATCTCAACCTGGTCACCTTTGTGCTGCAATTCTTCCTCACCACCTTCGTGGTAAGCCGTTTCGGCGTCGGCGGCACCCTCCAAATCATGCCCGTGGCGATTTCCATCACGTCTCTGATGACGATTTTTTCGCCGAGTCTGCTTTCCACCGCCGCCGTAAGACTCACGGAAGCCGCTACGCGATACTCGTTCAATAAGACGGGAATGGAGTTGCTCTACCTCCCGCTGCCGATGGAGTTGAAGAACCGCACCAAAGCCTTCGTTGACATTTTCGTCGACCGCTTCGGACGCGGGCTCGGCGCGGTCGTCCTCTTGCTTTTCGCGCAATATGTTGTGAGCGATCCCAAGCGTCCCGATCCGCGGCAGGTCTCGTATATCGTTCTCGGATTCGTCGTCATCTGGATACTGCTTTCCGTGAACGCCAGCCGTGAGTACTCCCGCACGGTTCGAAAGCGCCTCGAATCGCGGCGCCTGAATCTCGAGGACTCGCGCGTCAGGGTCACGGATTCGGCCACGGTGAAACTGCTCGAACAGGCTGCGATGTCGCCGAATGCACGGCAGGCGTCGTACGCCCTTGGGCTACTCGGCGAGGCCGCCGGGTACGATCTCGCGCCGCAACTTCGGAAGCTCGTCGCGAGTCCGAGCGCCGAAGTCCGTTCGAAGGTTTTCGAGCTTGCGCGTGCGATCCGATTTGACGGGCTGCTCGGCGAGGCCCAGGCTGAGGTCCCGCTTGAAGCGGCATCGTCAGGCGCGGCGGTAGCGTACCTGCTCGCGCTGTCCCCGGACCGCGAAGCCTTATTCGCGCGCTTTATCGATCGACCTTCCACGGCGGACGCCGCGCTCGAGGCTCTTACGGAGCAGCGAGAGCGGGCACGCCAGTGGCTCTCCGCGGCTTGGATTTCAGCCGCTCTCGATTCCCCTGAAGCATGGCGGCGCGCGCTTGCCGCCACCGCAATCGGGTTGCGCGGAGACGATGTTACCGCGCCCTTGCTTCGGCTTTTCGAAGACTCGGACGAGCGTGTCGTCTCCGCGGCATGCCGCGCCGCCGGCATCCTCGGAAGCCGCGCCTGCCTCGATTCCGTCGTTCAGCGATTGGCGCACCCCTGCCTGCGGGGAGTTGCCATTGCCTCGCTCGCCCGCTATGGAGCGCGCATCGCCGGATCGCTGGGCGATATGCTCGAAGACGACGCTGTTTCGCTTTCGATCCGCCGCCAGATTCCGCGCGTGCTCAAACTGATACCCGACCAGCGCTCGGTGGACGTGCTGCTGGGCGCCATCGGAAACAAGGATCTTACCTTGCGGGCCGCCGCGCTCAAGGGACTGAACCGGCTTCGGGAGGACGCTCCGGGCCTCAATTTTGCGGGTCCGACCGTGCGGCAGCAGACCTTTGCGGAAATCAAATACTACTTCGAAATGAACGCCGCGCTCGCGCCCTTTCGAACGCAGGATACCCCACAGACGGCCGCCTCCCTGCTCGCTCGCACCATCAAGGATCGGCTCGACCACACGCTTGACCGGATGTTCCGCCTGCTTGGCCTGCGCTACCCCGCGAAGGACATCTATTCGGCCTACCTTGCCGTCCGCGGAATCTACACCGGAAAGCGGAACGAAGAGCATCTGACGGCCGCCGTGGAATTTCTCGATAGCGTGGTCGAGCGCGACCTCAAGCGCGTGCTGATGCCGCTGCTCGATTCCGCCGAACGGCTCACCGAGGTCGGGCGCGATTTGCTCGGCGTCGACCCAAAAGACGCGGAGGCCGCGATACGGGATCTGATCCGCTCGGGCGATCCGTGGCTCCGCGCCTGCGCCGTCGCCGCGGCCGCTCAACTGCAAATGAAGCCGCTCACGCGGGAAATCGAGGACGCCGCCCGGGGAGGCCCGCCGGATCTGGCGAGAGTCGCCAGCGACGCGATTGCAGCGTTGGTCTAGACTGTGTCATGAGACAGCTTTTCCAACAGCTCAAGTCCGGCCGCGGCTCGGAATCCGTAAGCGGGCCCCAGTCGTTTGCAAGCGGGCCCGCACCGCCGGCGGCGTTATTCCAGGACTCGCCCTTAGGAGTAAGACATGTCTGAATTGAACCTCGTGGAAAAGGTGATCGCTCTCGAAGGCGTCGAGTTGTTCAAAGCTCTGACGCCCGATCAGCTGGCGCGCATCGCGTCGATCGCCACGGAAGTGAGCTTCGCTCAAGACAAGACCGTGATTGAGCCCGACCGTCCGATGGACGGGCTGTACGTGGTTCTCGATGGAGGCGTCGCCTTGAGCCGGAACGGGTCTGAATTGCATGTCGCGCGTCAGAACGACGTCCTCGGCGCGTGGGCCCTGTTCGATAACGACCCCATGCCGGTAACCGCAAGAACCGTGGAGTATACCCGGCTGCTGCGCATTTCGCGGGAGGATTTTTACGACCTTCTCTCCGATAACGTCGAGGTCACGGCGGCCGTGTTTTCGACGATCGTCAAGCGGTTCCGAAAAATGGTGGAAGCATGACGGACAAGCAACTGACGGAGCTTCATCGGATGGCGGCGCTCGGGCGGCTGTTGGCCGGCGTGGTGCACGAAGTGAGCACGCCCGCGGCCGCCATCCTTTCGAATAACCAAGTATTGATGAAATCGCTCGAAAAGCTCGAAGCGGCGTTCGGTGAAAGTCCCGATGCGCCGGGCGTCGCGCGGGCGAAGAAGATTGTCGGAGCCATCAAGCCGCTGGCTGCCGTCGATCGCATCGCCTGCGAACGCATCGCCGCGATCGTGCGCAGTTTGAAGACCGTTGCGCGCACGGGCGATCCGGAACTTCACAAGATCGATTTAAATGAGAACATCGAAAGCGCGCTGAAGCTGACACAGGCAGATTTCCATCGGCGCATCGAAGTCGAGACGGAGTTTGGGAAGCTGCCCGAAGTCGAATGCCATCCGCATCTGCTTAGCCAAGTGTTCCTGAACCTGCTGATGAACGCGGGACAGGCCATCGAGGGCACTGGGAAGATCAAGGTCACGACGCGGCTGGATGGCGCGGAAGTCGTCATATCCATTGCCGATACCGGGCACGGCATCCGGGACGAGGACAAGGAAAAGGTTCTGAACCGCGGTTTCACCACGAAACCGGTCGGAGAGGGCACCGGTCTTGGGCTCTCCATCGTGAAACAGATCGTGACGAAGGGTCACTGCGGGACCATAGGCTTTGAAAGCGAAGCCGGAAAAGGAACGACGTTTCACGTGCGAATTCCCGTGGAGCAGAAGAAGAAAGGAGCCTGATCGTGGAAGCGACTCTAAAGCCGGTTGTGCTGCTGGTGGACGACGAAGACATGGTGATCACCAGCCTGCGGGCCCTGCTGTTGATCGAAACCGATTACGAAGTTCACGCCTTCACGCGGCCGGAAGAAGCGGCGAAGCTCCTTGAGACCACTCCCGTGGACGTGGCGGTTTCCGACTACCTGATGCCGAAGATGACCGGCATTCAGTTTCTCGCGCGGGCCAAAGCGCTACGGCCCGAAGCCTCTCGCGTCCTTCTGACCGGGCACGCCGACAAGGCCAGCGCCATACAGGCCATCAACGAAGTGGGGCTGTTCCAGTATCTGGAAAAGCCATGGGAGAACGCCCAACTGCTCCTCGTCTTGCAGCATGCCGTCGAACGGGCGCGGCTGCTCAGCGATTTGCGGATCAAGATCGGCGAGCTGGATACCGCTCATTCGACGCTGAAAGACGTCCAGAGACGGCTCCTGCGCGCATTTCTCTGATGTCCTATCTTGATCGCGAACTCGAGTATCACGAGAAACTCTACTCGGGATTCGCGCAGCGGCACTTCGCCAAACCCGCGGTGCGGGCGTTGCGCGCGCATATGGTTCGGCGCATCCTGCGTGTCACCGGGGCGGGGAAATCGAGCCGCGTGCTGAGCCTCGGCTGCGGGATCGGAGATACCGAACTGCTGCTCGCCCCGCGCGTCGCAAGCGTCCTGGGAATCGATCTTTCGCCCGCCGCAATCAGGCAGGCTACCGCCGACGGCGCGCCTCTTTCGAACGTGGAATTTCGCGAAGGCACGGCGGAATCCGCCGCCGGGCGCTTCGATCTGATCATCGGCGTCTTTTTCCTTCACCACCTGCCCGCGGACGCACAGCGTTCGACGGCTGTCCGAATCCGCGATCTTCTTGCGCCCGGCGGCGTTTTCTACGGTCTCGATCCGAATCGCTACCGGCTTTCCGGAGCGGTGGGAAATCTGCTCTTCCCGAAGCTCATGCGGAAGTATCAAACGCCCGACGAACGTGAGCTCGACCCCGCCGAAACCCTGCGAATCTTCCGCGAGGCCGGACTGCGCTGCCGCGCCGGCTATTACGATTTCATTTCTTCTCCGCTTGCCGGATTGTTCCCGTCATGGCGTCTTGGCTACCTTGCGGCCCGCGCGGCCGATGACGTCCTAACGCGCATTCCGCTGCTGCGCGGCCTTGGAAGCAATCTGGAGATTGTGGCGCGGGCGGCGTCGTGAAATAACTGCTTTCGGGATACGCACAGGCGGGCCACAAACGACGATGGCCCGCCCCACCGAACTTCTGGAACCAGGTACGTGGTTTGAACGTCGATTGAATAGGCTAATAGGCTAAGATGAAAAGCATGAAATCAGCGATCTCCGCCATGCTGTTGCTCAGCGCCTCCGTGGCCACCGTCTTTCCTTCGGACCTGCCCCGTCCCGCTCCGGAACTGGCGATCCAGATGCCGTCCGGCGAACAGCTCAAAATGAGCAAGTTCAAAGGGAAAGTGGTGATCCTGGAGTTCCTGAGCACGACTTGTCCGCATTGCCAGAAAGCTTCGCAGGTGATGAATGCGCTGTTCAAAGAATTCGGCCCGCGAGGGTTCCAGCCGGTGGGAGCCGCTTTCAACCCCATGGCCGGGATGCTGGTGGCCGACTACTCGAAGCAGTTTGGCCTCTCGTTCCCGGTGGGAAGCGTGACGCGCGAGCAGGTGTACGAATACCTTCAGCGGTCACCGATCATCATGATGACCGTGCCGCAGATCGTCTTCATCGACCGTCAGGGAAATCTGCGCATCCATAAGGACAGCAACCTCGACCAGGAATGGTTCCGCGAAGAGGAAAAGAACATGCGCGCGACCCTTGAGCAATTGCTGAAGGAGCCGCCGGCGGTGAAACCAGCGGCGGCCAAGCCAGCCTCGAAGACTCCCGTGAAGAAGGGATGACGCCGCTTCCAGCGCCGCAGCAGGCGCTGCTCGCCGCGCTGGTGATTGCGGCCGCGGTCTTCGATGTGCGCACGCACAGGATCCCGAACTGGCTGAATCTGGCTGGAATCGCCGCAGGGTTCGCGCTGGCGTTGGCTCTCAATGGGGTGGCCGGCCTGCGGGACGCCGCCCTCGGCTTCGGTCTCGGCTTCGGGGTTTACTTTGCGATGTACCTGCTGAGGGCGATGGGGGCGGGAGACGTCAAGTTGATGGCGGCGGTAGGATCGATAGTGGGTCCGGCGAACTGGTTTGCGGTGTTCGTATTCACAAGCGTGCTTGGCGGGGTGCTCGCGCTTGCGCTGGTGGTCTACAAGGGCCGGCTTTCAAAAACTCTGTGGAACGTCTATTTTCTTGTTGGGGATCTGGCGCACTTGCGGCCGCCGGCGCGGAATCCCGAACTCGACGTTCGCAGCGAGGAATCGGTCAAGCTGGAACATGCGGTGTCGATTGCGATGGGGTCCGGGGCGTTTCTGTATCTTTCCACACGCTGAACCTGGCGCGGACGAGGACAACGGACCGCGCACCCACCCGGCGCCGTACCTTGGCTCCGCACAGGCAGGCCACTAACGACGATGGCTTGCCCCACCCTGACCACAGTCAACTCCAAACATGACACGGTTTTCATCTGGCCTTTACTTCGCGCCAAACTTCCTGAGGATACCGGCCGTCGAATTTTGTTCTCTCGACAGTGCGATCTTCAAGGCGGTTTGTCCCTTGTTGTCCGCCAGATTGGGGTCCGCGCCATTTTCGAGCAGGAGCTGGACCACTTCATTGAGAGCGCGGCCGGAAGCCTGCATCAAAGCCGTGCGGCCCTCGTTCGACGCCTGATTGACATCCGCGCCGCCTTCGATCAGGAGGCGAAGAGCGGCGGTCTTGGCCCGGGCGGCCGCGGCCAGCAGAGCTGTCGATCCATCGGCGGTCCGGCCGCGGGTATCGGCGCCGGCGGCGAGCAGCGCGCGGAGGGTGGGCTCGTCGCCGTTCTGCGCGGCCTCGATGAGCGCGGTCGTGCCCTGATCGTTAATGCGGAAGGGGAGGTCCACGGTGCGCTTGTCCTGCTTCGCGTCGACGGCGGCTCCTCCGGCGAGCAGCGCTTTGACGGCTTCGGCTTTCCCGTTTCGGGCGGCGAGGATGAGGGCGGGCGCGCCCTGCTCCTGTTTCCGGTTGGGGTCCGCTCCTCCCTTCAATAGTTCGCGAACCGCTTCGGCGTGGCCCGCCGCGGAGGCAAGCATCAAGGCCGTCCACCCGTCCTTGCGCTGCGTATCGGCGGGGGATCGGGCCTTGAGGAGAGCCGCGGCAATCCCGGCATGGCCGCCGCGCGCCGCGAACATGAGAGCCGTGGTGCCGGAATTCGAGGCGAGATCCGTTTTCGCTCCGTGATCGAGCAGGAGTTTTACGGCTGCGGCGTGGCCCTCGCTCGAAGCCCACATGAGCCCGGTTTGCCCGTGCGAGGCGTCCCGGACGTCGACCTCCGCGCCCTTCGCAAGCAGCGCTTTTACGACTTCGGCGTCCCCTTTGTTGGCGGCCCACATGAGAGCCGTCTCGCCGTTCCAACGCTTGCGGCTTGGGTCCGATCCGTTCGCGAGGAGCTCGATCGCGAGCGTGCCGTGCCCGGAATCGATCGCGGCGAGCAGGGGCGTGTCCCCGTTATCGTCGGCGGCGTTCGGGTCGGCTTTGTTTCGAAGGAGAAGCCGGACGGCATCGGCGTGCCCGCGCCGCACCGCCCACATCAGCGCCGTCGAGCCGCTCGGCTGCCGGAGGTTGACGTCCACGCCGGCCGCGAGCAACCTACCGAGCAGCGCGGTGTCGCCCGCCTTGGCCGCCTCGATGAAGGGAATCGCGCCGCCAGACTCGGCCGCGAGGCAAATTCCGACGGCCGCCGCCAGCAGGGCGGCGATCTTCACATGTCCCATTCTTCTACCTTACCGCGGCATGGGCTTTGGCGGGGCGGGCCGTGTTACCGTACAAGAATGAAGCTCATCGTTGCTACTGTTCTTAGCGCCGCGTGCCTGTGCGCGGCAGGCGAATTGTCCGGTGGCCGGGCCCCCGGCTTCGCCCTTCCGGACCTTCAGCTCAAGTTCCACGATGGGCAGGATTACCGGGGCAAGATTCTGATTGTCGAGTTCATGCAGACATCCTGTCCGCACTGCGAGACCTTTTCGGGCGTTCTGAAGAAGGTTCTGGCGAAATACGGCGACAGAGTCGCGGCGCTTGCGATTACGAACCCTCCGGACAATCAGAGCACGGTCGGCCAATACGTGGCGCGGACCGGCAGCCGGATTCCAATCCTTTTCGACTGCGGACAGGTGGCGGCGGCATTCCTCAAAGTTACGCCGAAGAACCCCACAATCAACCTGCCTCACGTCTTCCTCGTCGACAGCCAAGGGATTATTCGCAACGATTTTGCTTATAGTCTGCTCACCAGAGACATTTTCGAGGGCGACGGATTGTTCCGGGAACTCGACCGCCTGCTCGCCGCCAAGCCGAAGTAGACAATAGGTTTGAGAGGTAGTCCTATAGCCGGAATCAGTTAACGATTATCGACTGCGGCACAATCGCGCTTTGAGTTGGCGAACGAATGGAGAATCGTGGTCGCGCGCCCCACAGAATTCTCGCGCGCGGCGCCCGTTTGTCTCGTCCAGTAGTGAGCGTTGCGATTGCGACCCTCGCGGCGCCCACGCCGCCATTGCGATTCATGCCCTTCAAATCCAAGCGGAAGCCGCCAATGGCGACAACGATCCGCGCGCAGCGCCGGACGGCCCGGCCGCCTTTCTCAGAGTGTCGAGCGCGGTCGCGGCGCCAAGCCCGGCATCGACTCGACGGTTGCTCCGGTCCGCGCTGTACTCTTCGATCGGCTCCCGGATCGCCGAATCACCACGGCCTCCCGTGCTTTCCCTGCTTTCCCTTTTTCTCCGCCCGCGGCCGTTCCTGCTTTGCCACCGCGAACTGCAGCTTGCGCTCCGCCTCATCCACCCGGTCCAGGCGGACGCGCAGTTTATCGCCGATCGAGAACTCCGTTCGCGTGTTCGATCCGACGATCTTGCGGAGGCTCTCCCGAAACGTATAGCGGTCGCCGGGAAGCGTGTCGATCGGAATCAGCCCTTCGATGAACAGATCTTCCAGCTCCACAAAGACGCCGTACTTGGTGACGCCGGTCGCGAGTGCATTGAATTCGTCGCCCAGTCGCTCTTCCATGAACTTGATCTTTTTCCAGGCGACCAGCTCGCGCTCGGCTTCGGCCGCCGCGCGTTCGGACTGCGAGCAGGCGTCGGCAATCGGCCGCAGCTCCGCCGCCGCTGGACCCGCCCCGCCAAGCAAGCGGTGCACGATCAGATCCGGGTAGCGCCGGATCGGCGACGTGAAGTGCGTGTACGATTTCGCCGCGAGCGCGAAGTGTCCCACATTGTCGTCGCTGTACCTCGCCTGCTTGAGCGACCGCAGCATCTGTTGGCTCAGAATTCGCTCCTCGGGCTTGCCTTCAATCTGGGCAATCAGCTTTTGATAATGGCGCGGCGAGATGCGCAGCGACGGTTCCGCGACGATGACATCTTTGCGCGTTCCAGTTCTCTGCCCATCGCGGCGCTTGCCGGCATAGGAGAATTTTTTCACCGGGATCGCGCCGATGCCGAGCGAGTAGCCGAAATGCGCGGCGATTTCCTCGAATTCCATGACGCGCTTCGGGTCCGGCTGCTCGTGGATACGGTAAATCGAAGGCCCCGCCGCTTCCAGATGCGCGGCCACCGCTTCATTCGCCGCGAGCATGAACTCCTCGACGATGCGGTGCGCGATGTTGCGTGGAGAGCGCGTCACGCCCGTCATTTCGCCCCATTCGTTGAATTCAATCAGCGGCTCCGGCAAGTCGAAATCGATCGAACCGCGCCGCGCCCGCTTGCGGTTCAGGACCATGGCGAACTCCCGCATCAGCTCGAAGCGCGCGATGAGCGGCTTGTATCGCTCGCATTGTTCCGCGTCGCCTTCGAGTACCTTGTGGACGTTCGTGTACGTCATCCGCTCCACGCTTCGAATGACGCCCCGCGTAAATTCCCGCGCAATAAGGTCGCCCTGACGATCGAATTCCATGAGCGCGGAGAAGACGAGCCGGTCGACTTGCGGACGGAGCGAGCAAACGTCCGTCGAAAGCTCGAGCGGCAGCATCGGGATGGCCCGGTCCGGGAAGTAGACGCTGGTGCCCCGAAGCTGGGCTTCGAGATCGATCGGAGTGCCGGGCCGCACGTAGTGGCTGACATCGGCGATGTGGACCTGAAGCAGGTAGTTGCCGTTAGTGGCCCGGTCCACCAAAACGGCGTCGTCGAAGTCGCGGGCGGTTTCGCCGTCGATCGTGACGATGTCCAATCCGCGGAAATCGCGGCGGCCGTCCAGATCGGATTCCGATAGCGTCGCGGGGATCGCGGCGGCTTGCGCAAGCGCCTCGGCGGGGAACCGCTGGGGCAGACGATGCTTGCGAATGACGATTTCGACGTCGATGCCGAAGTCGCCCGGCCGTCCCAGAATCTCGATCACGCGCCCCGCGCCGCTTTCTCCATTTGCGGGGTATTCCAGAATCTCGACGTTGACGATGAAGCCGTCGAGGTCCTCGGGCTGCTCGATCTTGAGCGGCGCGACGCCCACCCGGTCGGCTTCGACCGGACGCGGCGGAATCTCCATGCCTTCGGGAATCTCGATCCAGTCGCTCAGGCGCTCGTCATGGGGAACGACGAAATTGCCGCGCCGCACGACCCGGAATTCCCCCACCACCGTCGCGTTCGCCCGCTTCAGGACGCTGACGATTTCCCCATCGGCGCGCCCCGATGCTTCAATCCGCGAAACGCGCACCAGCACACGGTCGCCATGCATGGCCGCTTCCGCCGAAGCCGTGGGAATATAGATGTCCCCCACCACGCCGGGCATCGGCTTGTCGGACACCAGGAACGCGTAGCCGTCGCGATGCTTGTTCAACCGGCCAACCGAAAACTCGCGGCTGTTGGCGGTGAGAACGAAATGGCCGGAGCGGAGTTCGACCAGATCGCCCCCCGCAGTCAGGCGGTCGAGCGCCGGTTCGAGCTCGGCGCGAGGCACTCCCTTCGCGCCGAGTTCCTTGACTAGTTGTTTGAAGGTGGCTTTGCCGTGAGGCAGCCGCGAAATGTGATCAAGAAGCGTTCGGTCGGTCATTCCGCGGCCGCGGCTTTAGAGGTGGGCGTCGATCATCTTCTGCAGTTCGGACTTTCCAGCGGCTCCAACCCGCTGTTCCACCACCTGTCCACCCTTGAAGAGCAGCAGTGTGGGGATGCCGCGGATGCCATAGCGCATCGCCGTCTGGCCGTTCGAATCGACGTCCAGCTTTCCCACTTTAACTTTGCCCGAGTACTCCGAAGCGATCACGTCGATGGTCGGAGCCATCTGCCTGCACGGCCCGCACCACTCG
>CAMDED010000154.1 GCA_945893365.1 Candidatus Sulfopaludibacter sp. SbA3 | reverse complement strand
CCCATTGTTGTCAATGCGGTGCTGAGCGGCCGCCGAAGACCGATCCCTCTATTCCCGATTCAAATCGTTCCCGACTGAAAATCACGCTACCCGACTCATGCACAAGGACTTATATGTTATTGCAAAGTACTTTACCGGACACTAGTGATTTCGTATATACCCATGGCTTGCTTGGCCAGACCGTGGAGCAGGGGGATCCCGAGACCTTCATACTTCTGGATTGGAATTCGTCGTACAGACTACCATGAGGAGCGATCATGAGATTCGTTAACGCAGTGATGGCGTTAGCTCTACTAGCGCCAGTGCCGCCTTCAGGGGCTCAGGAGGAGAGTGTCGACGGGCTGATCGCCAGACTCCGTCAAGACCCGACTGACTCCAAAGCTATCGATGAGGCGATTTCCCGGCTGGGAAAGAGTTCCGATCCGCGCGCTATACCGATTCTCCGGCAAGTGCTCCAGGCCGCAACTGAAAAGTCGTACCGCCAGAAGTTGGCGTTCACGCTAGTGCTGCTTGGTGACAAGGATGATACGGCTTATGACGAGTTGGCGAGATACGCGCGCGAGGCGATAACAAGCAGCGCTCCCTTATGGGTGCTCTATGATAGTGAAGGCACTGCAATTCCGGGTAGGAATCCCGAATTCGAGGCTTGGTGCCAAGCAAATCGCTTGCCGCTTCAAGACTGTATGCGTCAAGTAAGCTATTATCCGATGGATGTAAAGTTTCTCGCGGTGGCAAAGGATCGGAGAGCTATCCCTCTGCTGCGCCAGGCCCTGTATGTCGCGAATCACGCCACTGTTGGCATGGCTATTCGAGGTTTGGCGTGGTTGAATGATACAGAGGCAATCGCGACTATCGAGGACATTTGTGGCCGCCTTCCGCCGCGTCTCGCTGCGGGTCTGATGTCAGCCTTGGCTGAGTTTGACGATCCCCGAGTCGAACCGCTAATCCGTCGTTTCATGCCGAACCAGAAGTGGCGCCAGGAAGTCGAAACGGCCCGCCGTCAGCGGCAGGAGAAGGCGCGGCAGAAGTAGGTCGAATGCCAGGGTTGCGGCGGGCGCGGCTTCGACTACGACGCCATGGATTTGGTCCGCAATTCAGCTGGATGTGAACGGACGTGTGCGCCCATTAGTGCTGGGAGATACCAGCCAAGTCTTCCCGACCTATTTCGTATATACCCATGGCTTGCTTGGCCAGACCGTGGAGCAGGGGGATCCGGAGCCCTTCATACTTCTGGATTGGAATTCGTATTACAGATTACCATAAGGAGCGATCATGAGATTCGTTAGCGCAATGATGGTGTTAGCCCTTTTGGCGCTATTGCCGCGTTCCCGGGCCGAGGAGGAAGGCGTCGATGCGCTGATCGCCAGACTCCGTCAAGACCCGACTGACTCCAAAGCTGTCGATGCGGCAATTTCCCGGCTGGGAAAGAGTTCCGATCCGCGCGTTATACCGATTCTCCGGCAAGTGCTCCAGGCCGCAACGGAAAAATGGTACCGCCAGAAGTTGGCGTTCACTCTAGTGCTGCTTGGCGACAAGGATGATACGGCTTATAACGAGTTGGCGAGATATGCGCGCGAGGCGATAACAAGCAGCGCGCCCTTATGGGTGGTCTATGATCGTGAGGGCACTGCAATTCCGGGTAGGAATCCCGAATTCGAGGCTTGGTGCCAAGCAAATCGCTTGCCGCTTCAAGACTGTATGCGTCAAGCAACCGAGTCTGTGATGGACGTATATATGCTGGCGGTGGCAAAGGATCGGAGATCTATCCCGCTCTTACGGCAAGGCCTCAATTCCGCGAATCACGGCATTGTTGGCATGGCCGTCAGGGGCTTGGCCTGGCTGAACGACACTGACGCAATTCCGACCATCGCTGAAGTGTGCGAGCGGCTGCCTCCGAAACTCGCTGTCTTCGTAGCGAACGACTCGGCCGAGTTTGATGACCCGAGGGTCGAGCCGCTCATCCTACGCTTCATACCGGACGAGAAGTGGCGCGAGGGTATTGACAAGCGCCGCCGTGAGCGGCGGGAGAAGGCGCAGAAGAAGTAGGTCGAACGACAGCGTTCCGGCGGGCGCGGCTTCGACTGCGACGCCATGGATTTGGTCCGCGATTCAGTTGGACGTGAAACGGGCGTTGGATCCGCAGAAACCGCCAATCGAGCGGCCTTTGAAGAGCTGCTCCTAACTAACGGCGGGATTGGCCTTCTTATGGCCACGCCCGTCATGGAGAGCCGCGAGAAAGTCTTCAATGGACTCCTCATCAGGCCAAAAGTCTCGACGCAGGACTGAACTGTTAGCGATCGGGCCTTTCGCTTGCTGCGCGACAAGCTCGTCCAATGCCGGATTGGCGTCAAAGTTATTGCGGGGATCATTCCATCTGTCGTCCATGAATCAGCGCAACCCGAATATATCAGTCTCACCCGAAGTCCACGCCTCATTGTCGACGGTGGCGCTGTGGATGGGCTCGGCGCACAGGACACTTCGACGGAGGCTGGCCGGGGCCGACTGCCTGCCATCTATGTGCTAGGCGCCAGGCCTGGCTCCTACGACGCGTTGTAAAATGAAATCCATGGAAGATACCGGGATTTCACAGGACAGTAGCAGCACAGCGCGCCCGCCGCTCCCGCCGGCCTCGTTCACATTGCTGGTCTGGTCCCTGCGCACGCAGGCCGAGATGCAGTTAGGCCTGCTTCATTTCGGAGAAGAGGAAAAGCCTGAAATCGACCTGACCATGGCGCGCCACTCCATCGATCTGCTGGGCGTGTTGTCGGAGAAGACGAAAGGCAATCTCACCCTTGAAGAACAACGGCTGCTAGAAAATTCGCTAACCGAGCTGCGCTTCCGCTTTGTCGAAGCCTCAAAGGATAGCGCGAAAGCCGCGCAGCCTCAGCAGTCCTAGATGGCGTCGACCCCGGCTCTAAAAATCACCGTACTCGGATCGGGAACAAGCGCGGGTATCCCAATGATCGGCTGCAAGTGCGCGGTCTGCACGTCGGGCGACCCCCGCGATAACAGGCAGCGGCCGTCGATCCTGGTTGCTTACAACGGCCGGAACGTGCTGATCGATACAACTCCGGATCTCCGCGCGCAAGCGCTGCGAGCGGGAATGGAGCGGCTCGACGCGGTCCTGTTCACGCACGAACACGCCGACCACCTGATGGGCCTTGACGACATTCGCCCCTTCAACTTCCTGCAGAAGGGGGCGATTCCGATTTACGCAGCGCCGCGGACCGAGGCCGCCATAAGGCGTACGTTCCCCTATGTTTTCGAACCCGATCCGCCCAAGTCGTTCGTGCCGAAGATCGAGATGCATACGCTCGACGGCAGGCCGTTCGATTTATTCGGCCTGGAAGTCGCGCCGATCGCGGTGATGCACGGGCAGTCGCAGGTTTACGGCTTCCGCTTCGGCCCGGCGGCGTACCTCACCGACCACAGCGAGATCCCCGAAGAGTCGCAGCAACAGCTCCTCGGCCTCGATGTGCTTTTTCTGGATGCTTTGCGGCACAACCCGCACCCCACGCACACGACGGTGGACCGCTCGATCCAACATGTGGAGCGGCTTCGGCCGAAGCGCGCTTTCTTCACGCACATGAGCCATGACCTCTCTCATGCGAAGACCGAGGCCCGGCTTCCGGGCCACATCCGGCTCGCCTACGACGGCCTTGAAATCCACGTGGAGGCGGCCGGCTGAATGGCAGACACGGTGCGGATATACCGGAGCCTTTCCGAGGCACGCTCCGATTTCGGCCCCTGCGCGCTCACGATAGGCAACTTCGATGGCGTTCACGCCGGACACCGCCGTATTCTGCGGCGCGTCGCGGCGGTTGCGGAGGAGCGGGGCCTCACGCCGTCGGCGCTACTGTTCGACCCGCACCCGACCCGCATCGTGGCGCCTGATCGCGCGCCGCGTCTGATGACCACTCCCGAGGAGCGCTGCGTACTGATGGGCGGCGAGCGAATCCGGCAAGCGCTGATTCTTCCGTTTAATCGCGATGTGGCGGCGCTCGGGCCGGAGGAGTTCATCGAGAAAATTCTTGTCGAGGCGCTGCGGGCGCGCGTTGTGCTCGTGGGAGAGAACTTCCGCTTCGGGAACCGGGCGGCCGGCACGACGGAGTCGCTGAGGGAAACGGGAAGGCGTCTGGAGTTCGACACGGAAGTGGTCCCGGCAGTGAAAATCCGGGGGCGGGAGGTGTCGAGCAGTGCGATCCGAAAGGCGCTCGGGGCGGGGGACGTTTACCGGGCGGGGCGGATGCTGGAGCGTCCCTTTTGGCTTCAAGGAGAGGTGGTGCGGGGCCACGGCATTGGGGCGAAACAGACAGTGCCGACGCTGAATCTTCGCACCGCGGCTGAAACGCTGCCTAGGAACGGGGTCTACGTCACGAGAACGTTCGACCTGGACGGCGCGGCGCGATGGCCGTCGGTGACTAACGTCGGTTACAGGCCGACCTTCGGCGGCGATGAACTGTCGATCGAGAGCTTTCTGTTGTCAGGGCCGCTTGAGGGGTCCGCGCCGGGGCGAATCCGCGTCGAATTCCTTCGTTGGCTGCGCGAGGAGCGCAGGTTCGAATCGCCGGAAGCGCTGAAAGCGCAGATTTTTCGCGACGTGGCGCGGGCGCAACGCTACCTGCGGCGAGTTTCGAAGATGTAGGGTTTGCCGGCGCGGGAGCGGATTACGGGCCTCGAACGAGACAGGCGTATCCGCGGCATCGGCATGGGGAAGAGGCGCCGGCGATGACATTGATGCATGAGGCCGCGCGGAAGATCCCGATGTTAGTATTGAGGCAGTGCGTGTCAGCTTTTTTACTTTCCACAAGAGCGGGAGCCAGTGGGTCAGGGACGTCCTGACCGATGGGGAGCTGATGGGTCCGGCCGGCTGCAACCGCGCGTTCACCGGCTGGAACCTGTTCTTCCAGCCTTGGCCCAACCAGCCGGACAATACCTTTGGCGGCCCGATATACGGTTGCGCGCCTGAGCAATGGGAGACTCACTCCGCCGCGGGGGACAAGGCCTTGATCGTGCTTCGCGACCCGCGCGACATAGTCGTGTCGTGGGCCGACTCGCTAACCTTCAGCCACGTGGACGCGACAGCTGTGGATCTGCTGCGCGGAGGGCTCACGAACGTCGGCCGCCGGAACCGGATCCTGTTCGGGATCAACCAGTTTCGTTTCAGCACTTCCGGCTACCTCGGTTGGGCCACGCGCGCGCTGCTCGAAAATGAATTCCGGACCACTTACGAAACTCTGGTGGGGTGCGGCGCGGCTGAGTTCATCCGGATCGTGCGCTTTCTCGGCTGGCCGGTTTCAGATGAACAGATTGGCAAAGCGGTGGAACGCCATTCATTTCTGGCAAGGAGCGGGCGGCAACCGGGCCAGGCCGACACGCACAGCCATTACCGCCGGGGAGTTCATGGCGATTGGAAGAATGGCTTTGACCGGACCCTCGGAGCGCTTTTTGAGCGCGCCATCCCCGGCCTGGTTGTGGCCGGCGGGTATGAGGCGTCGAACGAGTGGCACCGGGATCTTCCGGAGAATATTGCGGGACTCGATGACGCTCCGAGCGCGCCGGGAATGACGGAGCACCGGCTGTTGGCTGAACTCGCCCGCGCGCGAGAGGAAGCTCAGCTATACAAACACGTCTGCGAGGAGCGTCTGCGGTTGATCGAACATCTGGCGGAGCTCGGACGGCGTCATATTGAGATCATTGAACGACAGAAGGCGCGTATCACGGATACACAACCCGGATCGCCCCCGGCAGCACCGTAATTTCGAGCGGCAGCATTCCGAGCGGCTCGCCGTCGATCTCAATTAATACCGTCTCATCCGATTCGGCCAGCACCCGCCGCGCGCGGAAAAGGTGGGTCTTCCGGTGCCGGTACAGATTCTCCGAGTAAAGCGTGGGGAGACCGGCCACAAGCTCATGCATGCGGAGATATTCGATCACGGTCACGTCGAAGGCGCCGTCGTCGATTTGCGCCTTCGGACAGACGTGCATGCCGCCCCCGTGATAGCGTCCGTTACCCACCGCCACATTCGTAACGGGAAAAGAATGCGACCCGATGCCGTCATCGAGGGCGAGGCGAACCCGCTTGCGGCCGCACTTGAGAAAAGCTTCCAGAGTGGCAAACAGAAACGCCGCTTTTCCGCTTACGGGGCTCAGAAAATTGTGCGAGCGCGCCGCCACCTCTCCGCCCATGCCGAAACTCGCCACGTTGATGAAGTAACGGGTGTGCATGGCGTTGTCGAATCCCATGAAACGCGCCTTCCCCAGGTCGATTCGCCGCGCGGCGCCGGCGGCGAGTACGTCGATCGCGTTGCGCGAATCGATCCCCAGCGAGCGCCTGAAATCCCCACCCGTGCCGAGTGGAAGGATGCCGAGAGCCGCGCCGGGGCGCAACGGATTGCCGGTGGGCGGGTCGAGGAATCCGTTGACCACTTCATTCACGGTTCCGTCGCCGCCGGCCGCGACGATGAGGTCGTAACCTTCGCCGAGCAGCTCGCGCGCGATGGAAGTCGCATGCCCGGCCGATTCCGTGAAACGGGTAGTGGATTTGCCGATCTTCGCCGCTAATTTTATGGCGATGGCGGGCCACTGCCTTGCCGTCCTGCCGCCCGCGGATTTAGGATTTACGATGACCGCCGTCTTCTTCGTATGTCCTCCACGGTGTCGCGCAGCGTTTCCGCCGGGTCGCGCGGCGTGAATCCCAACTCCGCGCTCGCCTTCGAAGAGTCGCAATACCAGAACAGGGCCGCCATGCGGATGGTGTCGTCGTCGAGACCTTCAAAGCTCTTTCCGATCAGAGGAAATAAGCGGCGCAGGACGCGCGCGGAAGCGAGGGAGAGGCCGAGCGAAGGCTGCATCTTCGGCGGACGAACGCCGGAAATCTCCGACACCTTTTCAATGATCCGCCGGAAGGTCCAGTTCGCGCCCCCCAGCAGGTAACGCTCCCCGGGCCGTCCGCGGCGCATGGCGCCCACGAGGCCCGCGGCAACATCCCGCGCGTCGACAAAGCTCATGCCCCCGCCGGGCAGGGCGAGGATCTCTCCGTCGAGGAACATGGCCACGTCGCCGGTCGAGGAATTGTGATCGTCGCCAGGCCCGAGAAGCAGCGCCGGATTTGCAATCACCACAGGCAGTCCGAACTCGGCCCCGAAGGCCAGTGCCAGTTTCTCAGCGTAAATCTTGCTCAAGTAGTAGGCCCAGCGGCCCACAACGGCGTGTTTATAACCGGAATCTTCGTTGTGCACGACAGGCTCGGCGCTTACGGCGACCGTGCCTGAAGACGAAACGGCGACGACCCTGTCAACGCCCGCCGCCCGCGCCGCTTCGCACACGTTGCGGGTACCGTCGACGTGCGCCCGATACATCGGCCACCGGTCATTGGGATCGCGCGAGACAATACCGGCCAGATGATAGACGCTGCCGGCGCCGCTCATGGCCCTCGCCACGTCTTCCGGCGACGTAATGTCGCCGCGCACGGTTTCGACGGCGGCGTCGCAGTCCCACGGCGATTTGCCGCGGCACATGACGCGCAGCGGTTGCTCCGATTTCAACCGCGCCACCAGGTGCTTTCCCAGAAACCCGGTGGCGCCCGTGATCAATACCGGTTTCATGCGCTAGGGTCGTCCTGTCACAAAACAGCCGTGCCACATTCGGCCGTGGACCGTGTTGAGGGTGGTGCGGGTCATCGTCGTTCGTGGCCTGCCCTTGCGCGCAGCCCGAAAAGCAGGCGACGGAAGTCGCTCGCCCGCTCCACCTTCCTTAGACGACATCGGCCATTCCGATCGGCGGGATGTGCATCAGCGTCACGCTCGGCTTGCGACCGACGTGAGACTGCGCCATTTCGAGCGCTTCATTCATGGTTGCCGCGGTTTCCCATCCGAGCGTCGCCGCCGTCCGTTTGTCTTCCGCGCCCACGCAGATCACCTTGCCCACGTGCGCGCGCCCGTTCTCGCCCCAATACCACATATAGAAAGGATGCACGCCATGATAGGCATTGCCGGTCCGGTACATGCGGATGTAGTCGGGATTGTGCGCGAATTCCTTCTCGTACCGCCTTTGCAGTTCATTCGAATCGCGCGTTTCCGGCAGAATGCGGTGGAAAAATTCGATATAGGAAGGGTGATGCAGCGGGTCGAATTCGTTGTAGAGCGGATGCGTCACGACGATCACGCCGTTCTTCTTCACCACCGGCCGGTTTCGATACATATTGAAGAAGTAGCCGAGCGCTAGCACCTGCACCAGAAGCGGGTTCAGGATCGAGTTGACGTTGTAGGGCGAGATAAACGGAATGCCGAACACCACGACGTCCGACTGTCCCTCGATGGGCACGCAGTACTGCGCGTAGTTATAGGCCAGCGATTTTTCGTGAGCCGGTAAGGTCGCGCCCGCATGCACGGCGATCGTCTGGTAAGCTGCCGGAACGGCAAACAGAATCTTCCGTTTGGCGGCGCGCGGCAGTTGCTTCAGCCCGAACTGCGCCGTCCGGAACGCCGCTTTGTCGAACGCGGAATAGCTGTCTTCATTCTTCGTGAAGAACTGCATGGCCGGATCGAACATCGCGTTGTTGACGACCGTCTCGATGTGAAAAACCTTCAGATGCCGATTGACGATCGCGCCAATGCGGTCGCAGGAATGCGTGAGGGCCGATCGGCTGTGGTCGAAGTACGAATCGCATTCGAGAATCGTCTGCGGGGTGTGATGCGCTTGCAGCGTGGCGTAGTCGCACAGCCCCACGCTTACCGACTTATTGCCGCCATCCATCGAAACGAGGTTGATGTTGACGTAGATCAAGAGATCGGATTCCGCCGCGCGGCGGTTGATGCGCACGCGTTCTCCGCGATCGGTGACGCCGAGCTCCACCATGCCGGAAGGCGCCTCGCCGTCGTGATTGTATAACCGATCGGGATAGAACTCGTTGAAGATCTTGGGGCCCACCGCGTGCTCAATCTCAAAGGCCGCCATGCGGCGGTGGAAGGACGTGGCGACGATGATGTGGACATCTTCCACGCCCGCCGAGGCGAGCAATTCAAGAATAACCGTCAGCACCGATTCGCGGATATCGGGACGCGGCATCTTCGGCAGCGGGAGCGAGATGTCGTCGATCGCGATGGTCAGCCGCATTCCGGGCTTCAGAAGCGCGACCAGCGGATCCATCTCTTCGGGATGCGATATGGCGTACTGGATTCCACGCTTGCGGTCCGGCAGACCGGGAATCGTGGGCTTCGGATAGACGACGCGCGTTCCCGCCGGCATCTTCACGTCGAGTAAGTCTTCGCCGTACCAAAGCAGGCGCGGCGCGGAGTGGGCTTCGAGATGCACGACGCAGCCTTCGTGCGAAACCAGGGCGGCGCGGCCCACGGCGTTCGGCGCGGGTTCGCCGAACACGTACGACGACGAGTAACTGTTCGCTTTAATGGTTTCCATTTTTCAAATCCAGCACCGGCCATCCTCTATCGAGGGCAATCCTTTTCAACCGTCGGTCGGGGTTGACCGCCGACGGATGTCCCACGGCTTCGAGCATGGAGACGTCCGAAAAACTATCGGAATAGGCCCGGTTATGCGAAGGCTCGGCATTGTGAAAGCGGCTAAGCTTCCGCATGGCCTCGACCTTCTCCTTCTCGGCGATGAGAGGTTCGGCGATTTTCCCCGTGGCCGCGCCGTCGCGGTAGACAAGCTTGTTGCAGATCACGTCGTCGAAGCCGAAATAGCTCACGATGGGTCCAAGGGCGAAGTCGGGGCTTCCGGTAACCAGCACGGTACGCAAACCGCCCGCGCGGTCCGCTTCCACAAGCGCTTTCGCGCCGGGAAAGATCGCCGGCCGCACCACGGTTTCGAACAAGTCCCCTGCCAAGCCCAGCAGCCAGTCCCGCCGCATGCCGCGGTATTCGCGAAAAAAGACGTGGTTGAATGTCTTCCGCGAATACGCGTCGATGGCGATCAGGGCGGGAACGCTCAGAAGCAGCTTGGCGTACTTGAGCGCAGCCGTGACCCGCGACGGATGCTTTCGGAGGAAGAACGCATACTGGGTCACGACGTTGCTCGAAATGAGCGTGCCGTCGAGATCGTAGAAGGCGATCCGGTTCACTGGCTGCATGAGGGGCACCATCCATTGTAGTTGAGGCGGCGCTGGAGGCGGCGCCCGGCTTGGCCGGACGCCCGGCCGCTTAACCCCTTTCGCACCAGGAGATCGAGGCCTCTGTCGTATAATCGGAACGTCGCGGCAGATGAGCCAACCTTCTCCAGCGCTTTTCTTCGAAACCATAAGCGCGCATGAACGCAGCGCCGCTTTGAAGGCGGCGATCGATCTCGACGTGTTCACGGCGATCGGCGAAGGAGCGCTTACGCCGTCCGCGCTCGGCGGGCGGTGCGGCGCTTCCCCTCGCGGCATCCGCATTCTGTGCGATTGCCTGGTGGTAGTAGGCTTCCTGACAAAGAACGATACCGGCTACGGGCTTACGCCCGATAGCGCGGCTTTCCTCGACAGCCGCTCCCCGCACTATCTTGGCGGTTCCGTGGGTTTCCTCCATGCGCCGGCGCTTCTCGCCGCCTTCGCCGGCATTGCGGGCGCGGTGCGCAAGGGCGGCACCGTCATCGGCGAGCATGGAACCGTGGCGCCCGAGCATCCCATTTGGGCGGACTTCGCCCGTTCGATGGGGCCGATAATGACAATGCCCGCCGCGGCCATCGCGGACTTGCTTGGGGCAGGCTCGACTAACGGCGGCAAGGGCGGAGATTGGAAGGTTCTCGATCTCGCGGCCGGGCATGGACGGTTCGGAATTGCCATTGCGCATTCGAATCCATCCGCACGCATCGTCGCCCTCGATTGGGCGCACGTCCTCGAAGTCGCCGTGGAGAACGCCCGCGCCGCGGGCGTTGCCGATCGCTACGAGACAATCACGGGAAGCGCGTTCGACGTGTCCTTCGAACGGGACTACGATATCGTTCTGATTACAAATTTCCTGCATCATTTCGACATGGATTCGAACGAACGATTGCTGCACAAGGTGTACGCCGCGCTCAAGCCCGGCGGCCGCGCGGTGACGCTCGAGTTCGTGCCGCACGAGGATCGCGTCTCGCCCCCGGGCGCCGCCATGTTCAGTCTGGTGATGCTCGCGACAACCGCCGCGGGCGACGCCTACACCTTTTCCGAGTATGAAAAAATGTTCCGGAACGCGGGCTTCGCCGAAAGCTCGATTCATCGGCTGCCGGCGAGCGAGCAAAGCGTCATTATTTCAGTGAAACCATGACCGCGAAGCACGCAGTTTCGGAGGTACGGCGACGTATCGCTGGGCCGCGATCCGGCGGGCTCGGCTCCGCCCGGAACGGCGGCCGGAAGGGAGTGCAGGCGCCGCAATCCGTCGCCACACTCTTGCATCGGAGCGCGCGGCCGGCCCGCTCGTCCATCTTCTCCGCGCTCATACTTGTGCTTGCGGGAACTCGGCCGTGCCCGGCGCAGACGCCGCCGAAGGTTCCCGCGCCAGACGCTGACGCGGGCGCTCAGATTTTCATGGCAAACTGCGCGCATTGCCACGGGCCCAAAGGCGAAGGCACAACCGGCCCGGCTTTAACATCTCCCAGACTCCAGCGCGCGAGCGGCGACGACGCTCTCCTGCGCATCATTTATTTCGGCATCGAGGGTACGGAGATGCCGCCATCTCTCACTCTCACGGAAATCGAGTTGAAGGCGGTTGCGCGGTACGTTCGCTCTCTCGCCGCAAAGGTCGAGCCCGTCGCGCCAGGCAATCCTTTTGCCGGCGACCGCATCTACCGCGGCGCGGGAGGCTGCGACAAGTGTCACGTGATGCAGGGGGCGGGCGGCACTTTGGGACCCGAACTTACCGCCGTGGGACTTCGCCGCAACCCGGCGTTTCTTCGCGCCGTGCTGCTGGACCCGAGTTCGTCCCTTCCTGAAGGGTTCCTTCAGGTTCGCGCCGTCACGAAAGACGGGAAGTCCGTCACCGGCATTCGCCTTTCCGAGGATGCGTTCTCGATACGGCTGCGCGACCTATCCGGGGGCCTGCTGGGTTTTTGGAAAGCGGACCTGAAGGAATTGCAGCGCGAAACCGGAAAATCGCCTATGCCGTCCTTCAAGGGCACGCTGACCCCGGCGGAAATCGACGATCTGGTGGCCTATCTCATGACTCGCAAGGGGGACAAGTGAGACGAGCCGTGTTTTGGCGGGCGGCATTTTTTTCCCCGGCTGACTTCTTTTCCTGGATCGCCTTTCTGGCGCTGCTCGCCGCCGCGGCTCCCTGCCCCGCTCAAGTGACCTACGAGCGAATCCGCAACGCGGAAAAGGAACCGCAGAATTGGCTTACCTATTCCGGCGACTACAGCGGACGCAGGCATTCCCCCCTGAAACAGATCGATGTAACGAACGCCGCGAAGCTGCGGCCGGCCTGGATATTCCAGATGGATCTGAGCCACAAGCTCGAGACCTCTCCGGTGGTGGTCAACGGAGTCATGTATATCACCGAGCCGCCGAGCAACGTAACCGCGCTCGATGCGCGCACGGGACGGCCCTACTGGCGCTACCGCAGGACCTTGCCTCAGGGGCTGCGCTATTGCTGCGGGCAGGTCAATCGAGGCGTTGCCGTCCTCGGGGACCGGGTATTTGTCGGCACGATGGACGCCCACCTTGTCGCTTTGGACGCGCACAGCGGCCTTGTCAGGTGGGATGTCGAAGTGGAAAGTTTCGCGGCGGGTTATTCCATCACGGCCGCGCCCCTGGTCGTGAAGGACAGGGTAATCATCGGCGTTTCAGGCGGGGAGCTCGGCATTCTCGGCTTCATCGATGCGTATGACGCCGCGACCGGGCGACGGGTGTGGCGCAGATATACGATCCCCGGCAATGGCATGCCTGAGCAGAAAACCTGGGCCGGCGAATCCTGGGGGCGCGGCTCGGCCGCCCCGTGGATGACGGGCAGTTACGATCCGGCGCTCAATCTGATCTATTGGGGCAGCGGAAATCCGGGACCCAATTGGAACGGCGACGAACGCGCGGGCGACAACCTCTTCTCCAATTGCCTTCTGGCGATCGACGCCGACACGAGCGGGTTCAGATGGCACTTTCAATTCACCCCGCACGACGTCTGGGCGTGGGATGCCGCGCAAGTCCCGGTGCTGGTCGACGCCCCATTCAAGGGCAAGCCGCGCAAGCTGATTGTCACGCCGAATCGGAACGGCTTCTACTACGTGCTCGATCGCGCGAGCGGCGAATTCCTGCTGGCCGTTCCGTTCGTCAAACAGACCTGGGCGGAGCGCATTGACGAGAAGGGGAGGCCCGTGGTCAAACCCGATGCCATCCCCTCCACGGCGGGGGCCAAAGTCTACCCGTCGCCCGAGGGCGCGACGAATTGGTACAGTCCGGCATTCAGTCCGATAACGGGATTGCTCTACGCCGCCGTCCGGGAGGCGGGGGCAGTCATGTACAAAGCGCCTGCTTTGTTTCGTCCCGGCTCTCTATTTGCAGGTGGGTCGTGGCGCCCGGTCCCGGGCGAGGAAGCGCGCGGCGCGGTTCGCGCCCTTCAACTCGAAGATGGAAGGATGAAATGGGAATTCCCTCTTCAGACGCAGCCGTGGGCCGGCCTGCTTTCGACCGCGGGCGGTTTGGTCTTCGGCGGAACCGAAGAGGGCCATTTCTTCGCGCTTGACGCGGCTTCAGGGAAGGTGCTTTGGCGGTTTCCGGCGGGGGGACGAATCACGGCGAATCCGGTCACCTACATGGTGGACGGCAGGCAGCATGTCACGATCGCCTCGGGTCAGGCGCTGGTGGCGTTTGCTTTGGAGTAGCGGCGGTAGGGGAGGTTTGCCATTTTCAGTCCAATAGCCCGCGGGATTCCCCGCGGATCGGAGGGTGTCGGATTTCCGGCGCCGGCGAGCATGCGAGAGATTGACTCGCGCGCAACGCCCGCCGCTTCGCCAGTCTCGGACATCCGTTTGGCTTCGGCGGCGTCGCGTGGCGCTAACAGAAATACTCATCGGAGTCTTCCAATGCAACGTTGAGGCAGGCGGACGCCTCAGCAGTATCCTGCAAGTCCGCTGACAGAGTTCGGTTCACTTAGTCCCTCTATCGACTGATCCTGACGATACTTGGCTTTCAGCAGGCCGGTTCCGCTGAGCCAGCACCCCGGCAATCCGGCCCATTCCGGCATCATAACCGGCATCCTGTTATCCTGTTTGGTTCCGGCTACGCCGGCTTAGGATAAGAGGAACTGAGACATGCGTACTATCGGACTGCTTCTTTGCATGGCAGCCGCGCTTTCCGCGCGAACGCTGGTAGTGGTGACGGCGCACGCCGACGACTTTTCCATCTTCGCCGGCGGCACCGTCGCCAAGCTCATCGGCGAAGGCTACACCGGATACCTCATCCGTGTCACGGACGACGAGAAGGACGGCGTCGCCACGGCTCCCGAAAGCAGCCTCCGTAATGGCCGCGAGCTTAACGACGCCGCTCGAATCCTCGGGATCAAAGAAGTAGTCTCGCTCAACGTGAAGAACGATGAGATGGACCCCATGTCCGGGACCGAGCTCATGGAGCGGCTCATGCTTCACATCAGGCGCTTGAAACCCGACATCGTCATGACGTTCGATCCCTGGGCGGCGTACGAAGAGAACCCCGATCACATTAAGACGGGGCGCGCCGTGGTGCATGCCTGCTGGATGGCTCAGATCGACCGTTTCCACCCCGAGCAGATTCGGGCCGGTCTGACGCCGCACTACGTGAACGAGCTATACCTTTGGTCGCGCGGGCCGCACGTGGTGAACAAGGTGGTCGACGTTACCGCGACAATCGACCGGAAGATCGAGGCGGTTCGCGCGCACCGCGGTATGATCCGCGATCCGAAGATTCTCGACGAGCTGCGGGAAAAGTCCAGACAAATCGGCGAGCTGCACGGCATGAAGTACGCCGAGTTGTTCCACCACATGGATTCGATTGGGACCGGCAGCGGGGACAAGTACAAAGCGCTTGAAGTGCTGCCCGCCGGAGAGAAGCGATGAGGCGGCTGCCGCTCTTACTGGCGCTACCCGCATTGCTGCACGCGCGGCGCTTGATCGTAATTACTCCCCACGGGGACGACTTCGCGATCTACGCGGGGGGCGCGATCGCCAAGATGATCGCCGCGGGAGACGAAGCGTATCTCGTGCGCGTGACGAACGACGAGAAGCACTCGAGCGGCGTCTCGACGGAGGAGACTCGCGTGCGGACAGTTCAGGAGACGGAGACGGCCGCGAAAATTCTCGGCTTCCGCGAAGTCATCCACCTCAACTACAAGGATGGCGAAATGCAGTCCGCTTCCGAGACCGAGCTGCGTGCGCGGCTGAGCGTGTTGTTCCGCACTCTGCGTCCGGACGCGCTCATGACGTGCGACCCCTGGACGCGTTACGACGACAATTTCGATCACGAGAAGGTAGGCCACGCCGTGGAGGACGCGGCGTGGACCTCGGGAAACGACAAGTTCCATCCGGAACTGCAACGCGCCGGCTTGCAGCCCTTCGCGGTTCCGGAACGGTGGTATTGGTCGGCGGGCCAGCGATACGTGAATCGCACGATTGACATAACCGCCACGCTCGCTAAGAAAAAGGAGGCGCTCGGCGCGCTGAGCACCGCCTTGGGATTCCGGCCGCGGCGTATGCGAGGCGCGGATCGGACGGTCGAAGAATTTCACCACACGGCCGGCAGCGGCATCCAGTCGCCCTACGTCGAGTGGTACAAGCAGCAACGGAGCAGCGGAACGGCGTGGGCTGCGCCTCTGGGCGCGGCGAAGCTCGCCAAGCCTGGACCGGGCCAGGGAAAAACGCTGGCGGTGATTCAGCCTCACGCCGACGACTTCTCGGGGTTCGCCGGCGGTTCCATCCTGCAGTTCATTGAGGCGGGATACACCGCATACATCATCAACGTCAGCAACGATGAGAAGGACTATCATGGCTTGGGTCTGACGACGGGGCAGACGATCGACCGCAACGCCGCAGAGCTTCGCGAGCTCGCGCGCAAAGCGGGGATCAAGGAGGTGCTGAACCTGAACCTGAAGAACGACGAGATGGAGTCGTTTCCTCATACGGAGTTGCGCGGGCGAATCATCCTCGCGCTTCGCACGCTAAAGCCGGACGTGATATTCGCCTATGATCCCTGGTCGCTTTACGAGCGGAATCCCGATCACGTCCTGACTGCGAGGGTAGCGGCCGAAGCGGCGTGGGCGGCTGGAAACGAGCACTTTAACCGCGAGCATTTCTCTCTCGGACTGAAGCCGCACACGGTTCGCGAGCGTTACTATTTCCCGCGCGGGCCGAGCGACATCAACCGTTTCGTCGATATTTCGGCGCAGTTCGATCGCAAGCTTGCGATGATTCAGGGGCATACGACGATGATGCGGTCGACGGTGAATAAGCTCCGGGACCAGTTGGCAATCAAAGGCCTGCGAATGCCGCAACTGGAAAAGGAAGGCGACCGGTTCTACCTGACGATGTCCGAACGTTTCGAGCGCGAACGCGCGGAACGCCTTGGCAAGGAGTACGGCGTGAAGCTCGCGGAGCACTTCCACTACGAGTCGGAAGAATAAGCGCGGGCGGTTCTCAAGGCGTGCTATACTGGACCCCAGATTTCAGACCAGGCAATAAGTTAGAATTTCGGCGGAGTCGTGAGGCAAGGAGAGGGCATGACGACGACGCGAAAGCAGTACAGTGCGAAGTACAAAGCGAAGGTGGCAGTGGAGGCGATCCGGGGAGAGCGGAC
>CAMDED010000153.1 GCA_945893365.1 Candidatus Sulfopaludibacter sp. SbA3 | reverse complement strand
TTGAATTGGGGAAATGGTCCCTTGCCAAGCAAAAGCCTCCGCGAGCGGGCTACGCCCGCCGTTGAGTCAACACCACAGGCTATACCCAAGCTATGCCCACTACACGTCGCTCGGTCCCGCCGCAACCCACTACAAACAGCGAGGAAGCTAGCTTTGCCGGTTCCCCTCATTTTCGGTCTGCCGTACCCGGCTACATTTGGGTGACGGAGGCCGTCTACATGCTTTGGGGCAATCTGAACACCGACCTGCGCGAAGATTTCGTCTGGTTCGACAAGAGGGTACAGCCGGCGGACCTCGACGCCTTTGCGGCGCAGTGCGCAATTACCGGCTTTGAAGATGGAGCGGTTCGCTGGAACTCGCCGATCGGAATCTTTTGGCTCACGCCGGAGGAAGGTCCGATGTCCCTCCGGGACATGGCGATGATTATCCAGCAGGAGGTTTACAGCCACAAAGGGCGCACGGTCGAACCTGGAGATATTGTGCTTGATTGCGGCGCCCACCTTGGCTCGTTCACCCGTTACGCATTGAACAAAGGAGCGGGGATGGTGGTCGCTATCGAGCCGTCCACCGAGAAAATCGCCTGCCTCAAGAAAACGTTTAGCACCGAGATCGCCGCCGGCAAGGTTGTTCTTCTACAGGTCGGCGTGTGGAGTAAGGAAGACAAGCTTTGGCTGGAGGGGCGGCCAAGTCTCGGCAACTCGGTCGTCGCATCGGGTAAGCCCGGGGAAGGGGAGGGAGAGTGGATTCGGGTGATGACGATCGACCAATTGATGACCGAGCGGAAATTGCCGCGCCTGGATTTCCTGAAAATGGACATTGAAGGCGCCGAAACGGAGGCGCTACGCGGCGCGCATGGAACGATACGTAAGTTCCATCCATTCCTGGCAATCGCTACCGAGCACACGTCCGATTACGCCAAAAACGTACGCAGCGTGATAGAGTCGGTCAAAGAATCCAAAGTAGATTACAAAATCGGATTTGGGCGTTACGGCCACACTCCGCGCAAGCCATACGCGCCCATGGAGGCGTTTTTTTACCGGTAGCACGCGCTCAAATGCTCAAGTCGGGGTAAAGCCGCCGCAAGCTCCTGGAAACGAGGTTACTCGCGTCCAAAGAGCTGTTTGACAACATATTGCACATTGAAAACGATTGAGCCAAGAGACGCAAGCGCGGTTCGACCCAAGCCGAAGTAACGAATTACGGTTATTGGGGTTTCGCGATCTCATCCAAACAGGCGCGTCCCTATTCGCCGGGATTCCGATGTCCACTCGGGAACAACGTCGTTCGAGAAGGATAGCGTGCTACAGCCTACCCAGCTTTTCAAGAAACTTCGCCGCGTTGAGTTCAATGTCCTTGCGTTCCGGAAGCTTGCTTAACTGGTGCATCCAGAAGTCCGGCGCTGGGAGCGCGCCGTTGGCCTTCCTGCCCGCGCCGTAGGCGAGATAAACGTCCCAGGCCGTTAGACGGCCCGGCAGACCGATCACCTCGTGCACGGCTCGCGACGCGGCGTGTTTCGGATCCCAGTAACCCACGAAGCGCTTGTCGCGAAGGCGTCCAAAGGTCCGCGCCGCGGCGGCCGCATTGTCGTCGTCGAGCATCGGAAGAAAAACGGCGTGGACCCGCATGGCGCGGCTCGGAACCTTTGCGAGCACTTCTTCGTCGATTACGGTCACGCCGTAAATGCACTGGCTTCAAGTGGGCGAGAGCACCAGGATCAGCCGCGCAATATCCGGCTCGGCGTCGAACCTTTTAAGCAGTGGACCGGCGCTGTCGAGAGTAAGGGGCGCGGCCGCGGCCGCCAGAAGAAACTGGCGTCTGGTGAACATCTACTTTTTCGGTTTCAGCTCCGCTTGAAGCTGGCGGTAGGCCATCTCGGCGTAGGTTTGCTTGAGCCGCTCCAGACCGTCGCTTTTCGGATCGCCCTGCCGGGGACCGGTCTTCTTCAGGGAGCGGCCAAGGAGCAGCGTGGCGTCGGCGTCTTCCGGCGCGCGGTCAAGCGCGGCGCGGAAACTATCCGCGGCGGCGGCGAAGTCGCGCTTCTTCCACAGCGCGTAGCCCAGATTGAAGTGGTAGTCCGGATCGGCATCGTCGCCTTCGAGCGCTTTGCGGAAATTCTCCACCGCGGCCGGCAGGTTCCGGCGCGATTGCGCGGCTGCCAGATTATTCAGCACCTCGTTCAGCGGAACTTCTTTCGCCACGCGCTCGAGACTTTCGATGGCGCCCGCGTAGTTCCCACTTCGGTAACGGCAGATCCCGAGCAGGAACTGCGCTTCCCGAAAATGCGAATCCTGCGCGCCGACGCGCTCCAGCCAGCTGGCGGCGACGCGCCAGTCCTTCTTCTCCGTGTACATCCGGCCAAGCTGGAAGCAGGGCTGCGAGAAGCGGACGTCCAGGCGCGCGGCCTGCGTGAAATAACGATGCTGCGCGGCCGGAGAGTCCGCCACCAAACCACGAACGTATTTCTCGATCGCATCCACGCGAATGTCGATGCGGCTGCTCCGGAACGCCTCCTCGGAGGGCGCGGTCTGCGGCGCGAGGAACTTGAGAGATCTCCACGCAAGCCGGGTCTCCATGGCGGCAAGGTCTTCCACCACGCCGGTTTCCTCGAACTCGGGCCCCTTCTTCAGATTCTTCAGATCGAGAATGCGGGTGCCGATCCGCAGCGTCCCGGGCGTGAGCATTTCATGCTGGCCGTAGACGATCTGCGAGGCATCGAGCGTCTCGCCTATCTTGATGACGGTCGCGCGCGTGAGCAAAGCGTAATTGCGAATCGAGAGACGGCGGAAGGCTTCCTGCCGCTCCTCGCGGCCGAGCGCGAGAAGACCTCCCGCGGAAAGGGACTCGCCGATCGTCTCCGCCAGACTCTCCCCGATCCACTCCAGGTTCTGCTGATCTGACAGGTTGAAAAAAGGAAGAACCACGACCGAGTCCGCGAGAGCGGAATTCGGAATCGCGGCGGCGACGCAGAGGAGCGGAGCAAGACAACGAATGAGGTTGCGTTTCTCCGCGCGCCCTTCCTTCTTTGCCGGTTTCTGCCGTATGGATTGCCCTATGACTGGAACTCCTTGGAATTCCCATCTTAACGCGAACCGGCTGGCCCGATGCCGCCGCTGTCGCCCCCGCACTCGCCGGCGGTGCGGCCGAACGCGGCGCTGTTGATCGAAGTCTGCGAGCCGCTCGAAACTTCACGGCGTATTCTCGCCCCGGAATCGCAAATAGCGGCGTGAGGGCCGGAACGAATGTGGCGCCGCGTCCGGTGACGGTTCCCGGTATCGCGACGAAAGTAGACTACCATTGAGTGCCTCTGGTCCGGCCGGCGGCCGATCGTTGCGAATGAAAGGGCGGGTCGCAACGACTGTTGCGCCGTAGCGCCTGCTGGCGCAAGGAGCATGGCGACGGCGAGCAGGCGAAAGACTATTCGATTCATAACGCGATCGCGGCTTTGACCGCCGCGACGGCGGCGGCTGGCGAGGAAATCGCGCGCGTCGTCCACTCTTTTACAGATTCGCGTCGGTCCATGGGCCGGCGTCTCGGGGAACGTTCCGACGTTGTCAATGACGAGCGGAATCGCTGGACTAACTTGACTAACTTTATTTCGCTGTCGTTAACATGTGATCTGTCCGGTGGAATTAACGCACGATGTGTCCGGTCCAAGGATCGGGGCAGGAGAGACTGGGGAGATGAAGGAATCCCAGCAATACTCCGCTGCCGAGATGGAGGCGGATGATGAAAGTACAAGACGTGTTGTTGAAGGCGATGGCGAAGAAGATCAGGTGGTGGGATGCGGCGGAGATCATCGGAGTGAGCGATCGGACGATGCGACGGTGGCGGGAGCGGATCGAGGAGGAAGGGTACGCGGGGTTGGCGGACCGGCGCAAAGGGAAGCCGAGTGGGCGTCGTGTGCCGTTGAAAACGGTCGAGGAGGTGCTGGGTCTGTACCAGGAGAAGTACTATGACCTGAATGTACGGCACTTCCAGGAGAAGCTGGTTGAGGAGCACGACATCGAACTGAGCTACACGTGGGTATACCAGGCGCTGGTAGGCGCCGGGTTGGTGCAGAAGCGAATGAAGCGAGGGCCACATCGGAGGCGGCGGCCGCGCCGCCCGCTGCCGGGGATGCTGTTGCACATCGATGGGAGCAAGCATCGCTGGTTCAAGGATGACCAATGGTTTGATCTTCTGGTGATCCTGGACGACGCCAATAGCGAGATCTACTACGCGCAGTTGGTAGAAGAGGAATCCACGCGAACGGTAATGGCGGCGCTGCGGGAAGTGATCGAAACGCAGGGATTGTTTTGCGCGCTATACAGCGATCGGGGAAGCCATTTTTTCGTCACGATGAAGGCGGGCGAGAAGGTGGACAAACACCGGCTGACGCAAGTGGGGCGGGCGATGAAGGAGTTGGGGGTACAGATGATCGCGGCGTGCTCGCCGCAGGCGAGGGGACGCTCGGAAAGGAGTTTCGGGACGTGGCAAGGGCGGCTGCCGCAAGAGCTTCGATTGGCGGGAATAGAGGGAGTGGAAGAGGCGAATCGGTTTTTGCGGGAGCGGTACATCGGGGAGTTCAACCGGAAGTTTAAGGTAGCCGCGGCAGAGAAGGGGACGGCTTTTCGGCGCTGCAGCCGGACGGAATTGGAGTGGATCTTTACAGTACAGACGGAACGGGTGGTGGCGAAGGACAACACCGTGGCGATTGGAGATCGACGCTGGCAAATCGGCAAGACGCGATTTCGAAGCACGTTGGCGGGATCGACGGTAACGATCCATGAGCATTTGGACGGGCAGGTGTCGATCCGCTACGGCCCGCACGTGGTGGGGAAATTCGACGCGCAAGGCCAGGCGATGAGCCGCAAGCGGGTGGCATGAGGACGCCGTCGTGGAGATCTGCCTGCGGCAGCAAGGAATTTGGCTCTCCCCCTTTCCCGTTTCCCCCTCCGGGGACAAGCCGGGGGCACACCGCCACTCGCCAGGCTCGGGCGGGTGAAAGCGCCGGCCAAAAGCAAAGCCGCTTGTTGCGGCTTCAGGCCGGTAAGGAAGAAGGGATCCTTAATGGGGCCCTCGTCCCCGCCGCTTCAAAAGATAATGCACTCTATGCGGTAAACCGGACAGATCACGTGTTAATAAAAGCGGACATCTTGACAAGTTAATGACAGACTAACTTTATTTCGCTTGACCTCCCGTGAGGCGGGGAGTACAATCGAGAAAATCGGCGCCATGGTGATGCCTGCCTGAGTAGCTACTTCCATTGAACGATTAACAGCCCTTGCAGGCAAGCTGGAGGGCGTGTCGGCCCAGCGCGCGCCGGCCGGACCTTTGGCGTCGAGCTGGAGTGAGGAGGGAGTCGTCATGTGCTCAAAATCGCGAATAATTCTTGCAGTGAACGCACTCGCGGCGCTGTCGATGTCCCGCGGCCTCTGGGGACAAGGAAATCTGTCCACCATCCGCGGGACCTCCATCGACCAATCGGGCGCGATCGTGCCTGGCGTCGCCATTTCCATCGACGAGATCGCGACGAATATCCAAGCCCGCAGGATCACGACCGACGCCCAAGGCAACTACGAGTCGCCTGGTTTGAAGCCCGGAGCCTATCGCCTGACGGCCGCGCTTCCCGGCTTCAAGACTTTTGTGGCGGCTGACATTATTCTCGCAAGCAGCCAGATCCGGCGGATCGACATAAGTCTGGAGGTCGGCGCCGCCGAGACCCAGGTCACTGTCTCCGCATCCGCGGCGGTGATCGAGACGGAGCAGGGCAAGATCTCCGCTTCCTTCGGCGGCGGCCGTTATAAGGACGTCCCGATTCCCGCTAATCGATATGGCGCTCCCACGCCTGTTCTGGCGCTGATGCCGAGCGCCCAACCGCAGGCAGGCAGTGGAAGCGGCTTCATTCTCGCGGGCCACAGCGGAAATCAGGTCGACATGGGCATGGACGGAATCCACGAGCAAACGCTGAATTCGCAGACGATCAATATGGAGTTCGTCGAGGAATTGAAACTGGTGGCCGTGAATAACACCGCGGAATACAGCCGCATCGGGCACTACAACACGATCAGCAAGCGCGGCGGAAATGAGTTCCACGGCGAAGTGTCCTACTACAATCGAAATTCCGCGCTCGGCGCACGCAACTTCTTTGAACCGAAAAAGACCCGCGATCTCTATCACACCTTCAACCTCAGCGCCTCCGGCCCCATTATCAAGGACAAGACGTTTTTCTATGGACTCTGGAACGGCGAGCGCGTTCCGGGCAAGACCTTCCTTACGACAAGCGTGCCCACGCCTCCCATGCGCTCCGGCGACTTTTCGCAGTTGCTTGCTTTGGCCAGGCCCGTCGTCGTAAACGATCCCCTAAGCGGCACGCCCTTTCCCGGCAACGTCATCCCGCCCAACCGACTTAGCCCGGTCGCTCAAAAGGTCCAGGATGCCTACCTGCCTCCCCCCAATTTCGGCGCCGCCGGCAGCCTTACGAATAATTTCCAGTGGGTTCACCCCTATCCGGGCGACCAGTTCATCGCCGACGTGATAGCCATCCGGCTCGATCACAAATTCAGCGATAAGAACTCCATCTTTGGAAGATTTACGGCTTATCTGCCGCGTTACGTAACTCCGGGAACTTACCCGGCGCTTGCGGGGACGACGCTCAGGCAGAGCCATTCATGGTCGATCGTGGATACTCACGTTTTCTCTCCCCGCATCGTTAACTCATTCACGTTTGGCGGGAATCGGGACGCCATCCAGACCGCCATCGAAGTGGATAGCCGCCAGCCTCCGAGTGGAGCCAAAGTGGTTTCCGATCTCGGGATCGGCGGCGTGAATCCCGGCGGTTTGGCGACGCCCGGCGGATTTCCCACCATGAGCATCACCGGGTACAGTAACATCGACGTTCAGATCGGAGGTCCGAGGGTGAGCCCCAAGAGCTTCACCTACGCCGACTCCCTGAGCGTGGTGACGGGCAGGCACGTCCTTAAGGTCGGGGGTGAGTTGCGGACTTTCATGAGCTACGACGGCCGGGTCCCCGCGGGAACGTACGGATCCTTCACCTTCAACGGCTCCCTCACGAACAACGCCTACGCCGACTTCATGCTGGGCCTGCCTTTCAGCAGCCAGCGGCTGGTTCCGTTCATCGACCGCACGACCCGCTCCAAGGAATTAGGGCTCTATGCGACGGATACGTTTAAGATCAATAACCGTCTCACGCTCGACTATGGCGTACGTTGGGATTTCTTTACCTCGCCGCGTCTGGACGACGGCCTTCAATATAACTGGGATCCCAAGACGGGCAACATCATCGTTCCTTCGGACGTCATTGGCAAGATCAGCCCGCTTTATCCCACAAACACAATCAAGGTAGTGGCCGGGGACGTCGTTCCCCACGCCGAAAAGGCGAATTTCGCGCCCAGGATCGCCGCGGCTTACCGGCTGAACGACAAGACGGTGTTGCGAGGAGGATATGGGATCTTCAATGAATTCCTGGGTCCGTACGTACGCGCCCAGGGAACCGGCCCGTTCCAACTCAGCGAAATGTTTTTCAACAGCGTCCAGAACGGCAGGCCGTTGTTCGCATTCCCCAATCCTTTCCCGGCGGGAGCCGGCTCGATTCCGTCCCAAAGCGCCACCGGGTACCCGATGGATACGAAGAACGGCTACATCCATCAGGTCAATTTCACGATCGAGAGGCAGGTGAAGGATATCGGCTTCAGGCTTTCCTACATCGGCTCTCGAGATAAGAATCTCAATTACGATCTGGCAACCAATAAGCCGGCTCCGAGTCTGATCCCCTTTGTGCAGAGCCGAAGGCCCTATCCTCAGTTTGTCGGAACGACTTTCACCCAGACCAACGGCGAATCCAAGTTCAATTCCATGGTTTTCGAGGCGCAGCGCCGCGTAGGCTGGGTGACCTTCGATGGTTTCTGGACCTGGGCTCGTAACATGACGAACTATGCAAACCTGGAGAATCCTTACAATCCCAACCTGTGGAATCGCGATATTAGTCCGAAACACCGCGTGGTTCTCAACACCTTGTGGCTCCTGCCGGTGGGCCGCGGCCGGCGCTTCCTTTCGAATCTCCCCGGACCTGCCGAACATGTCCTCGGCGGATGGAAATTCGCCTGGGCGAACATCATGCAGACCGGCCAATATTTTTCTCCCAGCTACTCGGGCGCGGACCCGTCGAACACGAATACCTCCGGGGGATTCCCGGATCGCATCGCGAATGGAAACCTTTCACCGGGCGAACGGACTCTCTCCCGCTGGTTCGATGTGTCCGCTTTCACCAGGCCGGCGGCCGGACAATTTGGGAATAGCGGCGTCAATGTCCTTGAAGGTCCGGGCGAAGTCACGCATAACGTAAGCCTCTTCAAACGCTTTCAGGTGACCGAGCGGCTGCACATGGATTTCATGGCCATGATCTCAAACCTGTTCAACCATCCCAACTTCCGCGTCCCGCCAAGCAATATCTCCGCTCCCGGACAAGCGGGAATTATCACGACACAGGTCAGCTACTATGACAACGACAAGGGCGGACCGAGGGTCGTTGAGGCGCGCCTGCGGATCGAGTTCTGATACTGGATGTTGCCGATGACCCGGTGAGGTACGTGGCGCTTCTCCAATAACGAAGCACGCCGGGCGCGGTCCTCTCGAACCCGGCACAGGAAATTCGCAAGCCGGGCGCGGCTGGCTATTTCAGAGGCTCCAGGTCGATCCGGCGGAAGTAGATCTCGGCTCCTTCTGACTGAAAAAGCAATCTCCCTTCCTGTAGCGAGCACTCCGTTCCTTCGTTTACGAGTTTTCCGTTCACGTAATAGGCCAGATGTCCGCCGTCGACAATGGCTTCGAGACGCGTCCACTCCTGTCCCGGACTGTCGGGGTCGGATGCGCCGCGGAAGCCGAGCTTATCCACCCAGTCCTCGCTGCGGCCCCACCAGTTGACGTGCTGCGCCGAATGCAGCCCCTCTTGGCCATTCGGATCAAAGGCGTTCCTGCCGTTGCGGTCCTTGCGCGTCTTCGCCTTCAGGCTGGGACGGCGCAACTCGCCTTTATCGTCGTAGCCGCCAACCAGGATGATGTCGCCCACTCCGCCTTCGATGATCTGAAACTCCACGGATCGCATCCAGGGACCGTTGAAATCCTTCGTCGAGTTTCCAGGCCTCCCCTGGCAATGAAGCAGAATTCCGTTGTCGCGCGCCCGGTCCCGCCTGTTCCCCCAGCTTGCGGGGCCCCAGCGGTATTCCAACACCAGCCTGTAATCCCGATACCGCTGCTTTGTGATCAGACCGCCCCAGTGCTGGCCGCTCACACGGATCGCCGGGGCCCCGTCGATTCGATCGACGACGCTGAAAACGCGATCGGGATCGGTGTGCTTCAAATCCACGAGCCAGGACTCGAAGGCATCGAGGTTCCTGCCGTCGAAAAGATGGATCGTTTGGGTCGGCTTGATCGCGAGGGTTTCGCTCTGGGGCAGGGCGGCGTGCGGAATCGAGAACAGCACGGCGAAGCGAAAGAGTCGCGGAAGGCTGCGATTAGAGGTTTTTCTCATGGAAGGTAATTGCTCAGGGAGGCGTCACCGGAGCGCCGCTTCCTGCATTGTACTTCCCTCCCTCGGCAAGTCAAGCGAAATTTGAAAAATTTGAGCGGCAATCAAGCCGGGCAATTCCGCCAAACGCCATCGGAGCCGGGCGATCCTAAGGCATCGACATGGAGATCGAATTCAAGGATGATGCCGGCGTCGCCGCGGGGCGCAAGCGCTCTGTCTCCAGGTCGAATCCGCGGCTCCGGCTTGCGGATGCGGCGGCGCGACGAGGCGCATGTGTTCACGATCAAGTACAAGCCACGCCCGCTACTGGATGGTGCAGGCGCTCCCCGTGATGCGGGGGATCGGCGCCTCGGACGGCGAGGGCGCTCCGGTGTCGGCGCCGGTTACCAGGCGCATCCCCAAACTCTCAGCGGTAAAATCATGAAATGCGAATTTGGGCGCTAGCGCTATTGGCAATCAACCTGGCGGCACAGACAGTCGAGATCCGCTCCGAGTTCTGGACACCCGGTCTCGCCGCCGCGCGGGAGATCATCTCGCCCGCCGTGGCGCGAAATGCCTTCACCACATTTCGCGTCATTGCGAAGGGCGTCTCGAAATACAATCTGTGCGTCGCGGCGAATCCGGACGACGTCTTCAAAGTCGTCGTGTACGGCGCGGACAAAAAGCCGCTGCCTTTCCCGTGCGCCGATGACCTCACCGAAAGTCACCTGATCATGGACGTGTGGACGCCCGCCCTCGCGCCGGTCGCGCGAATTCGCCTCGAAGCGCAGATGTGGTTCGACGACCGCTGGATCATCTATCCGCTGGAGGTCCGCGTGCAAGACGCGCGCGTCCCCGAGAAGCGCATCGAAGGTTGGCTTGGCTACCTGTGCGGCAAGCCCGACCCAAAACCGTCGGGAATGACGGAGCGCAACTACCGGCAGGACGTCGCAATGGCGAGGTCGCTTGAGGACCGCTTGGGGCGCGAAACGCTTGTGCGCGAGATCGTCACGCGCTTGGGAGCGCCGGCGGCGGAAGCCTGGTGCAAAGCGTGGGACAGGCCTCCCGGCCTGTCAGGCGAGCGTTATCTGAAGGTCCGCGATTACCTGTATTCGGCCGCACAACCGGTACAATAAGTTCTCATGAAGCGAATCATCCCGACCATTCTTGCGTTTGCCTGCCTCGCTGCCCGCTGTTTCGCCGAGCCGAAGATCGAGATAGGCGAAATCAACGGCGCCAACTTTCGCATCGACGTTCCCGAGAATTGGAACGGCGCGCTTGTGATGTACTGCCATGGCTACAACCCGTCGGCGGGGAACTTCGACCCCGCAAAACCAAGTACGATACTCAATTCCTTGCCGGGTTACGCGGTCGCGCAATCGGGCTATTCGGCGGGCGGCTGGGCGATTCAGGAAGCGGTGGCCGATACCGAAGCGCTCAGGCGGTACTTCGCCCGCAAGTACGGCGCGCCGAAAGAAACCTATGTAACCGGTCATTCGATGGGCGGCTTCCTGACCATGACGCTGCTCGAACAGTTCCCCAACTCCTACGACGGCGGCCTCGCCCTCTGCGGACCCCTTGCGCCGGCCGCGTGGTTCATGGCGCGCCGCGTGTTCGACATGGCAGTCGTGTTCGCCTACTATTTCCCGGATGCGCTGCCTGCGCCGGACAACGTGCCCTCGGACTACACGGCATCGAAGGAGCAGAGTGCGCGTATCGAGAGACTGCTCGACGACAAGCCCGACGCCGCGGCCGCGTTCCGGCGGTACACGAACATCAAGACCAACAAGGAGGCGGCGGCGACCATCGTATTCTTCACCTACATCCTGAAGGACCTGCGGCAGCGGGGAGGCGGGAATCCGTTCGACAACCGCAACACGATCTACGACGGAACGCCGGACGACAACGCGGTCAACGACGGCGTGAAGCGGTACGAATCCAATGCCCGCGCGGCGGAGTACGTCCGCACCTGGTACACGCCCAGCGGAAAGTTGACGCGGCCCATGCTGGCCATCCACACGACGTACGATCCGCTGGTTCCGCCGTGGGTGCCGGACCAGTATCAGACGATTGCGGAGTTGGGCGGCGGCGCGTCCATGTTCGTCCAGCAATACGTGAAGCGCGACGGGCATTGCGCCTTCGCGCAGCAGGAGATCGCCCAGGGATTTGCGCAGTTACGCGAGTGGAAAGCGAAGGGCGTGCGCCCGAAATGAAATTGCTGGGCGGCGGCCTGGAACAGCTTCGCGGCGCGGCGTTAGCTGCGAAAAGCCGCAGCGGCGAGGATGGGTTCCGGCTGATTGTCCCGACCGCTACCATGGCCGAACACGTGCGCAACTTGATGGCGCGCGAAGGTTTCCTGCTGCGGCCGGGAATGGTGGCCACGCTTTCGAAATTCATCGAGCCCTGGGTCGAGGGGTTGCCGCAAATTTCAGCCCCGCTTCTGTACCTGCTGGTGGACGAAGTCGTGCTGCGCCTGAAGCGGCCGGAGTTCACGCGGGTCGCGCATTTGCCTGGATTCGGTGTGGCGCTTGCGCGGATGATCGAGGAGTTTTCCGCGGCCGGGTGCGATCCTCAATCGCTTGCGGAGTTCGTCGAGGAAACGCAGGCCCCGGTCCCGCTGGGGGCGGCATTCGCGGCAGTTTACCGTGAAGTGGAAATCGAGCTGATCGCTCGCGGCGCAGGCATGCGCGCCACGCGGTTGCGGCGGGCGGCTGCGGTCATCCGCCGGGCTGGCGCCGGGGCGGTGAAATCCGTCTGGCTGGAAGGGTTCTATCGGCTCAATGCTCCGGAACGCGAATTGGTGGATGCGCTCGCAAAGCATGCGGCGGTCACGGTGGCTTCGCCATCGACGGAGTCCGTAAACCCGGACGTGCGCACGGAATTGTTTACCGCTCCCGTCATCGAGCGCGAGGCGGACGAGATCGCGCGCCGCATCCTGGAGCAGACCGCTACAGGGCGCGAATTCCGGGAAATCGGCGTGGTCGTCAGGAATCCCGACGTCTACGCGCCGCTGCTCGCCGCCACATTCGAGCGATTCGGAATTCCGGCGCGATTCTACTCTACGTCGCCCCTTAGCGAGCACGGCGTAACCCGCTATCTCACCGCCGCCGGCGACGCGATGCGCAGTGGATGGGATCATGCGGCTACGCTCTCGGCCATGCGCATGGAAGCTTCCGGCGGAGGCGTGAGCGGTGCAATGGACCGGTTCGATTTCGAAGTGCGCCGACAGTTGCCGGGGCGCGGGATCGAAGCCTTGCGGGAGATCGCGGCAGCCGGCGGCGACGGGCGCGCGCACCTGACGCGCTTACTCGATTCGCTAGCCAACCTGGATACTTTGCGCCTCAAGTCAGGCACGCCAAGAGAATGGACCGCGCACATGCGCTCCCTCGCCGCCCTGGCCAAGCTTGCTCGTCCAGCGGACAGAGCATCCTGGAGCGAAGTCGCCGTCGGACGCGGTCGGGCGGAAGCGCTGCACGCGTTTGAATCGGCCATGGACGATGCCGCCGAGTCCTTTCCGAACGAACGAGTGCCTTTCGAGGAATTCTGGCGGCGCGCGAAGTCCGTGCTGCGTCTCACGCCCTTGCGCGTGGCGGACCACCGCCGCAACGTCGTCCACGTGATGAGCGCTCATGAAGCGCGCCAGTGGGAATTGCCGGTGGTCTTCGTTTGCGGGCTTCTCGAAGGGCAGTTTCCCAAGCATGCGCAGCCCGACCCCTTCTTTGGCGACCGGGCGCGCCTCGCGCTCAATGCGAAGGGTATCGCGGTCAGAACCCCGGCGGAGCTGGAGCAGGAGGAAACCCTTCTCTTCCATATCGCCGTGACGCGCGCCACTTCGGAATTGGTGCTCAGTTACCCGGAGATGGATGCCCGCGGCGATCGAAACCTGCCCTCGCTTTTTCTCGACCGGTTCGCGGTGAATCGCGTGGCCGCGCGGCCGGTTTCCACGCGGCCGCTTTACACGCAACATGCTGACGCGCACCCACGCTCGCCGGGCTTCGGCTCCATTCGCGATGAGGCGCTGTTGAAGGTACTGGCCGAACGGCACTCGACCATGAAGCCGACCGGGCTTGAGAGCTTCCTCCAGTGTCCGTTTCAGTTCTTCGGGAGCTATACGTTGAAGCTGCGGCCCGCGCCGCCGCGCCCTGAAGACCGGCTCGATTTCCGAGTGCAAGGCACGATCATCCATCGCGTTCTGGCCGAGTGGACGCCCGGCAGACCGCCGATCGAGCCGCTGTTCGGCCGGATCTTCGAAGAGGTCTGCGCCCAGGAGCATGTGCCGTCCGGCTACCGGCGCGAGGCTCTGCGGCAGCAATTGTTACAGGACTTGCTCCGTATCGCGGCGGACAACAAACTCCCGGAGGCCGTTGCCCACCAGACCGAGGTCGACTTCGAGGAGAAGATCGGCGGCGTCATGGTCCGTGGGCGTATCGACCGCATCGACCGGCTCGCCGGCGGCCGGTCCCTGGTGGTTGATTACAAGTACAGCCTGCAAATGCAGAAGTACGTAAAGAACGATAACTCGCTGCAAGGGCCGCTCTACACCATCGCGGCGGAGCGCCTGGGTCACGACGTGGCGGGCATGCTCTACTGCGGCGTCCGCGGCGGCACGCGTGAAAACGTGTTGTACACCGGCTGGACCGACGCGCTGCCCCAGTTGAAGGGCAACTATCTGCCCCTGACCGATGAGTGGCTGGACGACGCGACCGCGAAAATCGAGGCTGCAGCCGGACAGATCCGCGAGGGACGCGTGGCGCCGAAGCCGTTCTCAACGGCTCCCTGCCGCTATTGCGATTTTCGGGACGTCTGCCGCTATGAAGCGGAGGAAGCGCTTACCGCGGGGGGCGGCACAAATACAACTTGACCGGGTGGGACAGGCATCCTTGCCTGTCGTTCCGACCTGCCGAATACACTGTCTGCCAGCGCCGCAGTCGTCGCTGATCGGCCTCGCGGCTCAGGCGACCCGGCACCCAAAAGCCGCCCTGGATCTTCGCGTTCGGCAGGTGCGCCCGCAGCGCGGAGGCGCGTACGAACATCCTAACTGATGGCCTCGTCGATAGTGCAGATGGAGCGGGACGGGGTTTCGAAACCCGCGACGCTAAAGCACCAAGCCGCTCTGGGCGATCACTCAGGTATAACGAAATCAGTAACTTCGGTAACTCCTTCTTCAGGGTTTCTCCTAATGGAGGGATTTGGAGGGATATTGGAGGGTAGCCATGACCCTCTCGTTCATCCGCCCCTCCCCCGCTCAGCCCCGATTCTACAAGTTAGCTTTCTGAGCTGCTAAGCCAAAGTTTCTTCGTCTACATTTAGAAAATATAGCGATTCTAGCTCAATCTGTAGTACACTGAGTGATCCAGATGAACTCTGAATCAGCTACTAAGAAGGCCGACCGCTTCGAAAAGCTGGCAGAAAAGCGCGTCACGGAAGTTGTCAAGAAGATGCGCCTTGTCGCAAACCTATCCAATAGACGCAATTATATGTACACGGAGGAGCATGCCAAGCAGATTCTCGACGCTCTGGAAGCAGAGATGAGGCTGATCAAGGCGAAATTCCGCCAGGAGACCGCCGTGCAATCGCAAGGGTTTTCCTTCAGAAAGCAGACGAGGTGATCGGGTCTATCCGTGAGAAAACAAGCAAAGCGGCCGGTGTATCAGGTGGGCAGCCTGTTCGCTGGCATGGGTGGATTCTGCCTTGCCTTCGCTAAGGAAGGGTTCCGGGTAACGTGGGCCAACGAAAAGGATCGTTTCGCAGTGGAAACATATCGACACAACTTTCCGGACACGGCTACCTATCAAAAACCCATCGAAGAGCTCTCGGTGATTGACGACGAGCTGGTGGCCGTCGATGTTCTGACGGCGGGTTTCCCGTGTCAGCCATTCTCCGTCGCAGGAGCGAAGCTTGGCTTTAACGACGAGAGAGGCAGGAGCTTCTTTGAAATCATGCGCCTGATACGAGAGTTCGGGAACGACCGTCCAAAGATCCTCCTGTTCGAAAATGTGCCGCATCTTCTAAGCCATGACCGGGGACGCACGTTTAACCGGATCGCTCACGAGATTCAGGCTGCAGGCTACTGGTTCATGCCACGCGAGAACACGACTGTCCTGAACACGAAGATTCACACAAACATCCCGCAAAATCGGGAGCGTTTATATATGGTTGCCCTGTCCTGGAACCATTTCAGGACGAACACGTTCCATTTTCCCGAGCCCGAAGTGGAGACGCTGGACTATCGTAGCTTCCTCGATCTCGAGCAGAAGCCCGATGACTCCTTTTATTTCAACGACGACTCGCGCTGGAAGAAGCTGTTTGAAGACTCCATCGAAGCGGGGGACTCCGAATCGATATACATGCTTCGCCGCAACTATGTCCGCGAGAACAAGAGCAACTCCGTTTTCGCCCTTATGGCGAACATGGGCGATGGCGGCCATAACGTCCCGGTCATTCAAGATGCGTGGGGAATCCGCAAGCTAACGCCGGCCGAATGCCTGCGCCTCCAGGGTTTTTTGGATGATGATTTCTCGTTCCCTAAACCTCTGTCGAAGGTTCAGCAATATAAGCAAATCGGAAATGCGGTGACAGTTCCGCTGGTGAGAAAGATCGCGGCAGAGTGTCGTCGACTACTGGATGAGAGGTGCGCGTGATAGGACAACGTAAGCCGGGATGGATGTTCCCCGACAACAACAACGGCCAGGAGAGCGGACTCAATGATCCTGGCATCGAGACATTCAAAGACCACCCGCTGATGAGTCTGGCGCGCGAGGGCCTTCAGAATTCCTCTGATGCTCATGACGCGTCCGGAAAGCCGGTCGAGGTTCATTTCCAGAAGCTTGAAATCCCGAGCTCGGAGTTTCCGGGCTGCGATGAGTTCAAGAAGACGCTGCAGGCGTGCGTCGCATTTTCGAAGTCGTCCAAGCAGACGGTACAGTTTTTTGAATCTGCGCTGAAAGTACTGTCGGCGGATAAACTGGACGTCCTCCGCATTGCAGATTTCAACACGACAGGCCTTGTCGTTGGACATAAGGACGATCGCACTTCGGACTGGTTCAAGCTTACGAAGTCCGTCGGCGTCTCTGACAAAAATGCCGGCAAGCTTGGGTCGTTCGGCATTGGAAAGCACGCGCCTTTCGCCTGTTCGGACCTGCACACGGTTTTCTACGGGACGAAGGACCAGATCGGCGCTACTGCGTTTCAGGGAGTTGCGAAGTTGGTTAGCCACCGGCGCGACAAAAAAATCATCACCCAGGGCACGGGGTATTTCGGCAACAAGAACGGAAACCAGCCGCTTCTGGACTTCGAGCGCGTTTCGCCAATTTTCGAGCGCAAGAAGGTCGGCGCCGATGTATATGTCTGGAGTTGCCTCATGGTTTGAGACAAACAGTTAAGACTCAAAATTCATTGAATGGAGAAAATGAGTCATGGGATTGTCTCGACGGAAGTTCACACGTGAGGTCAAAACGGTCGCAGTCCAGCGGCTGGAAACGGGTTCCTCGATCGCC
>CAMDED010000152.1 GCA_945893365.1 Candidatus Sulfopaludibacter sp. SbA3 | reverse complement strand
GCCTACTGCGCGGCGGAAAGCAGGGTCGAAAAACCAACCTAACCCCATGAAAATACGAGAGCCCAAAAAAGCGAAGCTCGGGCCAAGCCTGCATTTGCCGCCTTTGGTTTTTCATGAAGTTTCGCGGGCCGTAGGCCCTCCCCAACAGGATCGAAAAACCAACCTAACCCCATGAAAACACGAGAGCCCAAGCAAAGCGAAGCTCGGGCCAAGCCTGAATTGCCGCCTTTCGGTTTTTTCATGAAGTTTCGCGGACCGCAGCCCTCCCCAACAGGCGACGAAAGACGATCGCCTGCCCCACCGGCCCACCGGCTGAAAATTGGGGCTTTTCTACGGGCTGCTAGATTAGACCTTCGGTTTGGGGGGCGGCAATTCCTTCGCCGCGCACTCGGACTTAAATCCCGTGCGCCCGTGGCTGCCGTCGCAGAAAGGCTTGTCGGCGCTCTGACCGCAGCGGCAGAGCCCAATCACCGTGCGGCCCGCCAAGCCATACGTCGCGCCCGCGGCGTCGGTGATCGAGAACTCTCCTTCGATGCGCAACGGGCCGTTGTTGAAAACCGTAACTTTGGTAGCCATAGTGGATAGCCCTCTATTGTACCGTCGTCAGCGGTTGAACAGAAACGCATTGCTGTTCAGCAGCGCCCATAGAAGATCCTGCGCGCGCTCGGCCCGGTTCAAGCCACCGGCAAGATAGGTCTGCGCAAGGTCCATTTCGCGGGGCTCGGGAGGACGGTTGAGCGCCGCGAGATACAGATCCTCCACAATCTTGCGATCGTTCGCGCCGCCGAGCACCAGCTTCGCGATGCGCCCTTCCTCGTCCGCGATGGCGTCGGCGATGGTCGAGCCGTTCAGCAGGTTGAGCGCCTGCACCAGACTTACGTCGCTCCGCCGTTCGCACTCGCAGCTCGTCTGCCGCTCCGGGCGTCCGAATACATCGAGGAAACCGCCCAGCCCGACCGTCGAGTCCGGGAACTGCTGCGCCCGGAAATTCTTCGGCACGTCGCGCAGGAACGGATGGCTGCCGGTTGCGAGATAGATGCCGTCGAACAGTTCCTCCGCGCTCAGGCGGCGAGGCTGGGCGTGCGAGAAGTTGATCTCATCTTCCGCGTTCCATTCGTTTGTGCGGAAGCTAAGCTGGTAGGTGCGCGAGTTCACAATCGTCCGCATGAGGTGGCGAAGGTCGAAGTTGCGATCGAGAAAATCCTTCGTGAGCGCGTCGAGAAGCTGCGGATTGCTGGGTGGATTGCTCGCCCGGATGTCGTCCACCGGTTCGATGATGCCGCGTCCGAAGAAGTAGCTCCACATGCGGTTCGCCATCGCCTTCGCGAACAGCTCGTTATCGCGGGAAGTCAGCCACTCCGCCAGACTCTGGCGCAATTCAGCTTCGCGCGGAGCGATCTTCTCCCCGCCGAAAAGAAACTTGGCCGGCATCACCCGCCCGTCTTTCGGATGCTTGATCTCGAAGTCTTCGCGCTTCTCGAAGATGATCTCTTCGTTCGAGTCCATGCCGTCCTTGATGCCGACGCCGCCGAAGAAAGCCGTCAACTGGAAGTACTGATTCTGCGTCCACTTCTCGAATGGATGGTCGTGGCATTGCGCGCAGACCATGCGCACGCCTAGAAAGAGCTGCGTCGTCGTTTCCATGGCGAGCTTCGGGTCGCGCGTGAAACGGAAATAGTTCGCCGGAGGGTTCTGGAAAGTGCTGCCTCGCGAGGTGATCAGCTCGCGAACCATCTTGTCGTACGGCTTGTTCGTGGCGATGGTTTCGCGAATCCATTCGCGGAAGGCCCACATGCCCTTGTCGCCAAGCCGATTGCGGTTGACCTGCAACAGGTCGCCCCACTTGACCGACCAATGGTTGACGAATTCGGGCTTCGCCATCAGCTTGTCGATCATCTTCGATCGCTTCACACGCGTCTCGGTCTTGTCGACGAGGAAGGCGCGGGTCTCTTCCACCGAAGGCGGCAGGCCCGTCAGGTCGTAAGAAAGACGCCGCAGGAACTCGGCGTCCCCTGCCAATTCCGCGGGTTGCAGCTTTACCTTTTCGAGCTTCGCCGCGATGTGTTTGTCGACGTAATTGTTCTCCGGGTAGCCGCCCCACTGGAAACCCTGTTTTTCGGGCAGCACCGTGACGTTCACGACGGCGAGCTTGCCTTCGTAGCGGACCAGAACGGCGGCCTCGCCCTTGCGAAGCGACTCGAGCGCGCCGGTGTCGTTGATCTCGGCTATCGTCGGAGTGTTGCTCGAATAGAGCGCTTCTTTCGTGACGTCGCGCGTGGCGTTATCCGCGAAATGGGCCGTGATCTTGAATTGCTGCTTTCCGCCGGGCTTGGGCATCGTCACCTCGGAGGGTACGATGTCGAGCCTGGTCACCTGAGCCGAGACGGGGTCGCCGAAATCGGCGCCCTGCTCAATCCAATTGAGAATCGTCTTGTAGTAGGGCGAATCCAACTCGATGCGCGTGCCTCCGCCGTGGGGCAACTGCTGGGTGGGTTTGAGCAGCATCAGGCTGCGGCCGGCGTCGGCGCGATTGAAGCGCCGGCCGGACATGTCGTGAATCAGAGCGCGGTAGTCGAACTCGGGATCGTAGCCGCGGAGCGACAGCTTGAATCCATTCTTCCCTTTTGCGGCGCCGTGACACGGACCGGACGTGCAGCCCGCCTTGTTCAGAATCGGCATGACGTCGCGTACGAAACTGACCTGGTCCGGCGTTGCAGCAGCCAACGCTGTAGCCGTCGAAACCGCCACGGCTGCACAGAGGGAAATTACGAAATGCCGCTTCATCGATTCACCGCCAGTTTCATATTCAAATCCGGAATCTTGTACTCGGCCTTCTGTTTGCGGCCGGTATCGGGGGCGGTGGATGCGACCCGCACGTCAAAGCTGCCACGCTTCGCCTCAGCGCCGGCGTCGCATGCAAGAACGAACGCCGTCTTGCCGGCAGGCACCACTACTTCCGGGCAACTGACGTGATCCGGAAGATCCTCGACTTTGATGCGAATCTCGCCGCCCTCGAACGTCAGCTCCCGGCGCACGCTGCCCGCGATTTCGACCTTGCCCCCGGGCGCAATCTCAACGGCCGTTTTCGACAATTGAAGCTCGTAGCCGGGCACCACCTGAAACGTCACCATGGGGGACGGGACGCTCACGGGTGTCCCACCGATTTCAGTCTGCGCCTCGAGCAGCATATCGAACGTGGTGATAGGCGTCGCGAAATTCGTGGACACGAGAAAGCTTCCATTGTCGCCCTTCGCCGTCTCGCCCTTCAGAATTCGCAGATTTCCAATCAACCCCGCCGTCTGCTGATTCACCTTCACCGGTCCCGCGGCAGGTCCTTTGGACACCTTGTAATCGAGCACGTATTCGAAGCCCTGCGCAATGCGCACGAGCGGCGTCGACGATGAAACCGTCAGCGGCAGCGGAGCGCTCACCGCCATCGGCAGCTGCATGTCGAGCCACGGCGCGCTGAACGTCTTCTCCTTGACGCCACGCACGGCGACCAGCATTCCGGGACCTCGCGCCATACGCCGGATTGCGGTTCCGTCGGGCATCAAAGCCTCGCCGAGAACCGAGAGATCGAGCGCCTGCGGCTTAACGTCGGAGCGCGCCGAAATTGTGATGACGCTGCGTTCACGGGTGCGTCCCGTAATGTCGGTGAAGCGCTGCGCCGCCGATTCGGGCGGTACGTGACCACCGGCCGAGGTGAAGCCTTCCGGCAGATCTGGGATGGTCAGTTTGAGCGCACCGGAGTAACCGCGGCGTTGGACGGCGATCACAACCTGCGCCGTGCCTCCGGCGGGAACGTTGACGAACGGAGTGCCGAGCTCAACCGCAAAATCCGGCTGTTGCTGCGTAGCCTGCAAACGGTATCCGTAAAGCGGACCGCCGCGGCCGAGCAAATCTTCCACGTTGACGGTAAGCTCCTTGACACCCTCGGGAACCGTAAACGGAAGTACCGGATCGACGCCGTTTCCGTCGTCGCCCGTGGCGAGTTTCTTGCCCTTGGCGTCACGTAGGGTGAGAGTCGCGTCAAGCAGCGAGGTTCCAAGTGACGCCGCGTTAATCTCAAAGACCCATTTTTGGCCTGGTTCGACGCGCAGCGCGTAGCGGTCCACTTCGCCGTCCCTTGAAATTCGGCCGTTCATCACCGTCGCTTCCGCGAGCGCGACAGGACCTTCGCCTGAGGCGGGTTCGATCGATTCAGGCAGGTCGCTCACGGCGAGCAGGAACGGCAAAGCGGGCGAAGAAGGCACGCTCACCGGCACAAATTCCGACTTCGAGTGGAAATCGGCCTTCACCTTCACGGGTGCGCTCAGATTGCCGCCGAACATAGTGATCTCGGCCGTCTCGCCTCGCTTCCATCCGAGCGGAAACACGCCCGAAGCGAACGAGTAGGAGCCGATCTTGAGGCGGTAGAAATTCTGTGCCTGGTCGCTGAATTTCGAATCGTGAAGCTGCACGCGGTATTCGCCTGCTTTGGCAAAGGCCACCTCGACGCGCGCATCCACGCCGAGACCTTCCGCGTCATCGTTGCGCGCGAGCTCGCGGCCGGCGGCGTCTACGATCTCAATCGCCGGGTCTATCGCTGAACCGAGCCGGCGCGCCTCCACTTCGAACACCAGCTTCTGTCCGGCTTTCGCGCGGAACGCGAACGTGTCGGACTCGACGCCGGCAAGCGTCCCATTGATGACGACACCCGTTTCGACTTTCTGAGCCTGCTCCGGGAAGTCGTTAGCCTGCTTGGAATCTTTGGCCTCGGCCTCCTCGATTTCCACCAACTCTCCAACCGAGAACAGGACCACGTTTGAAATGCCTTCCGGAGTGACGACGCGAATCGGGTAAAGGCCGGCAGGCGTGTCGGCCTTGAGCGCGACAAGAAGCGGAAGGACGGCATCGGGCCGCATGGAACCGCCGGCGTTCGATTCGGCAAACGGATTCTTGCTGCGCGCGAGCTTCGAGAAACTCGCAGGCATGGTCGATCGGATTTGCGCGCCCTGAGCCAGACCTTCGCCCCGCAGGTAGAGCGTGAACGTCTTTCCCCGCTGCGCGCCCCGCGGATAAACGTCGCGAAGCACAGGCGCCGCTGCCTCGAGGCTGACCGCATGAAATGCCGCGGATGCAAGAATCGCGAGGGGAAGAAGTCGTTTCATCGTTGAGACACCACTGTCTTTTCAACCGGTACCGGCACAAATTCAGCCAAAAGCTTGCCCCCGAGGTCGTAGGACCGCACCATTCCGTCAAAGCCCGCCGTTATCAGGCGCTGCCCATCCGGATGAAATTGGACCGCGTAGATTCCCCCGCGATGGCCGGAGCACTTCGCTACCTCATCGCCAGTCTCGGCGTTATAGACGTTCACGTTGCCAACGGCGCTGCCCACCGCAACCAGTTTCCCGTTGGGGCTGATGGCGAGCGCCAGAATCGGTCCGTCCTGCTTTTCAAACTTCTTGATGAGCGTGGAATCGTCGGCGATTCTCATCGCGCGCGGGCGGTCCATCATATAGAGGTAGGGAATGCGCTCTTCTCCGCCGATCAGGACCCAGTCCTTGCGCGGGTGCCGCACCACGGCGTTCAAGCCCTCCTTCAGCAGGTTCACGTTTTCGAGAAACATGCCGGTGTTGGCGTCAGTCAGTTTGGCTGCGCGGTCGCGGCTGACTGTGACCAGACGCTTGCCGTCGATACCAAAGGTAGCGCCGAAAACCCAGTCTTCGTGATGATCGATCTTACGAATCTCTTTCCCGGTCGCCGCGTCATAGAGGCGGATGGACTTGTCGGCGCCGCCCAACACGATACGCGTTCCATCGGGCGAAAACGATCCTCCGAAAAGCGTGTCGTTCGTCACCACGGTCGATTTCAGTTGTTTGCGCGCGGCGACATCCCAAATCTGAACTTCGCCGAACCGCGCGGGACTTCCGCCGACGGCCGCGAGCGTCTTTCCATCCGGGGAAAACGCGAGGCTATGGATGCGGTCCGAAAGACCGGGCAGACGCGCCGCTAAACCTTTTCCGTCTTCGTGAAGCAGAATTTCCCGATAACCGGAAACGGCGATCAGCTTGCCGTCGGGTGAGATCGCAAGCGCCGTGATGACGGGCGGCGCGCGGTAGACCGTCGGCTTTGAGAGGTCGACGGACTCGGTTTCGGCGGGCGAATCGTCATTGGCGCCGGCCTTGATCCAGCGGCGAAAGAGATCGATCTGGTCGTCGGGCAGCGGGCGTCCCCCGAAAGGCATCTGAGGTTTCGAAACGCCCGTGAGGTAAGCAATGACCACGGACTTCTCGGGATCGCCCGCGACAAACGCGGCGCCCTTCGTTCCGCCCGTCCTGAAGCCCGCGAACGTGGTAAGAAGGAGGTCCGACTGCTTCGAAGCCGGCTGATGGCACGCCTGGCACTGCCGGGTCAGGATCGGCCGGATGTGCTTTTGGAAGCTCACCGGCTCCTGCGCGAGCACGGGCGCAAGGGCCAGCAGAACGGCGGAAGAGGAACTCAAATGTCGCATTTTACGCCCAATTATACACCTGATCGGGATCGGGCGTTCCCGCCACGGTGTGGTCTCGGCCAATCAAAAGGGCAGACCTTCATAGCGAAGTATTTTGCTGCACGCCGCGCAATGACCGGGAATGCGACGGCATCCGCTCGAAAGCTACATCACGAACCTCAGTCTTGGGACGATACTCCGTTCACCCTGGACTGCGGCCGACGAACAAAGTCGCGGGTTCACTGGCAGCGTCGCCGACGCGGATTCGCAGGCCTAAGGGCCCTACGCGCGTTCCCTCCGGTATTCTCACATTGATCTGATACAGGCCGGCGTATCCGGGAATCAGGCCCGCGAAATCCGGCGCCACTGTGGTCTTGCCGATCTGCACCGTTACAGGGCCGGCGCCGAAGTTCAGGCCTGCGGGAACTTCCCGGTTTCCCGCCAGGTTGCCCCGCACGTCCCCCAGGCCTACGGCGAAGATGGCGATGTACGACCCGGGGAGCGCAGGCGATCCGAACGTGACCAGGTCCCCCGACAAGGATTCGGTGATGGCAGGCGCCAGTCGCAAGCCGACCGGAATCGTGACAATGGCCGGGGCGGCTGCAGCGACCTCCAGGTCGAAATCGTCCTCGCCCGATTGATTCACAACGTGTAACATTCCTTTTCCGGATATTCCGAAAGGCAACTGCGCCTTAATTTGGTAAGGCGAAACGGATAGGAGCGGCGCCGGCACTCGATTCCAGGTTACCCTGACGCCGCCGAGCGGCTCCGCACTGGGTAGGCCTGGGGCGCTGCGCTCGGCCGCGGCCAGCGCGCGGCCCGAGATGCTGACCAGCGATCCCGCGGCTACGCCCGGCGTGTAGGAACCGAGATTGACCACCGATTCGACCGCTACCTGAGTCGGCCGCGTCAGCGTCACCTTGTCGACGATTTCGCCCTTCGCGTCAATCGCGGTCAGGGTGAGGGTTGCGCCGCGCACTTCGCCGCGCAGGTAGTGATGCACCGACTCGCCGACTGCCGTTATCGGGGTGCGACTAATGTGGTGCAGGATGCCGCCGCCGCCCCCGGTGATCACATAAACCGTTCCGCCATCGTCGCCCGCGGGCACGCCGTTCCTCAACGGAACCGTCCGCTGGTAACTGTGCTCGTGACCGCTGAGCACCAACTGCACGTTGTACTTCTCCAGGATCGGCACCACGCGCTCGCGCGCCGCAACGCACAGAGGATCGTTCAAATGATGACCGGTGGCATAAGGGGCGTGGTGGAAGTACACCACTTTCCAGAATTTGGTTTGGCGCTGAAGATCCCCTTCCAGCCAGGCGAGCATTCGGCCGGCTGCCGGACCCGCCGAGTCGAGCAGGTTCGAGTTGAGAGAGACGAAGTGAGCGTTCCCCCAGTTAAATGAATAGTAACGGCCTTGGTCGGCGGACGGCTCGTCGCCGGCGGGGAGCGCTTGCGAACTCAAGTACGGCATGCCGCCGTCGGTGTAGTAGTCGTGATTGCCGGGGGAAGGAAAAAACGGCGTCCGGTTCATCAGCTCGCGATAGACCCCGAAGTATTTGGCGTCGAGCTGGTCGAAGGTGCCGCTCTCCTGCGAAAGATCGCCGGTGTGCAGCAGAAACGAGGGATCCTCGTTGTCGATCATGCGGCGCGCAATGGCTTGCTGCGCCTCGTTCCCAGTGCCGCTATCCCCAAGCGCAAGGAACGTGAAAGCGCCGGCTCCCGTAGTGCGAAAGCGCAGACCGGAAACGGCGGCTTCGCCGTCCATCACCACCTGATAAAGATATTCGCGGCCGGCAATGAGCCCCCGGATTTCGGCCTGATACTGGAAAAAACCGGCGCTTGACGATGTCCGCGGGAACTCGCGAATCTGGGCGGGAACCGAGCCGGACAGGTCACCCTCCGCGGAGTATTGCACGATTCCAACGCCCCGATCCTTGGAAGTCCACAAAACCGTGGCATAGCTCGGGCCGACGTTTTGGAGGTACGGAAGTCGCACCAAGTCGGCGGCGTGACAGACTGAGGCCGCAACCAGAAACGAAAGGATAATTCCCCGGGCCCGATGCAAATATTGCTCCTGTGGTGTTAAGCTAACCTAACACAGAGCAGCCCGGTCAGCAATACGCCCTCTCAAGAGAATGGAGACCGTGAGGTTTTCACAGGGCGCACGGAGAGCTGGCGAACCGGAACCCGGTATAGCATCCACCCCGAGGTGGTGTCCAAGATGGATGACTGGCTATCGAACGGACAGGGAGATTGACGCCGTCAGCCCGCCTACCGTCACCGTCAAGGGAACGCTCGATCCCGCCGGAACGCCTTGAGGTAACTGGATGCTCAATCGCACGAGTCCTACAGACCCGGGGGGCGGTTCGGCAAGATCGACTATTGCAGGAACGTCACCCACCTCCACCGCTGGTGTCTCAGTGGCGTCCCGCTCCGATTGGTCGCTATTCAACGCCCCAAGACCGGTGGCGTATTTCCCCAGGCCGGTGGCGTATATTAGGAGCGCCTCACCAGCCATCGCCGGCTGCTCGGGGCTCACTGGGACGCCATCCGCGGCATGGGCGACCAAGAAAATCCCGGGGGCAAAGTCACCGATCTCCGCGGTTATGGTGTTGCCCGGCAGGCCATCGAGGAACACGGTGAACGCGGCCGGACCAGGAGTGGTATCCCACGGAACCTGCACGTTCACCTGTCCCGGCGATACATACAAAAGAGGCGCGCGCGCTCCGTTGACCAGCACGACGACCCCGGCCAAGTTGGTTGCCGGAGGATACTGTGAGGCCTGATCGGTAGTGACACTGAGCCCTTCGCCGTAGATTGTGATGAGCGAACCGGGGGCCAGCCACGTCGAATTCGCAGCGGCGTTAACAACTCCAGATGCGAATATCTTCGGGGCGGCCGCCGGGGCCCGATAGCCGGCTCCCGCCACCTCCGAAAGGACGAAGGGCTGCCGGAACTGTATGAAACGCCGCACGGAGGCGGCGCCTTCTTCAAAATCGGCAGCCCCGCATGAAACCACGACTCCGCCGGGCGCGCATTGCTTATGCGGATCCGCCCGAGCCATGTCGCCAATGAGGGCGTAGAGGCGGTCGAATTCCCCTTCCAGCCAGCCGCCTGGTCCGCCAGCTACCTGCGCGGCTTTGTTCAAAATTTCCAGGTAAAGATTGCGCAGTTCCGGTATTTGCATCGCCCGGCGGGAGAGCACATTTTCCTGGACGCCCGCCATGATAGCGTAGTAGTCCAAATCGAACGAAAGGTCCTTATCCCAGGGCAGAAAGTGAAACACCGTCGTCCCCGCGAACCGGTAGGAGTTGAAATTGTTCATCCCGAAGGCATCGCCGAGGAAGCCGTCCCAATTACCAACGTAATTCTCGATGGCAATATACGCCATGAACTGTTTCAGATCCACATACCGGGAGACCTCTTTCTGAAAATCGGCGTCGGAAGACTGATTGATGGTCCTTACCATCGCCTCGATAACTGCTGGATCGGGATCCTTCTTGTGGTTGCTGGGATCCCACATGATCGGCGAGTAGTTGCTGGGATTGGGGCCTAAATAGTCGAAGCGATAGCCCTTCTCCGTGCGGTTCGCCTCCCAGTCGTACAAGTATCCCGTGTCCTCGCCAAAATTGCGCAGAAGGAAAGCTTCGTCTATCGCTTCCACCAGGACGTACGCACCGAAGAACTCGCCGTTCACATAGAGCCGGGCAAACGCCTCGCTGGGGGCTGGCAATCCCATCATCCGGAACAACTGCATAGCGAGCGCTTCGCGCAGGAGGGAGGCATCCTGATTGTTGGCTTTCAGAACGATAGAGGCCAAGCCGGCGAATTGCTGGTTGTCCTCATATTTATCGAAAGCAATCTTGAGGTTCGGCTTCTCGGGACTTCGACTCCCGGAACCCCGCGAGCGTATGCCTACGTTCGGGACGGTATGTCCGTTCCAGGTGAACTGAGCCGGGTAGTACGTATCCAGCAGATAGTCGCGGCGCAGCGTCTCCCAAACCACGGGATCGACTTCCAGCCGGACGTCCTGTATCTGCCGGTCATCAAATAGCGATGGGGAAGTCTGCCCCGGAGCCACGCCAGCAGTCAGCGCCAACAGGAGAGCTATAGAGAAAAAGCGCCATCCCGCGTTGCACTCGCAATAACGTTTCATGCGCATCGGACCTCCTGATGTCGATGGAAGCTAGCAGGGCAATCCAAGGGCCATCTCAAGCCGGCCACGCACGTCGCTGTTGCTAACAGCACAACCGCGTGGGCCGGCAGCGCGCGTGTTCGAGCGCAGTTCAGCAAGGATCAAACGACGAGGATCTCATGCAGGCGGCATGTAGTGAAGGCGTACGGCAGGCGTTTCGCGTTACAGGAGCATGCCCTCGTGTATTGCCGGTTCCAGATAGAACGTGTCGTAGGCGGTCAGGTTGTGAACACGGCCGTGAGGCGCTTCCGGCGTTCATCCTCCAGCAAAACGTCGATCATCTCAACCGCCCAGATAGCCCTCGAAGAATGACGCAGCGACGACCGGGAGTTAAAATCGCCGTCCTGCTTCGATCACCTCGCGGATGCTCACTCTCCCAAGCTTGCATACCGTACGAAATTACATCAGGTCGCCGATGAATTCGGCGCTTGCGCTTCCGCGCGGGAGGCTCCGCGCCGCGAGGGAAGCCACGGGGAGCGCCGAGAGCTGCCGTGACAAGTATGCCCGCAGCGGCCGTCCAAGCGACTTCTCGCGATGACGTACGGTCCGCACATGGTGATGCGGCGTCTTGCTCCGGACGGAGTCCGAAGCGCACCTCGCATCACATGTGGATCGGATCCAGCTTCTCCCGAATGTACTTCATGCAGCGTTCAAAGCTGTCGCGAGGGCTCACGCGCGAGTAGTGGTGGTCGATGTTGATCCACCCTTTGTACTTGACCTGCTTGAGAGTACGCATGATTCCCTGCAGATCCACTTCTCCGTCTCCGTAATCGCGATTGCCGAGCATGAAGGTTCCGTTCTGCGATCCGGGCTTTTCGATTTTTCCGTTCGGAAGGCGCATCTCGTCCTTCTGATACTCGTACTTCGCATCCACGAGATCGAAGAAGATCAGCCGGTTCGCGTACTTCTTGAAGAGCCCGAGGATGTCGCAGTTCGCCATGTACAGGTGCACCGTATCGGGACACCAGTGAAACTTCTTCGGATCGGTCAGCTTGAGTAACAGCTCGATCTCGTCCTGCGTTTCAATGAGCTGTCCTTGCGAGTGATTATGCAGGCCGGTGCGAACCCCGTACTCGGCGCACACATCGCCCAGGCGATTGTAGAATTGGCAGGCGATGCGGATGTGCTCGCGCACGAGCACCTTATTCACGCGCCGCGGAGAGAACGTCACCATCTCGGTGGCCCCGAACCGCTTCAGGAACTCGCAGGCCGCGCGCGCTTGCTTCTCGACATCGGCGTGCTTCGAGGGATCGTCCGCCGCGCCGCCAAACGACAGCGTGGCGATCCGCAGGTTCCGCTTCGACAGCTCCTTCTCAAGCTGCGGCAGGTCCATCCCGATGCGATTCAGGACCCCCGGCCAGCCTGTCAGCCGGAACCCGTCGAACCCGGTGTCCCGGATCACGTCGAGCATCTCCGTATAGGGCAGCGTGCCGCTGTCCGCCCACTGCGTCGAAGTCCACAGGAAGCTGCTCACGCACCACTTGATGTTGGGACGGCCGGCTCCGTACAGAGCCTCCGCTCCCTGCCGCAGGGGCCCAAGATAAGCGGCCATTGCCGCCAGCGCTTCTCGTCGTTTCATGAGTAGATTGGCTCCAGTTTTTCGCGAATATATTGCATGCATCGTCCGAAATTGTGGCGGGCGCTGACTCTGATGTGGTGATGGTCCACGCAAATCCAGCCCCGGTATTTGCGGCGCTTCAGAATCCGGTGTAGGGCGCGGAAATCGATCTCGCCGTCGCCCAGGTCCTGATTGGAGAGACGGAATGTTGCGCCGTGATCCGCTTTCTTCACAACCTCGCCGCTCAGGAGCTTCAGGTCCTCGGTTGCCGCGGTGTAGCGGCCGTCGATATAGTCCATGAACATGAGCCTGTCTGCGTATTTTTCAAAGAGCTGCACGATATTGGCGCCGGCGATGTAGAGATGCACCGTGTCGGGCGACCAGTGGAAGCGCTTCGGGTCCGTCTGCCGTAGCATCGATTCCACTTCATCCTGCGTTTCGATCAGCTGCCCCTGCGAGTGGTTGTGCAGTCCGGCCCTGATGCCGTACTCGCCGCATACGCCGCCGAGCCGATTGTAAAACTCGCAGGCCCTTCGCAGATGTTCCCGCACGAGCACCTTATTCACGCGCGAGGGCGAGAAGACAACCAGCTCAGTTGCGCCAAGGCCCTTCAAAAACTGGCAGGCTTCCCGCGCGCGGCCGAGGATCGCCGCGTGCTGTGCCGGATCGTCCGCCGGACCGCCGAACGAGAGCGTCGCCAAATGAAGGTCGCGCTTCGAGAGCTCCCTCTCCATGATGGATGGCGTGATATCGTGCTGCTTCAGAAATGCGGGGTATCCGGTCATGCGGAAGCCGTTGAACCCCGCGTCCTTGATGGCGTCGAGCTTCTCGGTAAACGGCGCCGGCGGCAGATCGTTCCAGATCCCGATGCTCAACGCCCAGCGAATGTTGCGCTTAGTTTCGGCCAAGTCTAGAACTCCAGTTTGAAATGCATTTCGATGAACAGTTTCGAAGCGCCCAATCCGCTCGTGATGCCGCGGGTCGAGGCGATCTTGCCAAACCGCTGCGGATTCCGGAAGTCCACCGCCGCATTCGGGAACCCGAAGAAGGGCACCTTGAACGGGTTGTTCACATCCACGCGAAACGAGCCGGTGAGGCGCTCGCGGAACGGAAAAGACTTCGCCGCCGACACCTGGTGCCACAGCACGCCGGGCCCGCTGACGATGTTGCGCCCCGCCTGTCCGGGCGTGAACGAAGGCGGATAGGCGAACGCGTTCAGGTCCGCCCACGGATCGAGGCACGCCACGGTATGCCGGCAAGGTCCGTGACGGTCGAACGGCAACTCGATGTCCTTATACGTCTTGCCGGGGGCCATATCCGGCCGCAGCACGCCGGGTAGGTAGACGTTCGTGCTGGGGACCTGTGTGAATCCGAACGGCGCACCGGACTCGATGGTCTGGATTACGCCGATCCGCCAGTCCCCGAGCGCTCCGTTCACGACTCGATTCCCGTGAGCGAGGAACCGGCGTCCGCGGCCGACGGGCAGTTCATAGGTGGTGTAGGTCACCCACCGGTCGGTCACGTCATAATCCGATCGCGCCTTCTCCAGGCGGCGGTTGTAGAAGGTCGCGCCAGTAGCGGTGGCGTCATCGCTGCGCTCGTCGATGGACTTGCTGCGAGTGTAAAACGATGTGAGCGTCAGACCGTGCGAGTACCGTTTCTCGATCTTGAACGTTCCCGAATGATAGCTGTTGTGTCCGTAGTTGCCATAGTGGAAAATCGATCCAAATTGCGTCCATGGCTTGTAATCCTGCGCCCCGCGCCGTATCAGGTCCAGTTGGTTGAAGTCTCTGGAGATGTCGAGAGGGATCTGGTTGATGTCCCACCGGTTCAGTAAGCCGACACCGGACGACCCTTGATACGTAACTTCGATTACCACTGTCGAGCCGACTTGGCGCTGAAAACCGGCGTTCCAGTTCAGGATGTACGGCGAGCGCATCTTTGGGTCGTAGTAGGACGCGTTCCGCCCGCTGTAGTTGGTCCCGACGAAGGGCACGGTTCCGTTCGGCAGCAAATTGAAGCGAACCGCGGGGGGCCCCTGCGAGAGGTAGAACGAAACGTCCGGATCTCCCACCGGCCGCTGCACTACCGCCGTCGCCAGATACTCGTCGAAATTCTCCTGCAAGCCATTCGTCCACAGATCGAGGGTGTTGACCGCAAACCCCGCCCGGAACACCCAGTTCTTCTTGAAGTTGTAAGCCATTCCGGCGCGCGGCTGAAAATTATTGAGATCGCGCGCGGAGAGCGGTCCGGATGGGTGAAGGAGCGCGCCCTTGCGGCCCGTCAGCGGGTCCGTCGCATCGGGGCTGAACTGACTCTGCTGCCCATATTTGGTGTTATACGGCGATTCGTACTGCCAGCGCACGCCGAGGTTGAACGTAAGGGTCGGCGTTGCCTTCCAGTCGTCCTGCAAATAGAGCGAATGCGTCCACCATCGCGGCAGCCAGGTTGCCTGGTCCTGCGTGAAATCGGCTCTCACCACACCGCCCAACAGGAACGATGCGAACGGGTTTCCGGTATTCGGCGTGAACGGCAGCTCCGTGCCTCCGAAGCGGTAGCGGCCCGTGGGCTCGGCGTTTACGCTCGAATTGGCGCGCGTGCGCAGCAGCTCGTAGCCGGTCTTCCAGGTGTGACGTCCGCGCACCATAGTCAGATTCTTCTGCAGGCTCACGTTCTCCGTTACGTCGCTCTGCCTGCCTTCCGGGAAGCGGGCTCCGAACAGCGCCGTTCCGCCGGAGTCGAGAAAGCTGGGAAAAGTAGCCGCGTTCGCGTTCGGAATCCCTAACTGACGCGCCCAATCCTGGTCGCTCGTCTCCGGAATCCGCGTGGACTTCCGGCGGTTCCCGCCAATCCTGACCTCGCTGATCGTGGTCGGATTGATCGTAAAAGTGTACGAAATGGCAATCTGCTTCTGATCGATAGGCGTGGGGGTCCAGTTATAATCGAACAGCTTGTTATCCCACTGGATTTGATCGCGCCCGTTCGACGCGCGATGGCGGTAATTCGAAAGGCGCGCGAACATCTTGTGGCTGTTGCCGAACGACTGATCGACCTTGAAATCGGTTCCCGTCCGATAAGACTTGTATTTAGTATCGGCGCTCAGATTCTGCTGCGGCCCCTGCCGGTTCAGGAATGCCTGGTTGTTCCGGTTATCCTCGCCGCGATACGGATTCAAACTAAGGAATTTCTGCACGGCGGGATCGAACCGGTTTCGCGGAATCTGGTTTCCGGGGAACGCCGTGCGAGTGTAGGTCCCATTTGCAAGCCGGGTCAGAGTTGCCGGATCGTAGATCGGATCGCCGATTCCGCCGAACCGGAAATCGCCGGCCAGCATCGCCGGGCTGGGGACGTTGGCGTTGTTGTTCTCGCCGCCATTTTCATGGTGCCGCTGGAAGCCGAGCAGGAAAAAGGTCCGATTCCGGCCGTTGTATATCTTCGGCAGCACGACGGGACCGCCCAAACTGGCGGACATCAGATGGAAGCCTTTGCGGGGAAGCACGTTCGGTTCCTCCCAACTCCGGTGGACGGCACGCACGGGCCTGTACCGTTCATCCGCCAATCCGTGCAAACGGTTCGTCCCGCTCTTGTAACTGACGTTCATGATACCGCCGCCCGAATGTCCATACTCCGCGGGCAGCGCCGTCGTCAGAACTTTTACTTCCGCCATGTTCTGCTCAACGGTCGCCAAAAAACGATCGGTGGCGATCGCTCCTCGCACTGGTTCCATGCCCGAAACCCCGTCCATGGTCGCGTTGAACGCGCGGGACCTCTGGCCGGCGACATGTCCATCGCCGCCCTGCGAAGTGACGCCGGGCATGTAGAAGAGAATCGTCTGAATCTTCATCTGCGGCGTGGGCAAGGCATTCAAGGTTGCGCCCGCCACCAGGTGTCCCACGGTCGAGGTCTCGGTCTCGAGCAGCGCCGCCTGCGATTTGACCTCCACGGTCTCAACCACGGTCCCGACCTCCAACGACGCATCCACGCGCGTCGTCTCGGTGGAACGCACCACGATGCCGCCTCGCACCAGCTTCTTAAATCCGGGCGCCTCGAACGTCGCCCGGTACGTCCCAGGGTTGAGATAGGAGACGCGATAGAACGCCTCTTCGTTCGTGACGACGTTGTAGGTAAAACCGGATTCCTCGTGTGTGAGGGTAACGGTGGCTCCGCGCACGATGGCCGCAGTCGAGTCGTTCACCAAGCCAAGGATCGTTCCTTGTCCGGTCTGTGCCAGGCCTGCCGGCGAAGACAGCAAACAGGCCGCGATAGCTGCCCAGAGCACCCCATATTGACGCGTCATGCGGGACTCCTTCAAATCGAATTAGGGCGACTATATCATCCTGGGAATGCTTGTGCAACCGAGCCCATTTCGGTCACATGCTGTTAAGACCACGGATTAATCGTTTCGTTTTCGGTTCGCATTGGTGCCGTTCTATCACGCAGCCTCCAGTAGTTCGCGCACGGTGCAGACCTCGTCCGTGATCCCTCTTCGCTGGCAGGCTTGACACGAACCGACTTGCATACGCGCCAGAAGTTATAGAAGGTGAAGCACGGCGAGACGGCGACCCAGTGATTCTCCCACTTCCGGCTGAAGGCATTCGTCGAGCGAGTGAACCGTTCTGATTCTCATTCGCAGCAGCGATTCCGCAACCATTTTTTGGCTCTGAGCAGGAATCTGTAAAGGTACGCAAATATCGGGCGGTTGAAGATGTTGGAAGAACCGCGCTACCCTCACAGAATGACAGAGAACGAATTCACCAAGATCCTGGATTGGCCGGGTTACCGGGTATACCGGCGTGAGGTC
>CAMDED010000151.1 GCA_945893365.1 Candidatus Sulfopaludibacter sp. SbA3 | reverse complement strand
GGTTGCCTCGTCCCAGGGTGGTGCATCCTTACCCGGAGCAGCGCTTTGCCGTTATCCATCCAAGGTAAGAGCCGTATGCGTCAATCGCGCTTGTACGGATCTGTGCGGGGGGTGCGGGGTAACTTGCATCCCTACCGCGACATCGTCTTTCGTCGCCGGCCTCCTGGACGGGAATCTAGCAGGCCACAAACGACGATGGCCTGCGCCACTCCTATAGGCTACCGCTCGATGATGGGCCGCAGCGGCCGCCAGTAGATGTTGCGATAGGCCACCGGCCCATGGTCGCCCTGAAGCATGATCGGGTTCATCGCTGCCTCCGGGAGGTTCATGTGGGCTCGCGTTCCGCCGTCCACATCCACGTTCTGCTGTATCGTGAGACCGTTGTGCAGGACACGAACGAAGCGCGCGTTCTCCGTCTTTTTTCCACTCGCGTCGAAGCGGGGCGCGCGGAACCAGATCTGGAAACTCTGCCACTCTCCGGCCCGCCGGCTCGCATTTCGCGAGGGAGCCGAACCTCCCACGCCCTTGTTATCGATCCAGCGGTGATAGATGCCCCCGCTATCGGAGGACGTCATCTTCTCAGTGGACCCATGGCTATCGAAAACCTGGACCTCATAAAGCCCATGCAAGTAGACCCCGGAGTTCGATCCTTTCGATACCATGAACTCGAGGTAAAGCTCCATGTCGCCGAACGTCTGATCGCTCACCAGGTTCGCCGTCCGTCCCGTGGGTCCGTTAAGGATGCGGCCGCCAGGGGTAGGCATTGCGGAGAGGCGCGTCGGCCCCAGCAGCCGGTCCCATTTGACGCCGCTAGTCGCGAACCACTCCGATTTCTTGCCCTCGTCCCCATGCCAGCCCGACACGTCCTTTCCGGTTAGCAGCGGCTTCCAGCCAGGCTCAACCAGATACGGCGCGTCGCCGTGCGCTTCTCCGTCGTTCAATTCGCCGGGCGCTTGCGCGAAAGCAGCGCCGGCAAGAGCGAGACACCACGCCATGGTTTTCATCATCCGTTAGTTTACTTCAGTCTCCCGGGAGATGCCGGGTCGCAGGAGGAATACCGCGCCTCGGGCTAGCGGGTCCGCACATCAAACCCTGCCAAATGTTTGGCAGTGCAAACTCGCGACGAAGCCGCTAACTCTGCAGGCGGCAGCCCAGCCATGCCAGACCGCCGCCTCCGACCTCTAAAGAGCCCTGCGCAAGCGCATCGCAGCCAAGCCGGCAATGCCCGCCGCGAGCAACCCCCACGTCCCCGGCTCTGGCGCGCTCGCTTCGTTCAACAGTTGAAAGGCGAGCTGCGCCTCCGACACTGGCGCGGAAAGGGAGTTTTCCACCCACGGACCAGGAGGCGTCCGGACGAAGCTATAGCTGTTCGAACTGCCGTTATTATCCGTTGTTGCCCAATAGAAACTCTGGTCCGTGTCGAGTTCGTAGCCCCCGTTGTGCAGTACCAGCCAGTACTGCCCGGTGGTCAGCGTGATGGGTGTGGCCAGCGTGAAGTCGTTCTGGTATTCGTCGTACCCGGCGAACGCGCCGGTAGTGATAGAAGCCGTCATCGTGCGAGTCGGAAAGCCTACTCCACTGTCTTGGTACGCGACTGCCGGATATCCGGGGGCGAAGGGGTCGGCATCGTCGTTCACAATCCAGACGATGCTGCCGTTATAGCTCGACGGTGTGGCCGTCGGCTGGAGATTCCAAAAGCGAATCACGTTGAACGTGATACTGCCGGTCACGTTGATATCGTCGCCGTGCATCCAGTAGGTCATTTCCACTCCGCTTTCCTGGTTTGGCAGACCGTTGTCGTATACAATGCCTCCCCAGGCAGTCGACGCCGCCATTAGACCGGCGCAGAACGCCGCGGTTCTCGCGTACTTTTTCATGTCTCGTTTTTCCTCCGATTGCACGCCTGAGGCGTACGCCATTGCAAGACGCGATCATATGCTTAGCGGATTAGGCACATTCCGAAATTTAGGAGGAATTGTGGTACCGGTACTTCCTATTCGGGAGGCGGGATCGTCATCCTGGTACCCGCTTCCATTGAGGCGTACGCTCGCAGCACAATCTCCAGATCGCGCCGCCCGTCTTCTCCAGTGCTCACCGGCGCGCGATTCTCGGAGATCGCGGAGACGAACTCCCTCATCTCCTCGATATACCCGTCATCCGGACCGGAAAGGCGCACCGATTGCCTCCACCGGGGCGGAGCCATGAGTTTCGCCTGAAGCGAATATGGGCGAACGTACCCGATCATTTCAGCGCGAATCCCTGAAGGCACGGGATAGAAATCGTAATGGTCCTGTTGAGGCCACAGATGAAAGGCGCCGCGGTCGCCGGCTACGATCAGGTCGGGCAGGTACCCCATATTCGCGGACCACGAAGCCAGCATGTGGCACCGCCAGCCCTGCGCGCTCTCAAACACCACCTGGAGCCCATCTTCGCCGCTCATATGGGTGTTGATCTGCATGGGCCGAAACGCCGTCACCGCGTCCGGTTCTCCAAACAAGAGGCGCATCGCGCGAACGTAGTGGACGCCCAGGTCCATGAAAGCGCCGCCGCCCATCTTGCCGCGCTCCGCCGCCCAGCCCTGAACTCGCCGGGGCGAACCCATATGCGCCAAAAGGTGCAGGGGCTCGCCGAGGTCGCCCGCGCGTACGCGTCGAGCCACCATTCCCAGCGAGGGCCGGAAATGGCTGTTCTCCGCTACCATCAGGATTCTGTCTGCCCGCCGCGCCGCTTCGATCATTCGCGAGGCATCCTCCATCGTGGTCGCGATAGGTTTCTCAACCAACACATGCTTCCCCGCGGCCAAAGCCGCTTCCGCCGCTTCGCGATGGAGATGGTGAGGCGTGGCGAGACAAAGTCCTTCCACCCGCGGATCGGCCGCGGCGGCATCGAGTCCGATGAAATAGCCGTCCGCCTTTAGCGATCGCGCCAGGCGGGCGGTGCGGCGCTCGTCGCGTCCGCAAATGAAAAGCCTCGCTCCCGGATCGGCCTTGCGCAGCGATTCACAATGCGTTAGACCCCAATGCGTGCCTACCACACAGATTCCGATCGCTCGCCGCCCTATCGCTGACGGACCGGGCGCGCTGAGCAATCTGCCTCGGTCGAAGCCCCCGTGCTGAAGGATCTGCGCGATCTGCGGCTCGGTGAGTCCGCCGCCGTCGTACGTCTCCTGTGCAATGTCCGGACGGACGGAGGCGCCCCGGCCACCCTTCAGCCGCCGGACCAGACCGATCGCGCCGCTCTTCATCAGCACACCGCGCAGCCATCGAAGCACCGATTCACGGCGCTCGCTTCGGTCAAGCAGATCGGGGTACAGGAGCGGCATCTCTCCGGCGCGCGGCGGGTTTTCCTTTACCCTTTCCACGCGCCCGACAATCATTGTGTGATCGCCCGTATCGAGAACCGTTTCGACGACGCAGAACAACGTGCGAATCGAGTCCGCAACGTAGGGAAAGCCGGGTTCCTCTTCGTCGATATGCCAACCCGTAACAGCGCTCTTGCAGGCCTCCCTCCGGGGAACCCGCGCCAACCGGTATGCCGCTTCACCCTGATCCGCGGACAGGATGCTGACCGTAAACCGCCCGCTGCTCCGGATCATCGGCTCGATCGGATACAGACGGTTCGGGTTGATCACGATCCGCGGCGGATCGAGCGACGCCTGACCGAAATTGGCGCTAAAGTAGATCTCGGTATCGCCTCCGTCGCGAGCCGCAATCACGCCGCCCACGCACTGAATCCGTGTGTCCCAGATAGTCCGGGCCGGGGCGATCATAGAGGGGCGACATCCGAGAGCAACAGATGCCGCGGCAGTCCGCTCCGCCGCGTCACGTCGCCCAGGAACATCCCGGCAACAAACAAGCTGTGCGTGCCCAGATCCACGGATCGAGCGATTCGGCATGCCGTGGATGCGATCGAGTCGCGCAGGAACAGGAAACCGCCGTCGCTTTCGTAAAGATCGAGTGCGGCGCACTTGTCCTTGGCGCGTCCCGATTCCGTGCCGCAGGCGCGCGCGATTTCGGCCTGCCCTCGATGCAGCGTGACGAAGGTGAACTCCGGTCTTTCGGCCAGCAGGGAATGCGTGAACGAATCCTTGGCGATCGAAACCCAGAGCCCGATAGGATAGTGCGCCACCTCCGAAAACAGAGAAACAGTCATGGCGTTGCGAGCCGTACCGGAGCGCACGATGACCAACCCCACGGGCGCCTCGCGAAGCTCTGCTTTCAGATAGGGCGATTCCACGCGACTATCATAGCGTACGGGGGCGACCGCTCAGCAGAGTGATAGCCGACACGGGCGCGCGGCGTCCCACCCCCAAAAGCATTGCCTGCCGGCAATTGGCGGCCGGGCGGAAGCCGTGCGAAACTATGGCTGACCGCTCTTGAGGTGAATCTATGAAGTTGTCCACGCACGCCGCCAGCCGCCGCTCCTTGTTCCGTGCCGGAGTCGTGGCGCGCCTCGCCGGCCTGCTGGGTCTACCTTCTCTGGCGCCCGCCGCACCGTCCACTCGCGGATCGGGTCCCGGCATCTATCGGCGATTCGGCGTCGAGCCGTTTATCAATTGCACTTCCACCTACACGATCAATGGCGGATCGCGCCAGTTGCCCGAGGTGATCGCCGCCGTCGAACAAGCCAGCCACTACCATGTCAACATTGATGAGCTGATGTCCAAGGTCGGGCCGCGTCTCGCCGAACTGCTGGGTGGCGAGGCCGCCATGGTCAGCTCCGGAGCGGCGGGCGCGGTCACCTGCGGCGCGGCGGCGTGCGTAGCCGGCGGCGACCCCGAGAAGATGCAGAAGCTCCCCGACACCTCCGGGATGAAGAACGAATGTGTCGTTCCCAAATGGTCGCGCAGCTATTACGATCATGCCGTCCGCGCGGTGGGCGTGAAGATGATCGAGGTCGAAACGCTGGAAGATCTCGAACGCGCCCTCGGCCCGCGAACGGCGCTCGCTCACGGACAATCGAACGTGCTCGATGCCGGCAACCGGTTCTCGCTGCGGCAATACACGGACGCCTGTCACAAACGGGGCGTGCCCGTATTGATCGATGCGGCCGCGGACCTGCCGCTCAAGCCGAATCCCTATCTCGCCGCCGGAGTCGACCTCGTGGCGACGAGCGGCGGCAAGATCCTGCGAGGGCCTCAGACATCGGGGATATTGCTTGGACGCAGGAATCTCGTGCTCGCGGCCTGGCAGGTGAGTTCGCCGCACATTACCTTCGGCCGCTCGATCAAGGTGAGCAAGGAGGAAGTCATAGGCGTGGCCGTGGCCGTCGAAGCGCTCTTCTCTACCCGCGGCCGCGACGCGGAAGACAGCGAGTGGCTCGGTTGGTTCGAACACGTCAAGGCGAGACTCGACCAGGTCCCCGGGGTTACTGCGAAGATTGTCTTACCCAAGGTCAAGAGCTACTACCCGACACTCCAGATCGACTGGGACCCGAACCGGATCGGCCTCGAGAACTGGGAGTTGGGCAAGCGCCTCCTCGATGGCGAGCCGCGGATCATGACGCATGCCGAGGGCGAGGGCCACGGTTTCGTCCTGCGGCCGGCGGCGATGTATCCGGGGGATCACAAGATCGTCGCCGAGCGTCTGTACGAGGAATTCCGCAAAGCGCCCGGCCCGAAACCGAAGCTGGCGAAAAAAGCGCCAGCCGCCGACCTCACCGGGCGGTGGGAGATCGACATCGCCTTCCTCGCCAGTTCGACCACCTGGCGTCTCTACCTCGATAACAACGGCCACGAACTCGGTGGCGTCTACAGCAGTCCGGTTGTTCCCGAAGGCACGTTGACCGGCAGCATCAGCGGGGACCAGGTCGAGATCCGCTCACAGGGCCGGTATGAGGGCATGCCGATGCGCTACGTTTTCACGGGAACGGTTCGCGGCGAGAGCATGGAAGGAAGGGTTGCTCTCGGCTGGGAAGACGGCTCCGTGCCGTGGGTGGCGCGCCGGATCGTTTAGCCTGCGTAACTGGCGGTCACCGTACTTACAAAAAACGGGACAGGCCGAAGCCCGCCCCGTTTCAGACCGCTCAAAGCCTCGCTTAAAACTCGAAGCGAAGACCCATTGTGATGATTCGGGAGCCATTCTGGACTGCGGTAGGACGCCCGAAGTTCGCATTGCCGACTGTGCCGACGACTCCGCCGAAGTTGGTGCGGTTGAACAGGTTGAACGCGTCCGCCCGGTACGTCAGCACGATCGGGTTCCTGTCGTTTTCCCACAGAGTGGTCCGCTTGACGATCGACACGCTCTCGCTGAACAGCGGCGGTTGACGGAAGTCATTGTGGAAGAAGGCTGCCGTGCCCAGCGTGAACTGCGGTGCTGCCGTGAAGGCCCCGGGATTGAACCAGCGTGAGGTTGGATTGTTCGGATCGAGCGTCGTGCGATCGACACCGGTGCGGATGGGAACGGCGCCGATGTTGGCCTTGGTCTGCGGAGCGAAAAGCACGCCGTTGCCCAGGGGATTGCCCGGCGTGGTGAGCTGAATCAGCGTACCGTTCAGGTAGCGTTGCGCCGAAGCGATGGTCCAGCCGCTCGCGAGTGCGCTGCCGATCTTGTTGTTGACGTTCAGGAACTTGCGTCCCTTGCCGAACGGCAGGTCGAAGGTGCTGAGGACGTTCAGCACGTGCGGAATATCGAAAGGCATGTAGCTCTTCGAATCCGGCAGATTGTAGTAATCCTGCGGCGCGGCCGTTCCACCCTGTCCGAAAACCTGGCGGAAATGGCCGTAGCCGAGACTCTTCGAGAATGTGTAGTTGACCAGCAACTGATAAGAACCGAACCGGCGTTCCACTTTCGCCTGCAAGGCGTCATACCAACTGCGTCCATAGCCGGCGAAAAGGCTGCTTACCGAAAGATACTGCGGATAGGGACGCAGCGCCTGGGCCACGCTCATAGTCCCCGGGAAATCCGCAAAGGGGGCTCTGAAACCCGCCGCTGCAGCCGCGGGAGAATCGATGCGTCCCTGCAACAGAGTGCCCTGATTCAAGAGGCTCGTCGGAAGCTGGTTCAGGTCGATCGTTGAATTGAGGCGTCTGCCGCGATTGCCCTGATAGGCGACGTCGATCAGGAAGTTCCTGACTTCGTGCTGGATATTGAAGCTCCAGTTGTAAATCCGGCCCGGCTGTCCGGCCGTGGGGCCTTGCGTCTGAACCCCCAGGTAGTTGCTAAACGTGGGATCGATGATCGGCGGAGGCCGATAGCCCTGCCGAATCGGAATTCCGGCATCCCAATTGATGATGGGGTTGATGCCATCGCTCTGCAGCGCGTTCCTGCCGGAGAAGCCGTCGCGGCAACCGCAGCCGCCGCTTGAAAGGCCTTGATAGTAGATCGACCATCCGCCGCGAAGGACGGTCTTCCTGCCGAGCTGGTACGCAAATCCCAGGCGCGGGCCGACGGCGGAGTAATCGGTTGGGTAGAAGGCGCGCTCGCCGGTGCGCCCGGGGCCGGCGCCCGAGAAAACAAGTGCGCCTGGACGGCCGCCCGCGCCGGGATTGGAAGTCTTCAGATCGATATGGGAGTATCCGTTCGGGATGTGCCAGCCGACCGGCACCTCATAACGGATGCCTAAGTTCAAGGTCAGATTTGTTGTGATTCGCCAGTTGTCCTGAAAATACGCGGAGGTGTCATAGTACTTTGACGGATCGAACAGCACCGGCGGAACAACGTTGTTGGCCTGGTCCACGGCGCCGAGGAGCATGCTGGCGAATTCGTGACCGGTGGAAGTGGTCGCGGTCGGCAGAGCCGTTTGGTTGCGATTGAAAAGGTAAAGGCCGTTGGTGCCGGCGTAATCGAGGCCAAGAGTTTCAAAGCGGCGATGGTTCCAGCCGAACTTGAACTCGTGCTTCCCGCGCAGCCAAGTGAAGCCCTGCGAAATCCACAATTGCTTATTAAACTGCGCGCCGTTGGCTACTTTGCCATCCTGCACACCGTACGGAGTAAGGCCCGCCGCGCCGGCGAATTGAATTCGCGGCGTGGCGTCGGCTTCAGCCGTGAGTCCGGTGAAACCGAGCTTGGAACCAAAGCCGTTCTGGTTGGGGTTGTCCCACGTTTGCCTGGTTTTCGAGTACGAAAAAGTGGTGTGCATCAAGAGCGCAGGCCGAATATTAAGGTCATGATTGACGCGATAGTTGAAGGGCTTCTGAAAATTCTGGAGGCCCTGGCCGAGGGCGCCGGCGAAGCTTGTGACGTCGTCCTGCGCCTGAACTTCATTGCTATAGAAGAACGCGGCGCGATTGGTCGCGCTGAAGGCGTGGTCGAACTTCAGGCTCCAGATAGTGCGCTCGAATACGCTCGTGTTGACGAAGTTGAAATTCGAGGCCAGACGATTCGTGTCGGGGTTTGGAATCAGCGGAAGAACGTTGCGCGAGATACGGCTAAAGCGGTCCTGCGGGATAATGTTGCCAGGGAACGGCTGCCGCGTGTTTCCCGCCGTGGTGGCGGGATCGTAGATCACGGGCACGCCGGCTTCGCTGAAATTGCCCTGCTTCATGGCCGCGGTTGGCACCGTCAACACGGGAAAGCCGAGAGAAGCTGGACGGATGTCCTTCGCATAGGTGAAGAACCAGAAAGTCTTGTTGCGGCCGTCATAAACCTTCGGAATGTAAGCGGGTCCGCCGATCACGCCGCCGGTTTCATTGAAGCGCTCCTTGGGGCGGAAATTCTGCGTCGGGTTGGGGTTTGAATTCCTTGCCCATGCATTGGCGTTCCAAATGTCGCGGCGCATGTTGTGAAAAGCCGCGCCGTGGAGCCCGTTGGTGCCGCTCTTCGACACGTAGATTTCGATGCCGCCGCCCACGCGGCCATACTCAGCCGAGTAGTTGCTCTGAAGCATCTTGAATTCGCTGAACATTTCCGATGAGGGGAAATTGAAGACCGCGCTCGATTCCACGTTCAGGGCGCTGCCGCCATCGATCAGAACCTCCTGCGCGCGTCCACCCGATCCGGAGACGCTCTGCTCGCCGGCATTCGTGACGCCCGGCATGTAGTTGACGAAGGCGCGCGGGTTACGAATGCCACCAGAGAAGAGGGGCAGGTTATCCATGAACTTGGTGGAGAGGCTCTGGCCCCGCTCGACCGTGGAACTCTCGAGCAGCGGGGCCTGATCCGTGATGGTGACGGTTTGCTGAACGTCGCCGACTTCGAGCTTGAGGTCGAGATCCAGGCGCTGAGCGATGCGGATTTCGACGCTGCCCCGGTCGACGCGCTTGAAACCGGTTTTCTCGACGCTGATGGCATAGACGCCCGTGCTCAAGGTCGGAAAAACGTAAAGTCCAAACGCGGAGGTTTGAGTCTTAAGCTCCTGCCCCGTGGCCTGATTCCTGGCTAGGACGCTCGCGTCCGGTACGGCTGCGCCATTGGCGTCCGTTACCAACCCGCCAATCGATCCCGTCGCGACTTGGCTCCAACCAAGCACCGCACTCAGCGCAAGGCCGAGGAAAATCAACATGGTTTTCTTGATCATTCGATTGCTCCCTGAATTCCTAAAATTATCTTTGGGGAAATCGATCTCGCCCAAAGCCTTAACCGGATTGAAACGATGATATCACGAACCTCGGATTTTTGAGGTAAATTCGCCCGTCAGGCAAGTGGACCCGGCGCATCCGTGGGGAAACGGCTTGACCTTGTTTCCGGCCCTTGTGCACGGCTTGCCGCATGATCGAGCTAACGGAGAAGTGCACAAAAGGCGACCAGCCAGTTGTCTCATGTCCCCTCGGGGTAAATTTACGTCCGATGAAAAGAGGGTGCGCCGTCTATCACGCGCGATCGAAGATCGGAACCTTCAACCGCTCCCCGTTTTTCATCGCCGACTGGTGACCCACGATGCCGGGAACCGTGATGGCAAGGGCCCTGTACACGTCGATCGAGGGTTCGCGCTCCTCGATCAGCGAGTTGATGAACTCGGCGCTCAAAAAGATCTGGCTCCCGCCGTGTCCGCTCTGATGCCGCATCGGCTCAGGCAGCATCGGATCCTTGAGATAGTCCGGATACTTAAGCGCCTTTGCAACCGGAGGCTCGCCCGGCCTGGCCAGCCAGATGTCCCCGTGGAGCCCGCCGTTCGCCATATACAGCGAGCCCTTCTCGCCGTACCATTGCGCCCGTTCTCCTCCTTCGCCGACCAGCCAGAAAACGTTGCAGCGGGTCATGTGCCCGCGATTGGTTTCCATCAGCGCGGATTCGTTGAAAAAGGGATTGTGGTAGCGGTTCTCCCGCACGTAGGGATGCCGGTTGCCCCATCCCAGCGCCGAAACGGAGGTGATTCGCTCGCCGGTCACCGCCACCAGGAAGGCCAGGGAATGCGTCGGATACTGCAGCGGCGGCAGTCCCCAGCGCCAGCTGCGCGACCCGTCGGGATCGTAGAAGCGGGTCTTCTTGTTCACCAGCAGGTCCCGCAGATCGCCGCGGTCGTGATAGTAGGCCAGCTCGCTGTAAAAGAGCTCGCCGAAGCCGCCCGATTCAAATAATTGCCGCGCGTATATGCAGCCGGAGCGGTAGTAGCTGGTCTCGCCCATCATGTAGCGGAGTCCGGTTTTCTCCTTCAGAGCCCTGAGCTTTTCGGCCTCCTCCAGGGTGAAGCAGGCAGGTACGGCGCAATAGATGTGAAGGCCGCGATTCATGCACATCTCGACGTGCCGATAGTGCTCGGGTGCGGGTGTGAACAGCGCCACGGCATCCAGCCGCCTTTCCGTCCTCAGCAGCTCCTCGAGGGAGTCATACATGTTGTCGCAGCGGTAGTGTTCCATCAGGCGCTTGCGCCGATCCGCGCGCAGATCGCTGACGGCGGCCACCGTGCAATTCGGATGCTCGTGAAAGGAAAAATCGGCGCCGAAGCCTCCGCCGATCACCGCGAGCCTTATCTTGCGGCTGGAGCCGGTCGGCGCGGGCCGGCCCACACCATTGGTCGAAATCCCGCTTTGGCCAAGAAGCGCCACGCCACCGGCTCCGAACAGGAGATCTCTTCTACGTTTCATGATTCGTCTCGTCGAAAAAACAGCTTCACGGCCACCTGGCCGATCCTGGGCGCGGAGGCTGCCGCATCGCCGGAAAAGAAGTTGGCCGCATTCAGTTCGTAGTTACCGAGAAACTCGAACGCCGTCGAGTGGAATCCGTTGGCTCCGGACTCGGGAACATTCCGGTCCGATACGCCCGCATCGAGGGAAAGCAATTGCAGCACGTTCCGCCCGTTCGGCGGCAGATCCGCGACGTGCCCGGGTTCGACCGCCTGAGCCAGCGCCATCGAGTTGGCTTGCATAAGACTCGTGGTGGAGCTGGCCGTCACCTGCTCGGAGCTGGCGCGGACGTCCACCTGAAGGGTGGTATTCGATTGCAGGGTAACTCCACTCTGCACGAATGGAGCGGCATTGTCGCCCTCGACGGCGCGGGTCGGATTGGCGCCTTCATTGGTCGCCGCAGCCTTGGCGCCGGGGTCGACCGCGCCGCTCACGTCGCGCAAGGCGCCGCCGATCATGCCGGTAGTCTGGGTGAAACCGGGGCGCGTCGTCAACCAGACAAGCGCCGGCAAGCAGGCTAACGTCGTTATCCGGTGCATGGATCCCCTCGACGAAACATCATAATATGACATGAGACAAACAGTTAAGACACTGTCTACCGTTCGATGATAAATCCTTTGGCCGGATGAGGCAACAGCTTTATCATGGCATTGTCGGTGAAGCAGAGACGGGCTCTGCAGGCGTGCAACCCGATCGAGGAATAGCCGACCTGGACTCGTCGCGGACGATGGGCAGGGCATGTTCTTTCCGGCGTGTCCTATACCCTGGCGCCGGCCCGACCGGAAGCGGGAACTACGGGCCAGGGGTAAAAGCAGTGATGACACATCGGACCGATAGATTCCGTCATGCCTCAGAAAACGCCTTGCGAGGGTGCCGTCAATTTTCATGCAGTCCCCCGTGGTTGAGCAGCAGCGGGAGGTAAGGAACGTTCGAACTCAGCCGCGGGTAGTCCGCATCCCCATACTCCGCGTATGCCCGCTCCAGTACCCTTATTCGTGGCCGGTCCCGCCAGCGTCTCGCGCCCTTCGTCCACCTTCGCCGGCAACTCGATATCGCCCCGTGTGACGCGGCTCGCGAAACGGCGCCGCTGGTAGGCCGCTTCCTTAACCTCGCCGTACTCCATGTGCTGCGCCACCAGCCGCGTCACTTGCGTCCGGCTCAGTCCCGTCATCTTTCCCCACGTACCGCCGCGGCAATCCCCTGTTCGCTTGCCTTGCTCCCGGTACTGCCGCGGCCGTAGCGTCCGGCTGATCTTCCGTACATCCATCTCCGCCCGCTCTTTGCCTGCGAACCGGACTTCCCGAGTCGCCTCTAGAAAAGACTGAATTTGCCCCACGCTCAATTTCGCGGCTTCTGCATTTTGACAATCACACCCAGCATGCGGGCAACCTCCGCTTCAGGCCCATCCTGTGTTGGAAACCGGTCTTCCTTCAAACCCATCTTGTGTTGGATAAGACTGATTCTTAAAGTTGAACACCGGCTTCGTGCTACGATCAAATTGAACTCTATCCTGGCAACTTGAATGAATCTCCGTTCTCTCTTTAGTCTGTTTTCCTCCGATCTTGCGATCGATCTAGGCACCGCGAACACCCTGGTCTTCGCCAAGGGCAAAGGCATCGTCGTTGACGAGCCCTCGATCGTTGCGCTCAACAAAAACACCGGCGCCGTCGAGGCTGTGGGGAAAGAAGCCAAGGAAATGCTGGGCCGCACTCCGGGCAATATCGTCGCGATCAAACCCATGAAGGACGGGGTGATTGCCGATTTCAAAGTCACGGAGAAGATGCTCAATTATTTCATCAAGAAGGCGCACAATCGAAAGATGCTGGTCCATCCGCGCATCGTGATCGGGGTGCCGAGCGAGATCACGCAGGTGGAAAAACGAGCCGTCATGGATTCGGCTTATCGCGCCAAGGCTAGCGAAGTGCATCTGGTGGAGCAGGCGATGGTCGCGGCGATCGGCGCCGGACTCCCGATCACCGAGCCGGCCGGCAACATGGTGGTCGACATCGGCGGCGGCACTACCGACGTGGCTGTCATTTCGCTTTCGGGAATCGTTTATTCGCGCTCAGTGCGCGTGGCGGGCAATGAGATGGACGACGCCATCATGCAGTATCTGAAGCGAAAGTACAACCTGCTGATCGGCGAGCGCACGGCGGAGATGGTCAAGATCGAGATCGGCAGCGCCTATCCTCTCGACAAGCCGCTCACCTGGGAGATCAAGGGACGCAATCTGATCGAGGGCATTCCCAAGACGATCACAATCGACGACACCGAGATTCGCGAGGCGCTTTCCGAATGCGTAGCCACGATCCTCAACGCGATCCGCGTTGCGCTTGAGCGCACGCCGCCCGAACTCAGCGCCGACATTAGCGATCGCGGAATCGTGCTCACGGGCGGCGGAGCGATGCTTAAGAATCTCGACAAACGTATCCGCGAAGAGACGGGGCTCCCTGTCTCGATCGCGGACGACCCGCTGGCCTCGGTCGTGCTGGGGACCGGCAGAATGCTGAGCGACTTCAAGCTGCTGAGGAAGATTTCGATCGATTAAATGGACCGCCCGATCAACCGCTATCGTAACATCTCGGCGCTGCTCGTGGCGATTCTCGCGCAACTTGTGCTGCTCGGGTATCAGGTGAAGGGCAATCAGGACGTGCGGCTCATCCGAACATGGACCATGACGGCCGTCACTCCGCTCGCCAAGGGCATCGAGAGCCTGCGCAGTGGGGCGTTGGGGTTTGCCCAGAACTACTTCTCCATGCGCGACATGCGGGTCGAGAACGAAAGTATTCGCGTGAGCCTCGACAAATTGAAACTCGAGAACCAGTTCCTGCGCGGCGAGCTCGCCACGGCGGATCGCGTTCGCGCCTTGGCGGCTTTCCAGCAGCGGTCTCCTTCGAAGATGGCCGCTGCGAGGGTGATCGGCGTTATCGGCGGATCGAACTCCAAAGTCGTACTGATCGATCGGGGATCGCTCGCAAACGTGGAGAAGGGTATGGCTGTTATTACGCCGGATGGAATCGTCGGCAAGGTTATCGCCGCTTTTCCCACGGCCTCCCAGGTGTTGCTTGTTACCGACGCGGGCTTTGCCGCGGGAGTGCTCTCACAGAAGAACCGGGTTCACGGAATCCTGAAGGGCAACGGCTACAACTCGTGCCGCGTCGACTACGTGCGGAACGAGCAGAAAGTGGAGGTGGGCGAAGCGTTTTTCACCTCGGGCGACGACCGTGTTTTTCCGAAAGGCCTGCCGGTCGGCGTGGCCAAAGTGGCGCGGCAGGGCAATCAGTTTGCGGAGATCGTGATTGAACCGGCGGGCATGCAGAATGGGTTGGAAGAGGTCCTGGTGGTTCTCGAAGGGATGCACGAAGCCATTCCCGAAACGGGAGCGACCAGCGCACAGATTTTCCTGATGCCGCCGCCTCCCTTGGATGCGTCCGAGACGCCGGCGCCGCGCGCCGGCGCGGGTACCGAAGCGGACCGCCTGCGCGAACGGTACAGCGCCCTCGGAGAGGCGCAGAAGCACAAGTTCGGAGAGAACCCCCCAGGCAGCAGGGTGATGGATTTCAACCCGAAGACCGAGCCTCCGGCTAAGCCGGCAACGGCTGCGCCCGTCCCAGCGCCAGAGACGCCCGGCAAGCCTCAGTGAACTATTCGGAAGACAGGCTCCCGCCTGGTAGCGATCGCGAGGGCCAGACGGCCCAATTCCGGCGCTGGATTCTCCTCGCCGTTCCGCTGGCCGCGATTCTATTTCAGATCTACATTCCGCTTTTCTTCGAATTTATGGGGTTTCTGGAACTGCCGCTGCTCGTGACGGTCTACTTTTCCCTCATGCGCCGCAGTCCGATAGGAGGCATTGTTATTGGGGCGCTGGTGGGCCTGGCCCAGGACTCGCTTTCGAAGAATCCGCTGGGCATGCTCGGAATCGTCAAGACTCTTGTCGGGTATTTCGCCGCGTCGGTCGGGATGCGATTCGACGTCGATCACTCCCTTGTACGCTTCGCGCTGTGCTTTTTCTTTTTCATGTTTCACCAGTTCTTCTACTGGGTATTGGCCCGGGCGCTACTGGGGCAGGAGCTGGCGCCCGAGGTCGGGCGGGTGTTGTTTTCAGGGATTCTAAACGCCGCCGTTGGCGTTTCGTTGTTTCTCTTTCTCGACAAGCTTCGTGCGCCGGGCTAGAGTCCTTACCCAAGAGATTGTAGTGTAAATGAGTCGAGTTTTCAGGCGACGAGTCTTTCCTCCTCGCAGCAGCGGTCAATCTCAGTCTGGAGACGATTAAAGGCGGCGCGAAGAGGGGAGTCCCCGGATGGACCAGCGGGCATGATCTCCGCGAGTTTTGGACGCAACAGCCGTGCGTACGTGCGGGTGAAGAAGAGAGCAATGCGCAGTCCTGCCGGAGTAACGTCATAGCGATGGCTTTTCGGGATGCGTTGGATGAGCCCGTGCAGACGCAGGCGGCGCAGGTCGTAGGTCATCCGACCGACGGGGTAGTTGGCTGGGTCGAGGCCCAGCAGTTGAGCCGGCAGGGCTCGCATTTCCCGATTGGTAAAACCCGCAGTTGGAAGCTGAACAAGACCAGCACGCTGAGCAATGCCTGCACACGCGCATCGCCGAAGCGTAAAGCCGAGGCCCGTTGTCCTTCTACATCGATGGGACGGGCCACCTTCTCAAACGCGTCTTCGCCAATCGAACAATCGTGGGATACAGTTGGACGTCCAGTAGACGTCGGTTGGCTTGAAAGCCGGCCTGCCGGAGTTCCGGCAGGTTCTTCAATAGCTTGCCGATTCCGAAGTCGCGCGTGTTGTCGATGGTCGTTTCGGTGCGCAGTGCGCGCCCTTCCTTGTGGTACTGTTTGATGCGAGAGTTCTTGTAGTCGAAGTGCAGCGAGGGAACCACGCCGTCGGTAATCACCCGGGTGCGAAACTTGCCGGGTGTCCGGCGACTGACCCGACGATCAAAGATCAACTGCACCTGGCTCGGCCGTCCGATGTCCAGGTTTTCCCGAATCACTTCCTCGAAGAAGACCCGACCGGTGAGGGGACGATCCAGGACCTGGGTGAGGGAGAACTCGGCTTGCAGAATCGAGATCCGATACCGATACCCGGCCTGTCGATCTTTCCCCGTAAATGGGTGCGGCAACTTGCGGAACCATTTCCGCAGTAGCCCATCGATCTTCTCCCCAGACAAGCCGTCACACAGAGCCTGCACGCGCTTGGGATCGTCGCATGACAGGATGCCGTTATCCAGAGCCTCATAACCGATGCCTCGGTTGGTCAGTTGCTGCTTCACGTATGCGTGACCGTTCAGGCAGAGCTTGGCGTTGTAGGGGAAGTAGGTGCAGAATTTCAAGAAGAAGGGGCCAAAGTCCCGATCCATGCAGTAGACGTAAAAGTGGTTGACCATGGCCGTGGAGCGTACCAGCCAGGGGTAGGTCGCTCCAGTTTGCTCATTGCGCCGCCGCTCGGTGCCGAACACCGACGTTTTCTCTTGCGCCTTGCCGATGAACAACACCCCTTCCGGAGCGGAAAACTTCTTCCGATACTCCGCAGCCACGTCATCCTTGCGTTGACCCTTCTCAAACGTCACGATGGGTACTTTCTCTGGTTTGGCGAATTGCTCCATCCAGGCCGGGTACCGGTATCGGATCTCGATTCTGCAAGCCGAGTTCTCCCTCACCCAGGTCCTGGATCGTCCCCTCACCGGCCGGGTCTTCTTCGAGGAAGTGATTCGGGAAAACCTGGATATCGGACGGCCGAGCCAAGTGCCGTTGATCTTTGATGGTCGGGTCAGTCGCCGGACGCCCGGCAAGTTTCGCACCCGAGTGATTACCGACGGCGTGGTTCCCTCGCTGCACGTCGACTACAAGAACTCCCGCATCAAACAGTACCACAAGGAAGGGCGCGCACTGCGCACCGAAACGACCATCAACAACAACGCGCGACTTCGGAATCGGCAAGCTATTGAAGAACCTGCCGGAACTCCGGCAGGCCGGCTTTCAAGCCAACCGGCGTCTACTGGACGTCCAAACTGTATCCCACGATTGTTCGATTGGCGAAGACGCGTTTGAGAAGGTGGTCCGTCCCATCGAAGTAG
>CAMDED010000150.1 GCA_945893365.1 Candidatus Sulfopaludibacter sp. SbA3 | reverse complement strand
CGACTGTCTTGCCCACGGGCCTGACTTCAACTGCGAATTGGTCTCGCCCGCAATTGCCGATGACCTCCGTGCATATTCTCTCAGGCCCACCTTCGTGTTCGCCGACCCTTTTGGCTACGTGGGCATATCCCTCCAACTCCTGGACCGGCTACTGAAGCACAAGAAGAGTGAATTGCTGGTTTTCTTCAATACGAATCGTATCAGCCCCGGCGTCGCAAACCCGTTCGTCAAAGAGCACATTGACGCGCTGTTCGGCGTCGAGCGCGCCGCAGCCGTGCGCCAAAAGGTTAGGGATCTCCACGGTCTCAAACGTGAGGCGGCTGTCCTTGACAGTTTCGAAGAGGCCATGCGCAGTGGTGGATTTACCTACATCACCCGATTCCGCTTCGCCAGCATGTCGCAGGACCGGACCAGTCATCATCTGATCCACTGCTCGAGGCACCTGAAGGGCGAGGAGATAATGAAGGACATCATGGCCCGCCTTAGCCATAAACGTCCTGATGGGGTCGCTACATTCGAGTTCAAGAAACACACGATTCAGCCCTCGCTTTTTGATCAAGAGGCCGGTTATACTGAACCGCCGGAGGAACTGGCTGAGGCTATCCTCAGGGTTTTTGCAGGCAGGACAATGGCTCTCGCGGAAGTTTGGCGTGCGCACGCTCACGGCACAAATTTCGTCGAGCGGAACTATCGGGAGGCATTGCTCCACTTGGAGGCTCAGGGAAAGATCAGCGTTGAGCCGCCGTCGGCAGTCCGCGGTACTCGAAGCGGGCAACCAATCTGGGGAAGCAACACAAGAGCCAGATTCCCGCGACAATAGAACAGAGAGGGGTGCACTTTGGGCTTACGCTCAGCGATCGAGTGGACGGAATCAACCTGGAACCCTGTCACGGGCTGCACGAAAATTAGTCCGGGCTGCAAGCACTGTTACGCCGAGCGGATGGCCAAGCGATTGCAGGCGATGGGGCAGAAGAACTACGCAAACGGCTTCGAGCTGACATTGCAGGATCGCGCGGTCGAACTGCCTTTGCGATGGAAGAAACCCCAGACCGTCTTCGTGAATTCGATGAGTGATCTGTTTCACGAAGATGTTCCTGTTGACTTTATCAAGCGGGTTTTCGATGTCATGAAGCGCGCCCCCTGGCACCGCTTCCAGGTACTCACGAAGAGGTCCGAACGACTGGCAAAGATCAGCGGAGAATTAGAATGGGCGCCGAACATCTGGATGGGCGTAAGCATCGAGCTCGATAAATACTGCGCTCGCGCCTCCGACCTTCGCCGCACCGGGGCGCACGTGAAGTTTCTTTCCTTGGAGCCCCTCTTGGGACCATTACCCAGCCTCGATCTTTCCGGGATCAACTGGGTAATTGTCGGCGGTGAATCCGGACCAGGCGCCCGCGCGATGGAACAGACGTGGGTGACGGATTTGAGGGATCACTGCGCTAACGTCAAGGTGCCGTTCTTCTTCAAGCAATGGGGTGGAGTTGTCAAGAGCCGGACTGGTCGTTCGCTTGACGGCCGGACCTGGGACGAGATGCCCGATGAGGCCGCGACGGCGGTTGAAGATCCGTTTCCCATCCTCGCTACTGCGGTCGGATGACCGGCTGATCAATGCCGACTTCATATTGGGTTCCGCCAGATTCTCGGCAGATCCTCGTCCGGGAATGGCTTCGACCTTGATTTGCTCCGTTAAGAGATTGCCGCTTCGCCCTCCTTATTGGAGCGATAATTGTCATCGGCTGCCCAGGCTCGCTCGAACGCATTTGCCATCTGCTATCTCTTAATACTGACCATGACCACTGAGTTTCAAGCAGGCGCGACAGTCCGGGCGCGGGGAGGGCGATTCATCATACTCAGCGCGGAGTCGATCACTCAGGCGAAAGGTGAACCGATCCGTCGCCTTCGCTTGCGCGCCCTCGACGAGCCATTCCGCAATGATGAGATCTGCGTCCTTCATCCGATCGAGGATGTCGAGCCAGACGAAATCCCGGAACTCGATTTGGATCAACCCGGGCGGCTGGCACGGTTCCAGCTTCTGATGGATGCGGTCCGCCTCAGTCTGGCGCCCGGTGACGACCGGCTGGTATCCTCCACTCGCTCGCGCATCGAATTCGAGCCCTACCAGCAAGTCCCTGCGCTGCGGGCGCTGGAGCTGCCGCGCCCACGACTCCTCATCGCCGACGATGTGGGTCTCGGCAAGACAATCGAGGCCGGCCTCATCCTGCGCGAACTGAACGCCCGTCGCCGCGCCGCGCGGATTCTCATCGTCTGCCCGGCGTCCATCATCGAACAGTGGCAAACCGAACTGGCCTCCAAGTTTGGCTTCCAGTTCAAAATTTTCGACAGCGAGGGCGTCGCCGAGGCGCGCCGGTCTCTCGAAGCGGGATCCAATCCCTGGAGTGCCGAACCCCGCGTCATCGCCTCCGTCGATTTCATCAAGCGCCGGGAAGGTGCTTTCCGGGAACTCTCCGCAAGCCGCTGGGACGTCATCATCATTGACGAAGCTCACCATCTCGCCTCCGGCGGCAATGACGACGAACTCACCGACCGTTTCCGGCTGGCCCGCTGGCTCGCCGCCGAGAACACGGGCGCGTTACTGCTGCTCACCGCCACTCCCCACGATGGCTACGATCAAAACTTCGCAGCGCTCCTGTCTTTGCTGGAGCCCTCTTTGATCATTCCCGGCAGAAATCTCAAGTTTGATCACTACCGGCGCCACATGGTCCGGCGCTTGAAACGTCACGTGCGCATGCCGGACGGCTCACCCAAGTTCGTCGAACGGGTGCCGGTACAGCCACTTTCGGTTAGGTTGCCGCCGGCGGAAGAGCAACTCCAGGCAGCCGTAAGCGAAGAAGCGGCCAACCTGGACCTGCTGGCAGAGAAAGCTCTCAGATCCGACCGCGAGTCCATCCGCCTGATCGCCACGATTCTCCGCAAGCGCGCCGCATCGTCGCTCGCCGCAATACGGAAGACGGTCGCCCAGCGTAGGGAGAACATCTCTCAAACCATCACAGACGTTGAGGTCCGCCGCGACCACCTACGCGCACTGAGGCGCGGCGAAACCATCTCCGAAGAGGACCAGGCGCGCCTGGAACGCGACCTTTACCGCAGCTACCTCTCCGCCATGCAGCGCACCGGCCGGGAACTTCGCCGCCTGAAGGACGAAACCGGCCGGCTCGACCAACTGGGACAGCTTGTCGCCGCCTGCGGCGCCGGACCCGAGGCCAAGCTGCTCACCCTCGAAGGTTGGCTCAAAGCCCTGCCTCCCGAGAAAAAGGTAATCGTATTCAGCGAGTACACCGACACGGTGGACACCGTCGTGGCCCACCTGGAAGGCTGCGGTTACGCCGGGCAGGTGGTCCGCCTCACCGGCGACACCGGCTCCCGCAGGGACCGCCGCCTCGCTCTCGCACGCTTTGCCGCCGCGGAATCGCGCATCCTGGTCGCCACCGACGTCGCCGGCGAAGGCCTCAACCTGCACGAGCACTGTCATCACCTGGTTCACTTCGAACTACCCTGGAACCCCAACCGGATGGAGCAGCGCAACGGCCGCATTGACCGTTATGGCCAAACTTGCGCTCCGGCCATCGCGTTCCTTTATGCCGAGGACTCATACGAAGGCGAAGTACTGAAGCGGCTCGTCCTGAAAATCGAGGCCCAGATGCGCATGCTCGGTTCGGTGGGCGATGTTCTCGGACAGATCCAGGCCGATAGCATCGAGCAGCTTCTCAGCCGCCCCGTTTCGGACTTGCACCGCGCTGTGGCCGAAGCCGAAGCGCAGATCGATAGCGAGTTGAACCGGGCGTCCGACCCACGAGTCCGCGCCCAAATCGGAGAAGGCGGCGAGGACCAGGACGAACTCGCGCGCGCCGAAGCCGCCGTCCGCCGCGAGCGGGAACGCGGCGTGGCCCTTGACGTTTTCCTGCACCGCGCCGTGCTCGCCGCCGGAGGGACCGTGGAGCTCCATGACAACGCCCTGCGCATCGCCACCCCTCAGCCCTGGCGTTCATTGGAAGTGCAGGAGCGTTACGAGAAACTCCTTCCGCCGGGCTCGTTCAGCCAGGGTGAAGAGAGCGCCTCCCAAGATGTCCTCCATGAGGAACACCCACTCCTCGAAGCCGCCGTCCGTTGGGTCCGGTCCACCCGCTTCCGAAAGAATGACGATCACCGCCTCGCCTGTGTGGTCGTGCCGGATATCGCCGAACCAGACCTCATCGCCACATTTCTCATCACTTTGCAGGACGGCACAGCCGCCAAGGTCGAACGTTTCGAAGCGGTCCGGATTTCCGCCAAACTCGAAGTCTCTCAGGATTCAGAGTTGGACGAGCAGGTCTCGCGTATCACCCTTCCCGGCAATGTCCCTGCTGGCCGTCTCCAGGAACTCTTCGGCGCCTGGTGGCACCCGGCCAGAACGATTGCGGAAGCCCAAGCCCGCCGGCGCGCCACACAATGGAGAGATGATCTGGTGTCGTACCGGGGAAGCGAACGCAACATTCAGAAACACGAGATCGACCGCTGGGACGTTTCCACCCGCGAAGCCATCCTCGGCGACTACGCGCACCAGAACCAACAGCCCCTTCTGTTCGGTGACGCTCCCGCGCTTCCCCCTGCCCTCCGTCGACGCCTCGACGAGCACCGCAAACGCGTCGAACTTCAGCGTGGGATTCTGGACCGCCGCGCCAACTTCGAACCTCCGCTGGTCGAGCCTCTGGGCGTCCTGCTCCGGGTGCCGTCATCGCTGATCGAGGGGAGCCCCTAAGTATGGATGTCCTCCAAGTCCAGGGCGACGCCTTCAGCGAATACTATCTCCACAAGATCCTGCCGCAGGAGGCGAAGCTCGCTCCTCGTCTCGATGCACCCGGCGCCGAGCGGGCTTGGCGCCCCGTCACGAGCCTGCTCCGCCACGCCCACCGCGAACTGCGCGGCAGCCGGCAAGCGCGCGTCACTCGCCGGGTCCTGCTCGACCCGCTGGCCGAACTTCTCTCCTGGCGGCTCGGCGAGCCGGAAGCAATCCAAACCTCCCTGGGCGAAGAGGACGGCAGCCAGCCGCTGTTCTTGAACAGCACTGAGAACGCTGCCGCCCGGGTGCTGGCCATCCCCGCCGAAGCCTCTCTGGACCTCCCGCCCGAGGGGCTGCACCGCCGTTTCGCCCCCGCGCACAGTCTGGTCCGCGTGCTGGAGCAGGAAGCTCTCACCTGGGGAATCCTGCTCAACGCATACGAACTGCGCGTCGTGCGCCGCAGTGAGGGGTTCGTCTCCTCGCACCTCGCCTTCAGTCTGCTGGATCTGGCCGCCGACGTCCCCGGCGCACGCGACGCTTGGCGGTTGCTCTGGGGCCTGCTCCGCGGCGATGCCTGGGAGCCGGGGCCTACTTTTCTCGATGAGGTGGTCCGCCTCGGACGCGAACACCAGCAGGAAGTCGGCGGAATCCTCGGCTCGCAAGTACCTACCGCCGTGGAGCACCTGTTGCAAGGCGCTCTCACCCATTCCGTCAATCGTGAAAAACTCGCGCCGTTCCTCACCAGTCCCGCGGACCGCCGTGCCGTGCTCGAACACCTTCATGGCGGCGCACTGAATTACCTCTACCGCATCCTGTTCGTTCTCTATGCCGAAGCGCGCGGGCTCCTGCCGCTCGACATGCCGGCGTATCGCGATGGATACGCGCTCTCCGGGGCGCGCGGCCTGGTCCGCCGGGTGATGGACCGAGCCACCGACCCGCGCGTCAACCCCGAGGCCGCCGCCGGCTTCTACGAATTCAGCCTCCGCGCGCTCTTCCGCTTGCTGCGCGATGGGGCCGATCTCGGGCCCGAAGGCCGCATCCCGGCCTACGGCGGCGGCCTGTTCCACCCGCAGCGCGAGCCGGACTCCGCGCTCCCGGAACTGGACGACCTTCGCCTAGGCGACGCGACCGTGGCGCACGTCCTCGAAGCCCTCACCCACGTCCAAACGAGGCGCGGCAAAGTAACCCTTTCCTATCGCGAACTCGACGTCGAGCAACTCGGTTCGCTCTACGAAGGTCTGCTCGAACGCACGGTGGATTACGTCGAGCAACCGCTCTGGCGCATCCGCCTTGATGGCGACGTGGTCCTGGTCACCGACACCCAACTGTCCGACCTTCGCAAACGGCGCGGCGAGGTGGGTGCAACCGCACCCGAGACGGCTGAGGACGACACGGAGGACGAAGTCGACGAGCCACCGCAGGAAGACGATGAGGAAGCCGGCGATGACCCGGTCTCGACCGGCAAGAAGAAACCCATCCGCCGTCTGGACGGCGCACCCATCCCGGCCGGCGCCGTCATCCTTCGCCCCGGGTTGGGCCGCAAGCAGTCGGGCTCCTATTACACCAACCGCGCCTTCGTCGAGTACCTGGTGCGCCGCGCCGTCGACCCGCTGGCGGAAGACAAACGCCCGGAGGAGATCTTGAAACTGGCGGTCTGCGACCCCGCGATGGGGTCCGGTCATTTCCTGGTTGGCGCCTGCCGTCGCCTCGCCGAGCACCTTCTCTCCGCCTATCGCGCGCGGTATGCTGAAGAGAAGGCGCGATCCGAGGCCGCGGGCAGGGACGCGTACCCGGATGAGCTACTGGTAGACGCCGGCATTCACGCCGAGGTAGCTCGCGTCTGGGGCAACGAACCTGCCGAGATGGGCGCCTGCCGCCGCCTGATCGCGTTCTACTGCCTGTATGGTGTGGACAAGAATCCGCTCGCTGTGGAACTGGCGCGCGTCTCGTTATGGCTGGCGACGGCGGCGTCCGATCACCCACTGACTTTCCTGAATCACCGGCTTGTCCCTGGTGACTCACTCCTCGGCATCACGGTAGACGACCTGCTTCGGGCGTTTTCCGGGAAGAAGGTGAAGAAGGCGTTGACCGGCGACGACCCGCCACAGAACCAACTGCCCTTCTTCTTCACGCGCGTGGAGTTGGACGCGCGCCTACGCCGGGCATTTCGCCACTTGCGCGAGATCGAGCGGCTGGAAACGGAGCAGCCCGGCGATTTCGAGGACCAGCAACTCGCCTGGTTCACCATGCGACAGGAACTGACGGATTTCCTCGATGCCCACCGGCTGCGCATCGGCCGCGCGTTTCTGGAGGACACCGACCCGGCAGCCGACCCGCTGCTCGCCAACCGCTGGATGCAGGAGATTCAGGACCACCATAGCGTTAGCGAGAAGACGCGGACTGCGGCGGCGAACGCGCTCGTGAAGGGGAATGAAGTTCGTGCCTTCTGTTGGGAACTGACGTTCCCGGAACTGTTTTTCGAACCGGAGCCTGAAGGACAAGGTGTCCGCCGTCGGGAGCGCCCTGGGTTTGATGCGATGGTGGGCAATCCGCCATGGGACAAGATCCGACCCTTTCAAAAGGAGTTCTTTGCCCGGCTCGATCCGGCAATCCGCGATTTCCAGGGTCAGTCCCTCAAACGACGTATTGGGCAACTGGCGCCGTCCGGATCGTATGCGCTTCGGCTATGGCAGGACTACAGCACACTCCAAGCGGACCTTGCGTTTGCACTCACCAAGGGCGGCATCTACGAATATCAGGTGGTCGAGGTGAATGGGGAAAAGACGGGCGGCGACCCGGATCTGTCGAAGCTGTTCCTGGAGCGCTTCCATCAACTTTCCCGGCAAGGTGGGCGCGTTGCCGTCCTCATGCCCGCTGGTGTCTACGCGTTGGAAGGCGTTACCGGTCTGCGGCGCTTGCTTTTCTCCCAGACCCACGTCGAGGCGATCTATTCGTTTGAGAACTGGGGTAGGCGGTTCTTCCAGATTCACGCGAGCTTCAAGTTCCTCACGCTGGTGTTCGAAAAGCAGCAGACCGCCAACCAGTCGTTCCCTGCCGCATTCACGCTGCGCAACGAGGGATTTCTCACTCTGCCCGAGCAGGAACGGGAAGCGCGTTCGGTGCGCATAAGCAGCGACTTCATCAGGCTGACAAGCCCTGGGCACATGTCGATTATCGAGTTCCGCGATGAGAAGGAGCGGAAGTTTGTCGAGCGCATTTATCGCGATGTACCGCCCCTCTCGAAGAAGTTCAAAGGCGAGGGCGCGTGGAACGTCGAATTCCACCGGGAACTCCACATGACCGATGACGCGTGGCGCTTTCGTCGTCGCGAGTGGCTGCTCGAACGCCATTGCCGTCCGGAGGGCAGCGCCTTCGTTGCTCCAGCAGCGGAATGGTATCGCTGCCGCCCAAGCGAGTTCGTCCCGGCCATTCGCTACATCGTCCCTGAAGGCACGAAGTACCGCGTCACCTCGGTCAAGCCGCCAGATGTTGAAAAGAAGGGTGGTAGCCGCGGTCAGCGAGTGCAGTCAGTCATCGGTTTCATCCTGCTATCCCGCGTCGACGAGGAGCATGAAATGCCGGTGGTTCCCGATGCCCGTTACGTGCCGCTCTACGAAGGCCGCATGGTTCACCAGTTCGACCATGCCGCCAAAGCCTACGTCAGCGGCGAAGGCCGCGGCGCGAAGTGGCACGACCTTCAGTTCACCGAGAAGGCACTCGTGCCGCATTTCTACGTCGATGGCACTGGACTAACCCTTAATGCACGCGCCGGTTTTTGCGACGTAACCGGGCAAACCAATGAACGGTCGGCTTTGGCGACGCTCTTACCGAGTTCCATGCCGGCAGGCAATTCCGTACCGACCGTCATCACGGACAACGCAGATTGCCATCAAGTCTGGGTGGCCTTCGCTGACTCCATCGTGGGTGATTTCCTAATCCGTCAGAAAATCTCCACGCACCTGAATCTGTTTTACGTCGAATCGTGGCCTCTGCGGCGTCCCAAACAGAACACCGTCGAGTTTCAGCAACTGTTGCGCCACGCCGCCCGCCTCGTCTCCATTACCCCCGAAATCCAACTCGCGGAGCCCGCCCTCGACCTCCGCCAACGCGCCCGGCTGCGCGCCGAAATCGACGCCATCGTCGCCGGGCTCTATGACCTTTCGCCCGCCGAATTCGGCTACATTCTGACCACCTTCCCACTCCTCGACCGCGATCAGCCGCCGCTCACTGACGATTTCTTCGTCCGCTGGAACAAGCAGGGCAAGCCGAAGCTCGAACCCCGATCCTACGTCACGCGCGACACCGCCCTGCTCGCCTATTTCCGCCATCGCGCCATTGCCCCGCCGGCCGACCTTGCCATCTGGTACCGCGATGAGGTCGCCGTCAACATGATCGACGACGAGTCCTGTCCGTACCGTTTGGGTCCCATCCGTAACCTGGAGCAGCGCGTTGCCGAAGGTCACCGCCGCGGCGCCATCGCCTACATCCCCAGCAAGGCCAAGAAATGGGACCCCAACGGTCCCTACCAGCCGCTGAAAGACTGCACCTAAGGAGGCAGCCCGAGTCCAATACGCTCAAGCCGCATCCAGAATCTGCACGGATAGCTCCTTACCCAAGGCGCGGAATGCCGATTCCAACTGATCCAGCCTTGAGCCATGCCGCAAATCGAGCAGACGGTCCACCTGGGGAAGATGGCAGTTCAACCGGCGGGCGAGATCGGCTTTGCCGACTCCACTCGTGCGCATTGTGGAATACAGCGCAAGCTTGGCTTCGGTCAGAGCGGAAAGAGTGACACTGTGGCCTTTTCTCTTGACGGGCGAAGGTTCCGGAATGTCCCGCCGATCTTCGATGTAGAGCATGATGGCGCTTTCCAGCGCATCGACAGCCTGCATGAGAGCTTCGTCGTTATCGCCGCCGAAAGTGTGAGCCTCGGGCACGTCGGGAAACTCGACCCGGATCGTTCCATTTGTATCGGGCTCTAACCGCACCGGATATCGCAGCATGCTGGCTCCTTTATTTTAATCCGAGCTGTTTCTTGATCGCGTTTTCCAGGCCCTTACCGAGTTCCTTCTTGCCGTGCATCGGTAGAATCGCGGCCCGCGCGCCGAGCCGAACCTTCCAATGGCTGCCCTTGGCGGGCGCGAATGCGCAGCCCTGTTTTTCCAGCCACCGCTTGAATTCGGCGCTCGTCACCCCTTCACGATACAACACATCTGTTTCATTGGAAAACGCGAAGCGGCGACTTCTTCATCCGGCACGCGGGGACCCTCCTCCGAGATCGAGACGGTATCACAGCCGCCCCTTCGAAGCGCCGACAGCGCCGGGCGCGGAAAATTCTAATCGGCGAGAAACCTCACACCGTCTTGAGAGGCAAGACCTGTTCTTCTCGCAACAGCCCACTGGCGTAGCCGAGACAAGCCCGGACATCCTCCTCGGTGAGGTGTGGGTAGCTCGTCAGGATCTGCGCGTGGCTCCAGCCTACAGCCAGCAGGTCCACCACCAGTTCGACCGAAATCCGCGTGCCGCGCACGACTGGCTTTCCGGTCAAAACCTTGGGGTCGACGACAATGCGATCCTGCCAGGATATAGGCTTTCACCTCCACTGCGGGTGGATACCTTATATGCTGGAACGGAGGCAGGCACAAATGCAAGTCGGAGAAACCTGTCGACCGGCCTACACCTTATGAATCCGCTCCGCATCGCCGAACAACTCCGCGCTGACTACCTGCAACTCCTGACCACCACCTTCGCTCCGCGTCAGGAGCGGCTGAAGCGCGACTTCCGCACCGCCGTCGAGCGTGAAGGATTCCTCACTCGCGAGCCGTTTGTCTCCCTGGCGCTGCCTTATCAAGGGGCGCCCGCGCTTACTGAATTGCTGCCGGAGACGCGGGCGCGGTTCGGCGCGATCGCCGGCACACCGTACGCGCATCAGGGTGAAGCGGTCCGGCTCATCCTGGCCGGGTTGCCGGCGGTGGTCGCGACCGGTACCGGGTCGGGCAAGACGGAAGCGTTCCTGATGCCGATCGTCGATCACTGCCTGCGCGTGGCGGTACCGGACACGTTGAAGGCGATTCTGGTCTACCCGATGAACGCGCTGGCGAACGATCAACGCGACCGTATCCGCAAGCTGCTCGCCGGGACCAGCGTCAGCTTTGGCGTGTACACGGGCGAGACGCGGCAGTGGGGCCAGCGCCCGGAGGGCATCCCGGAGAATGAGCGGCTCATGCGCTCCGAGTTCCGCGCGCATCCACCGGATATCCTGTTGACCAACTACCGGATGCTCGAATACCTGCTGCTGCGGGGAGACGGGCGCGCGCTATTCCGCAATCACGCCGTCCGGTTCATCGTGCTGGACGAGGTTCACACGTACAAAGGGGCACTGGGCACGGACGTGGCCTGCCTGATGCGGCGGTTGCGCGCTGCCTTGGGTGAAGCCAACCCGCTCTTCATCGGTACGTCGGCCACGCTGCAGGCAGGCGAAGGCGACCCGCGCACGGGTGTCGCGGAATTCTTCGCGCGACTGACGGGACAGCCCACGCCGCCGGAGTCGGTCATTCGGGAACGGACAGCCGCTCCCGTGGTTCCCGAAGGACTGCCGCTGGCTCCGCCTCCCGATATTTCGGCGGAAGATCTGGATGCTTTCTCGCCGGAAGAACCCGAGCGCGTGCTCGTCCTGGCCCGCAAGCTGACCGGTTCCAATGCGGGCAGTTTGGAAGCGTGCTGGGAGTCCACCGCCCTGCCCTATCTGCTCCTGAACTGGCTGAAGGACCCGCAACCGCTTTCCGGCGTGGTTGAGAGGCTGGCCGAGCGTGCCGAACGCACCGGGGTGACAGACGAGGCCCTGGCGCGGGAGGCACAAGTGGCGCTGCTGGTCGGGCCTTGCCTGGATCTCAAACACCCACTGCGCCTGCGCCCGCGCGTGCATCGCTTCCTGAGAGGACTGGCGCGGTTCTGGCGTTGCACGAACTCCACCTGCGGCAAACTGCTCGATTCCGGAGTAGGTACGTGCGACGTCTGCGGCTGCCGGTCGCTGCCTCTGGCCCTATGCCGCACCTGCGGATGGGACTTCTTTGTCGGGCGCGAAGAGGACTACGCCGGAGCGGCAACTGCGGTTGCGCCGTGGCTCGGCCGCCGCTCGACAAGGAGGACGACTTTTGTCTATGATCCGCCAGGGACGGTGGAGGTCGATCCCGAAGAATCGCCCGATGAAGGCGGCGAGGAGGAGGCGGTAGAGCCGAACGAAGAGGCTGTTCCGGGATCGCCCGACGCCACGCACTGGATGTGCCCGCAGTGTCTGGTGTTGACGTCGGACCGCGATGATCGAATCTGTGGTTGTGAACCGCCGCTGCGTCCCGTTTGCCTGCTGCGGGGCCGCGGTACCAACTGCCCGGTGTGCCGCAGCCGGTATGGCCGCTTCGATGTCATTACGCCGGTCAGCCTGGGCAATTCCTCCGCGCTGACTCACGTAGCGCGCACGCTGCTACGCGAACTGCCTCCGGAACGGCGCAAGCTGCTGATCTTCACCGATAGCCGGCAGGACGCCGCTCACCAGGCGCGCTTCATCCAGGGAGCGGAACGGCTGCTCCGTCTGCGGCGCTTCATCCACGCAGCGCTGGAGTCCTCGCCGGAGCCTCACGATTTGCGCTGGCTGGAGGAGCGGGTCTACCAGAAATACGTCGAGGCGGGCGATTTCACGGCGCGCTGCTCTCGCGACGAGCGGGAAAGGCGCCGGCACACGCTGGATGGCGACCTGCTGCACGAGTTCGTGATCGCTCCCAATGTTCGTCAAAGTCTGGAACGGCTGGGGCTGGTGGAGATTCGCTACTCCCAGCTCGACGAAGAACTGCACGGCGACGCTTTCGGGCAGGTGGTGCGCGTTCACCAACTGGATTTCGACCAGGCTTGTCTCGGAGTGAAACGGCTGTTGGATCTGTTGCGGACGCGGCGCGCCATCGCGCACGAGGCGATGCAACGCTACCTGCGCGGCAATGACCCGCTGGCGAGGGAATACAACATCACGCCGGGGCGGGAGGTCGGCATCCCGGTGGCCTATCGCGAAGTGGGGCAGTCATCCGACCTCAAACAGACCTACAAACTGTTCAGTTGCTGGAACCGTACCGGCATGCCGGCGGGACCGCAGAGCGTCTGGCGGCAAACGCTCGACAACCAGGCTACTGAACAATCGCTCGAAGCCGTGATGCAGTGGATGCTGGACGGTGGCCGGTTTCTCGTCCGCGGCAGGATTGGGCGCAACGCGCAGGAGGTGGAAGGAATTCTGCTGCGCCATGACGCACTGGAGGCCTCCGTCGCCAACAGCTTCACGCGATGCGTCGTCTGCGGACGCATCGAAGCCAACGGAACACCGAACTCCGGCTGCGCCAGACCGCGATGCTCCGGCGCGATGTTGCCGTACGCGGGTCCGGTTGTCGAAGGCAACTTGAACGCCAGGCTGATCGCCGAATCGTTTGCCCCGACGCTGCTGCCGGGAGAGCATTCGGCTGCGGTTACGGAGGAAGAGCGGCTAAAGGCGGAGGAAGGCTTCAAACAGAGTCCGCCGCGCCCGAACATACTGGTCTGTACCCCGACACTCGAACTCGGCGTCAACATCGGTGACCTCGAGGGCGTTGCCATGCGCAACATCCCGCCGAGCCCCGCCAATTATGCGCAACGCGCCGGCCGTACCGGGCGTGAAACCCGGACCGGCATCATCGCCGGCTTCGCTCGCGGCACGCCGCACGACGGCTATTTCTTCGATCACCCCGATGAAGTGATCAGCGGCGCCATTCCGCCGCCCCGCTTCAACCTGGACAACCTCGCTGCATTGGAGAGGCACGTCAACAGTCTGGTGTTGGAAGAAGCGGCGCTGGAGTATGCGAGTAATCTGGAGCCGGTACTGACGGACCGAGGCGAGCTGATCGAATCCAACGCCGGCGATCTGATTCGGCGGCTGGAACAGGCAGCGGCGGGCGCGGCGGCACGCGCGCAGAACATTTTCGGTAGTGTCGCAGGAGTTACCAACGCGTGGCTTCAGGCTGTCACCACAGCCTTTCCCGGCAAGGTGAGGGCCGCCTTGGTCCAGCGCGGGGCACTTATTGCGGACGCGGTGCGGCGCATGAGCGACCTGGGGCAACGCGTTGGCCTGAACCGGTCCGAAGAGATCACGGAATCATCCTACCGGCGGCTGGCCCAAAAGCTGCGCGAGGACCACAAGCACGCCTACCTGCCATCTGTTCTGGCGGGGGCCGGACTGCTGCCGGGGTATGCGTTCCCGGGCGACCCCGGGTCGTTATCTCTCGGCTTGGATGCCGACGTGGTATTCGCTGGCCGCCTTCAGGCGCAGCGGGAATTCTGTCCTGGCCAAACGGTGTATGCGCGGGGCCATCGATGGGTCGTGCGCGGCTTGGCGCTTCATCGCCCTGGTGCGTTGGGAACGGGAAGAGGGGCGGAGAAATTCGCCTACACGGAATGTCCGGTGTGCGGCTTGGCGCAAGCCTCGAACAACAACTGCCGCCGCTGCCATGCGGAACTCGCGGCGGCGAACCTCGAAGCCTGGGATGCGGCCGCTTTTCAATCCTGGCTGGCGGAGGTGGAGCCGGATAGTGAAGAAGAGCGCCAGCAGGGCAGCTACGACGTGCGGCCCCATCCCCAGCGGGACGTTGGGGCGCAGGCTTGGGCGGTCGGTGACTGGCGTTTGGAATTGCGGCGGCAGGAACAGATCTGGTGGATCAACCATGGTCCGATGGGATTACCGTCTGACGGGGACGGCGATAGCAGCGGCACTCGTCCCGAGGGATTCCGCATGTGCCCCACTTGCGGCGAGATGGTGCGATTGGTTGTACAACCGCAGCCCGCTCCCGATGCGCCGCGGCGCGGCCGGAGGCAGGCGCGCGATCCACGCGCCGATCAGGACCCGCACGCCAAGAAGTGCCATGGGGAGCCGAGACCGGTGACTTTGGGTCAGCAGGCCAAGGCCGACACCTTGCGGCTCCTTGTAGAAGGCATGGAGGAGCAGGGGGAGGATGGAGTGGCCTGGGCTTGGTCGATTGGCACAGCCCTGCTCGAAGGCGCGCGCAGGCACTTCGAACTGGATGACGATGACCTCGATGTGATCGTCCAGACCGCAAGAAGCGCCGATGGACGTAGCCGGGCGCTGGAGATTCTGTGGGTGGACAAGATCCTCGGCGGTTCCGGCATTATCGACGCGATGGTTCGAGAGTTCCAGCAGGTGGCGCGCGCTGCCGTGCGGCACCTTGAAGGTCATGATTGCCCGGCATCCTGCTACCGCTGCCTGCGCAGTTACCGCAATCAGCGGGTCCACGGAGTTTTGAACTGGAGGTTGGCAATGCCCTACCTTCAAGCCGCCGCTGCGAGCGAGTTGGAACCTCTGGTTTCGACAGCGCAGCCATCAAGGGGTCAAGGGCCAGAATGGGATGAAGCTCGCCGGGAAGGTTGCGAGTCTCCGCTGGAACTCCGACTTCTCAAAGCGATACGCGCCGCGGAATTGCCGGAGCCGGTTAAGCAACACGAGGTCTACGATTCGCGGGGCCGCCTATTAACGCGCGCCGACTTCGCCTACGTCACGCCGAAGCGCATCCTCATCTACGCCGACGGTCTGGAATTCCATTCGGCCATTCGCCAGCGCATCCATGACACGCGGCAGTCCAACCAGCTGCAGACTGAGGGCTGGCAGGTGCTGCGGTTCCTGGGGCCGCAGGTCTATCGCGACGCAGCCGGCTGCGCGGCGGACATCCGGTCAGCCCTGATTGATCGGAGCGGTCAGTAGTTCGCGCCAAAGCCGCCGTTGCGGTTCCCAGGCCGGGATCTGCGTCAACCTGCGAAGATGGCGCTCGGCTATTTCGGGAAACTCCTCGGCGTGGGCCGACCAGGCAACTATATCGGCCTGGATGTCGGGAGCCAGCAGCAACAGATTCATGATTTGGGTTAGGCGTGCCCGCGTGACGTAGCCTAGTCGCGCGAGGTCGGCGTAGTCGCGCACTTCGCGGCGGTCCACCATGTCTTGGAACTTGATAGCGAGTGCCATCAGCCGGGTGATTCGAGGAATTCGCGACCGGTTTCCCGCGTCGGGGACCGAGTCGGGCTGCCCGCCTTTGCCGGTTTCGTGGCGACGTGGGCGCACTGGCAGCGTCACCTCGACCTGGATGGCACCGTTCCCAACCGCCTCGGGGACTACCGTTGTCAGCTCTTTGCTTGACATAATTCTTTGGCTCCTGCACTGCGGAAATTGACGGTCGCCTTGCCGGTTCGCCCGTCGTAGCCGACCTTGGCGACCAGCAATTGGATCATCTGCTCCTGCTCCTTGGTGGTCATGGAGGACCAGACGGCATCGAACTCGGCCAGGATACGACGGAGGTCGGCGGCGTTGATGTGATCCGTGTCAAGGTCATCGCGCTCGGCCGCGAGTTCCACCGCCCGGCGCTCCGTGGTCTCGATCTGACGTTGAAGAGTAGCCATTCGCTCGAACCGCGCGCCGGAGTCCACGCTGGTATCCGCCGCTTCTCGCGCCAGATTCTGGTTCACTTGCCGGAGGCTTCGCCGTTGGGCCTCCGACTCCTGGTCAATCTCCCGCCGCCGACGCGCCACTTGGTCGAGTGCTTCGGCCGCCACGGCCTCGGCCAGTTTGGGATCGGTCCCAAGTCGGCGGATGCTGTCGAGAACCGCGGATTCGATCGCCTGCGCCGGCACCGACTTCGTCTCGCAGTTCTTCCAACCTTGCTGTTGCGCGTTGTAGCAGACGTAGTAGCGGTAGCGTTTCGACTTTCGCATCGTGTAGGTGTGCACCATCGGAGTCCCGCACGGCACGCAGAACAGCAGGCCGCGCAGCAGCGCGCCGAACTTGTTTTTCAGGCTGGCCCCGTTGTCGCCATTGTTGCGTCGGAGGGTTTCATGGACTCGATCCCAAGTATTCTGATCGATGATCCGCTCGTGCTCGCCCGGGTACAGGCAGCCCTTGTGGTCGACCATCCCGGTGTAGATGACATTCGTAAGGATCCCATGCATTGTCCCCTTTGAGATGCGTTCGCCGCCGCGCACCTTTCCATCCTCGGTGGTCCACTGCTTTGTCAGGAGGCCGCGACGCTCGGCTTCCTGCAGTACGGGCAGCAAGGAGCCAAGTTCCAGGTAAAGACCAAAGATCGTTCGGACCTGCTCTGCCTCCTCCAGATTGACGATGATCCGCCCGCCCTTCGGATCGATGTCGTACCCCAAGACCGGATGGCCGCCGATCCACTTCCCTTTCCGCCGCGCGGCCGACATCTTGTCGCGGGTGCGCTCGGAGATGATCTCGCGCTCGAACTGGGCGAAGGACAAGAGGATGTTCAGCGTCAGGCGGCCGATAGACGTCGTCGTGTTGAACTGTTGCGTGACCGAGACGAAGCTCACGCCATTCTGGTC
>CAMDED010000149.1 GCA_945893365.1 Candidatus Sulfopaludibacter sp. SbA3 | reverse complement strand
TACGAGGAACGGGGTCCGGAGGTAAGTGCGAAGTCGAAGCGCACGCGCACGGCCCGAATGATCAAGGAACTCCGCAAGCTCGGCTATCAGGTTGCAGGCGAACCTCTTGCAGCGGGTAACCCGGCATGAGCGGGTGGTTTTTCGACCCTGCCGCCTACCGCGGAAACGGCAGGCCACGGACGACGATGGCCCAGTTCCATCGGCTTACGCCGCTTTCGGAATCGCCATCACGTAACCGGCGTCGAGCGACGACCAGCACCTCGAGCACTTCTGGCCGGGTATCACCGAGGCCTTCTTCACGGACAACGCGATGTCGGCGTTTACAATATGGGTGCAAATGGGGCAGTAAACCTGTGCATTCGGAACTCTCTCAATCGGCGGCTTCATTTCAGGCTCCTCAATTCCTTACTCAGTCAGACGCGGAATGACGCCGGAAGGTTCTAAGAAAAATTGTAATGTTTTGTTCATTTGCTTGGGCACCCTGCCACAGCCGGAAGCGAAAGAATGAGGCCCAAAAACGGTCCACCGATGGCGGTTACCGCGATCGCCGAATGCCGCGAAGCGCACGGCCCGGTTCCAAGCTTTGGTAATGAACTTACTAGTCCCCGGCAGCTGTTGAGGGGACCAGCTTCCGGTTCGACAGCCGCTCTCGTACTTCCTCAACCATCGAGTAACCAACCGGTACCACCAGCAGCGAGAGAATCAGGCACAGCAACTGTCCGCCGATGATCGTCACGGCAATCGCCGAACGCTGCGAAGCCCCCGACCCCGTCCCGAACGCCGTTGGAAGCAGTCCGGCGATAATCGCGAACGTGGTCATGAGAATCGGCCGCAGGCGCACCCGGTTGGCTTCAATGATCGAGTAATGCAGATCGTTGCCCGCCTCCCTCAGATGGTTCATATAGTCGATCTGCAAGATGCCGTTCTTCTTGACGATCCCGAGCAGCAGCAGCACGCCCAGCGCGCTGAAAAGATTCAGCGTGCGTCCGGTGGCGATCAGCGAAATCAGCGCGAAAGGTATCGAGAGCGGCAGCGTCATCATGATGATGAACGGGTGCACCAGGCTTTCGAACTGCGCCGCGAGCACCATATACATAAAGATGGACGCAAGGCCCAAAGCCATCAGCATGTTCGTCGTCGTCTCTTCCAGAATCTTGACCTGGCCGGAAAACTTGAGCTGGTAGCCGGGAGGGATCCCGACTTTCTCGATCACGCCCTGCGTATCGAGCGCCGCTTCCTGGAGCGAGTGTCCCGCGGCGACGTTTCCGTAGACTCCCACCGAGAACTGGCGGTTAAAGCGATCAATCCTTCCGGGACCCAGGCCGCGCTCCAGATGGGCCACGGAATCGAGCCGGATCAATCCCAGCCGTGAGGACGGAATCAGCAGACGGCTAAGGGCCGCGGGATCGTCGCGCTGGCTCGGCAGCAGGCGCATCGTCACAGGGTATTGCTCGGGCCCCTCCTTGAACGTGGAGATCTGGTCTTCACCCGACATCAGCAAACGTACCGCGCCGGCGATGTCCGCAACGCGCACGCCAAGGTCGGAAGCGCGCGCCCGGTCGATGGTCACCTGCATTTCCGGATTGTTCAGGTTCAGCGCCACTCGACTGTCGACCACCGACTGCAGTTTGAACATCTCGGCGCCGATCAGCTTGGACAATTCCGCGAGCTTCTTCAAATCCGGGCCGAGAAGCATGCCTCGAATCGGCGACATGGACTCGCGCCCGCCGAGCGCGTTTGGAAAATTAATGCGGGGCCGCGTATGCGCATAGTCTTTCAGTTCTTCGCGGACATGCGCGGCGATGGTGTTGAGGTCGGCCCGGCGTTCCGGATCGTCGAGCAGCACCGTGATGAACGCGTTATTCACGCGCGCGTTCATCGAAGAAGTTTGAGGCAGGACGGCGATCACTCCCGGGATCTTCTCGAACCTCGCCGCCAGTTGTAGCGACAATTTCTCGGTCGCCTCGATCGACGATCCCTCGGGAAGCTCCATGTATACGGAAAGCTCGCTTTGATCCTCCTGCGGCATCCAGTCGCGGCCGATATTCTTGTTCACATAGTAGGTGGAGCCGAAGGTCGCGAAGCAGATCGCGACGATCACCCAGCGGCGCCGCAGCGACCATTCGAGCGTCAACACGTAAACCTTCTCAAAAAAGCTATGCTTCGGCTCATGGGACCTGGGCTTCGCGCCCGCCTTGGCCGGCTTCTTTCGCAGCAGCCGCGCGCTCAGCGCCGGCGTGAGCGTAAACGCCACCAGCATGGAGACCATGATCGACATCGCCATGGTCCATCCAAACTGGTTCACCAGGCGGCGGGCATAGCCGTTCATGAAGGCGATGGGCACGAAGATGATCACGAGCGATACCGTGGTGGCGATCACCGCCGTGGCGATTTCCTCGGTGGCTCGAACCGCCGCTTCCATGGGCGGCATGTCCCGCTCTTCAATAAACCGGTAGATGTTCTCGAGAACGATGATGGCGTCGTCGATCACGATGCCCACGGCGAGCGTGAGCCCCAGAAGGGTCATGGAATTCAGCGTGAAATCCAGAGCCTTCATCAGCGTGAACGTCGTGATGATCGATGTCGGAATGGCGATCGAGCTGATGAAAACGGTTCGCCAGTCCCGAATGAACAGCCAGACGATCAGCGACGCGAGCAAGCTGCCCAGAACCAGGTGCTCTTCGAGAGAGGTCACCGAGTTGCGGATGTAAACCGACTGGTCCTTTACGATGTCGACCTTCACGCCGACGGGAAGCTCCGCCGTCATCTCGGCGAGGCGCTTCTTGATTGTGTCGACGACCTGAACCGTGTTCGTGCCGGTCTGTCGCCGGACCTCAAGCACGACCGCCGCCTTCTGCTGATAATAAGCGAATGTGCGCTGCTCGGCGACGCCGTCCTCGACGTGGCCGACGTCCCTCACGCGTATCGGCGAGCCCCCCTCGTTCTTGATAATGATGTCGTTGAATTGCGCGACGTCGGTGACGCGCCCCAGCGTGCGCACCCCGACTTCCGTCGGTCCGCGAACAATGCGTCCGCCGGGCGCTTCAATGTTCTCGGTTCGAACGGCGCGTTCAACGTCCTGCGCCGTCAGCTTGTAGGCGCCCATCTTGTCGAGATCGAGGAACAGGTTGATTTGCCGGCTTCGTCCGCCGTTCACGTCGACGCCCGCGACGCCATCCACGGTTTCGAGCGCGCGCCGCACCTGCTTATCGGCAATCTCCGTCAGTTCCCGCGTGCTGCGCTGGCCGGAAACCGTGAGCGTGACCACGGGGTCCAGGTCCGGATCGGATTTCTGGACCACGGGCGGCAATACGTTCGGCGGAAGGTTTCGCATCGCGCCCGCCACTTTTTCGCGGACGTCCTCGGCGGCTTCGCCGATATCGCGTTCGAGCACGAACGTAGCGTAGATCGTCGCCGAGCCTTCGCTTACCATGGCGCGAAGTTCGTCGATGCCGCTGACGGCCGCGATGGATTCCTCGAGCGGCATCACAACCTGCGTCGTGACCTCTTCGGGCGTCGCGCCGGGCAGGCGGACCTTCACGAAAACGGAAGCGGGGTCGCTGCGCGGAAACAGGTCGACCCCAAGGTTCAGAAACGAGGACACGCCCAGCACGACCATGAACATGATCAGCATGAACGCGAAGACGGGACGTTTTACGCAGATTTCCGTTAACCGCACCTTTGGCTCCTGATGCCTAAAATTGTATCAGTAGCACAGGCCTTCCAGCCTGCCGCTCTGGCTCGGCAGGAGTCCGAGGCGTCGCCTCATTGCAGCCGGAAGTTCACCTCGATCGTGGCCGCGACAGTTACAGGTTGCCCGTTTTTCCGCCCGGGTTTGAAGCGCCATTGCGCGATGGCGTCGATGGCCTGCTCGTCGAGACCAAGCCCCAGCCCCTCGATTGCTTTGATATTGTGAGCCATGCCGCCGGGTCCAATCTCGGCATAGAGCTTCACTCTGCCGGTGAGTTTCGCGGCGCGCGCCTCTTCGCTATATTCCGGCTCCATCTTCCGCAGCAGCGATGGCGAAGTGACGTCCCCGCCGGCTCGAAATACGCCGCCTGGCGCGTCCGAACGGGGCTGAACCTGCGCCGCATTCGCCTTTTGCATTGCGGCCGCGCGCGCTTCAAGATCGCTCGCTTCCTGTGTCCGGCCCTCCTCAAACAGAAACCGGGAGTAGACTCTCGCGATGGTCACGGCCTCTACCGAACCCGTGTTCTGTACCGCCGTGGCGCTCTTGTACAATGCCTCCGCCTCACCGGCGCGCCCCTCCGCCCGCCGCGCCACCGCCATCCACATCCGCGCCATGCCGGCATAAGTTGGATTGATCCGTTCGGCGTGCTCGAAATGTTCGATGGCTTCCGGAAAGTTCTTCCGTTGGATGGCGGCCGTCCCCAAGTGCATCAGCGCTCGCGCCGCCTCCGGCCGCTCACCGAGTATCTCCGCGGCCCGGCTGAAGAGAGCCTCCGCGGACTCGTTCATCCGCCTCCGGTTTTTCAGTTCGCCAAGGTTGATGAGTCCGGCGGCGTGAGAAACGCTCTGCTCGCCCGATTGCGCGCCTCGGGCCGCCGCCGCCGATTCGAGGAGCTGCAGCGCGGTCTCGAATTCGCGCCGTTCCTCGGCCGCTTTCGCGGCGCTCTCGAGAGCCTCGTGTTTACGGGCATCCTGCGCCTGCATGGCCGCGAAGGGGACCGCGATCCCAACCGCAAGCAATACCGTCGCGATCGCCGCCGCGCTGCCCGATGTCTGGCGGCGCACGCCGGAGTCCAGAATCGCGCGCAGCCTGGGTTCCAACTGCGAGGGCCGCGCCATGGCGACCGCCGCGCATCCGATCGCGGGTGCCGATTGCATCGAGCGGGCCACTTCTAACAGATGGCCGGCGTATTCGGAAGCGCGGGCGCCGGCGCTCAACACCATGTCGTCGGTGGCGCGTTCGCGCTCCTTTAGAAACTCGCGCCAGGCCGTCCAGGCAAGGGGATTCCACCAGCAAATAGACACCGCCGCGCGCGCTATCAGGTGGGTGGCGACGTCGCCGCGCCGTACGTGCGCCAGTTCGTGGAGCAACACCATACGCCGCCGCTCATCGCTCCACTGGGCGGCGGCGGAAGGCATGAAAACCGCGGGCCGCAGCACCCCGAATGTCATCGGCATGCTGCCGGCTTCGGATTCGAGCAGAGCCACGCGCCGGCGAATTCCGAGCGCCTCCGACAATGTCCCAAGAAGATCCCGGTCGTGAATCGGCCGGGACGCCCGGCGCACTCGCCAAAGGACGGCGCACGCGATCAGCATCCTTGCGAAAAGCGCCGCCGCGCCCGCGGCCCACAGCGCCATCAGCCACGTCTTCCATTCCGGACTCGAAGGCGCGGGCTTGGAATTAGCCGGTACGCCGCGGTCAACCGGGGACGGTGAATCGCCCGCGGCGGTCCGCGCCACGCCCGTCGCGGCAAACCATGCCCCCGCCAGCGCGGGTTGAAGCGCGGCCGGCGCCGGGACCCGCAAGGCCGGCGTTACAACGCTGAGGAAAGGTAGCGCCAATACCGCCGCCGCGGACGCGGTCCACACCAGATGCCGTGACGCCGCGGACCGCCGCCGCAAAAGCCGTGCCGATAACCATGCCGCGCCCAGGATCGCCGTGCTCTTGAGAGCCACGCCGAAAGAAATCGAGAACCACGCAGTTTCGTCGATGAACATTTACTTACCCTCCCGCTTCGCTTTTTCGATCATTTCGGCCATTCGGTCCAGTTCCCCCGGCGTCAGTTGCGTCGACGAGACGTCGAGGAGCGCCGCTACGATTTGTTCCGGAGACCCGCCAAAGTAGGTGTCGAGCAGATGCTTCACGGCCTTCCGCTTCGCCTTTCCGGGCGCGACGGCCGGAGCGTACACGTACCGCAAACCCACGGCGCGGTGTTTAACGTGGCCCTTCTCTTCGAGCACGCCCAGCAGAGTGCGCACGGCGGAGTAACTCGGCGCGTCGTCCATGGCCTCGCGTACTTCGGAAACCGCCGCGCTGCCGCGCCGGTAGAGAATTTCGAGAATTTGCCGCTCGCGGCGCGTTAACGCCCCAGGCGCGCTCACGGCAGCCCTCGCTGCTTAATCGTTGGCATCATGCCAAAATACTAGCACCTCTCGAAGCGCCCGTCAAGAGGAAATAATGCGGCGCCGGGGACGCGGGGGCGCCTCTCGGCGAGGACGGACCGGGCGCGGTGTTCACAGCCCGGCGGCACGGAGACGGCTGGCGACTCGCGGCAAAGCCTGCCGCGGTCCCGCTACGCCGCGGCCTGAAGGATCTCGGCGGGAGACGGTTTCCCGCGCTTGGCGTACCGAATCACGCCATCGGGTCCGATCAGGTACACCGTTCGCTTGATGATGAGCCCCCCGGATCGATACAACTTCGCAACCTTGCTCCCCGCGTCCACCAGCAGCGGAAAGGGCAATTTCCGGTTCGACCGGAAGGCTGAATGGCTGGATGCGCCGCGGGGGTTCACGCCGTAGACGGCGGTGTTCTTCCCCTGAAACTCGCTCCAGTTGTCGCGAATCTCGCAGAGCTGTTTGCGGCACGTTGGCGTTTCGTCGCCAGGGTAGAACACCAGTACCACGTTCTTTCCGCGCAGCGCGCCGAGTCTTACAAGGTTGCCCCCGTCGTCAAAGGCGGTGAAATCGGGAGCGGCGGCTCCCACGGGCAGGGGATCTTCGAAAAGCCAGGAGAACATCGAGATTCCTTTTCGCCGCGCCTTCCCCCCGATTCCGGGCGGGGCCGCCCCACTCGTGCGCGGCCGTTGGCGCCGGCTATCTACTTATTTAGCGTCGGGAGCTCGTGCGGGAGTTCGTGGGAACGCGGGGCCGGAAGACGAAGCGCCGTTCTCGACCGCCCCGATGTCGGGGCCTAAACCCGCGTAATCCAGGTTGACGGCATCTCCCGCGGCGAAACTAAGAGGTGAGCTCACAGTCAAAACACTCCGGCTATTGTCCACCGTCGTGACCGTAACCGGCGGGTTCTTGCCGACCCTGACGATATCGCCCGGAACCAGCCCATATCCATCGGTAAAGAAGTACGGGTCGTCAACGGGAACTTGCGCCGTGCCGGAGCCGGCGGCGGTTGTCTTTGCCAACGAAGCCCCGGCATCAATTGCGGGCGAGTTGGCCGCTAAACTAAAATCGCTTTGATCGGCATTGGCAAACTTGGGATTCTTCTCAATGTTGCCCCAGAAGTACTTCGGATAATCCTTCTGCACGCGGGCCAGCGACTTGCCCCACGGATCCTGGCCGTAGTAAATCAGCCGGTCTTCGCCGGGACGATCCCCGCGGGCATCGGCGTGCACCAAAATGTTGTTGTAAAAATAGTTGCCGTTGGGGAAGGACGTCCACTTGTGTCCGGCGTGGGCGTGAAAGGTCTCAAACTCAATGTAGCGGGTGCCGTGCGGCGGATAGGGATTCTGCGGCCCTGCCACTTTGTTGTAATAGATAATATTGTTGACCAGTTTGTTGCGGGTGACTTCGCTACTATGCCGTTGGGTAATTAAGATGGGAACGCCGCCGGACTTATAAATCACATTGTTGTAGATGCGATTATCGCGGACGTTTTGGCCGATGCCGGAATTCTGATACGCCGACAGGTCGAGGGCATGATCGTTCTGTTCAACGCTCGTAAAGGCCAGAATATTCCGCCTGACGATATTCGTTTCCGCGGCCACTTGAATGGGGACTTTGGGGTAGTTAACCCGGTCGCCCACATTGAAAATCTTGTTGTTCTCAACCACAATGTCGTGACTGCCGAGAATAAGATAAATCCCGCCGCCCCAGCGTTGGTCGATGAGGTTGTTACGGACAATGCTATGATGGCTAAAGTTCGGCCCGAGATTAATAAAGTCCACCGCCGCGTGTCCGGCGCGGGCAAAGTAGTTATTTTGAATGAGCACATGGTGCGACCCGCGCACATATATGTGCGAGCCCTGCCCGGAATCCTCAACCCTGCCCGTCGTGTCGAAAGTGTTATTTTCTATCGTGGCATAGGAGCCGCCCCCCACAATAATCATGGTGCCGCCGGCGTTGTACTTAAAGGCGCAATTCCTGACCGTAACATGCGTTCCGGTGGTGATATTCACCTGAACGTTGGTCGCGGCGGACGTATTTTGTATGTGAATGCCGTCTATCACGTACCAGGAGCCGAAGATGTTCAGGAAAACGTTATAGGTAGGATTGCCTGAAAGTATCGGAACTTCACCGGGATAGGCCTTTATGGTGATGGGGGCGGTTTGTGTGCCGCTGGCCGACGCATGACAGTAATTGTCAAGATACGCGCCGCCGCGGACAATCAGAGTGTCTCCCGCCGTCAGGGCCGGACAGGCTTTGTTCAACGTTTTCCAGGCGGTCGCCGGGCTTTTCCCGTTTTTGGCGTCGTCGCCGTTTGGATCTAAGTAATAGGTTTGTGGCGCGGCGAACAGTGCGTTGCCGAACACCGGGCCGAGGCCCGCCAGCGCTACCAGCCTGATGAATGAGATGCAGGCTAGTAAGACGTTCGTATAGTTGTGCATGGCAAATCGAAAGCCCCGGACTATTCAAGTGATATCAGTTCCGGCCGGATAAAGCAAGCGCCTTCCAGGCAAGCGCCCGCCATCTATCTGCGAAACCTCCAGATCTTCAGCGCATTCTTTCCCAGCAGCAATTCCCGGTCTTCCGCCGTGTAGAAATCGAGCGAAGAGTCCACAAATTCCAGCTCCTTGTCCATCGGCAGCTCCCAGCGGGGGCGCGGATATCCCGTGCCCCAAATCAACTGCTTGCCTCCGAATTCCTCATACACAGCCTTGAAATACGGATACGTGTCGCGATACGGGAATTCCTTGGTCAGCGAAAGCTCATAGGGCTCGCTCGCGCTGATCCATACCTGCGGGTGCTTCTTCAACGCGAACATCTTGCGGAACTCCGGCCACGGGTCGGACAGCTTGAGATCGGGCTTCCCCAGGTGATCCACCACGATCTTGACTCCGGGAAAACGGCCGGCCATTTCTTCGAGCATCGGCATCTGGTGCGGCAGAATATAGTAGTTGAAGACCGCGCCGAGCTTTTCCGCCTCGCGCCACAGCGGATAGTGCTCCTTCGAATTCAGCCACGTCGATTTCGGATGATAGATGGGGCTGAATCGCATGCCCTGGAATCCCCGCTCCTTTACCCAATAGCGCAGCCGCTCCGCCACGTTCGGATCCAAGGGGTCGATCAGGCCGTGGGCCACGAACAGGTGCGGGTACTTTTCGCGCGAGTAGGCGATGTAGGAATTATCCCAGCCGAAATAGCGGGGGTTGACCAGGACGGCGTACTTGAGGCCGAAGTCGCGCATCTGCTCCACCTGGTTTTCAATCGGCGCCGCCATTTCCACTTTGAGATTCGGACGCTCCGGGTGGCGGAACGGGAAGCGCGGGTCGAGCGTCCAGACTTCGAGGTGCGTGTCGATAATCAGGCGGCCTGGTTTGGCTGCCGCCGCTGCCTGTGCGAGAAAAGTGCGCCGTGTCATGTTATCTAGAATAACCGCATTTGGCGCAGCTCAAAAGGCAGTAGCCGCGCGGGCAGGTGCGCGAGCTCCAGCTCATCGGAAAGCCAGAGCTGTCCACGGCGATAGGCTTGGGTACGCCGGGCGACGGCTACCTTCTGACCGGAATCGCGCCTGGAATGGCAACTCGGGCACAGCACGGCGACGCTGCGCCAGTCCGCCGGATCGTTCGTGAGGTGAGTGACGTTCAGCATCCGGTGCGAACGCTTGCAGGCTTCGCAGACGTTCCCCGCGCGGTCGATGAGCGCGGCGCGGAACCGCCGCCAATCGGCTCGATAATACTTTCGGAATTCGGGTCGGATCGGCACTTTCTCAACGCTCGAATCGCACGAATCCCCACTTTTCGGGAATGTGCATGTTTACCTTTCCCTGGGGCGACCACACCCAGTTATCTTCCGCCTGCTTGGGGATTTTCTCATACTTGCCATCGGCGGCGCGGGTCCGCCACTCGACGCGTGAAAAATTCACCCGCCACTCGACGCCGGGTTTCGGCTTCGCCGCCGTGTATCCTCCATGTGCAAACGACGCCCAGGGGAACGCCATCTCCACCCACCAGCCCCGGTCGCGGTCCCGCGCGTCGTTGAGCGTTCCGTCGATCGAGACGGCCGTCTTCAATCCTGGAATCTCCCAGCCATTGTCCGCTTTGCCGCCGTCCTTATAGGGTTTGGGAAGGAACAGGTCCCAGCCGGTGTTGAGCGCGTTGATCTCGAATTCGAAGTAGTTCAGCGTGTCGCCATCCGGATCGGCGAACACCTCGAAATCGTTGTCGCGGAAAATCACGGAGTCGTGTTCGGTGAGCGTCGCCCAGACGTGCGGCTCTTCGAGATAGGCGCCGATGTAGAAATACTCGTCGTCCCAAAGCATCTTGGCGCGCGTTCGAAAGCGCGGCTTCGGCTTCGCCGAACCTTCGATGTCGAGGAACGGCGCGGTCCAGCGGGCCTTTTTCCATGCCGAGTCGTTGAGTTTTCCGTCCACCCGAATCGGGCACTCCGCGCGCCGGCACACGTATCGCCGCGGACTCTCCGCCGCCGCGACGCAGACTGCCGCCGTCGACAGGAACGCCACGAGCCGCCGCATTTTAGCCGCCCGCCGGCGCCGCCGGATCGAACAATTTCCGCGGGAAGGCTTCTTCCCGCATGCGAAAACCGGGATTCGAGCTGTAAGGAGACGACACGCTTCCTCCGTTTCAGGCAAGTTTTCTTAGGATCAGCTCGATCAGATTCAGAGCCACGGCGGCGGCGAGCAGTCCGGGCCAAAGCTGGAGCGTCGAAGGAACGCTGCGGCCTTCCGCATTGAAAATCTGCCGGACGCTTGGCTTAAACAGGCCGCCGGTCGATTCGGCGATCTTCCGCAGCACGAACTCGTTTGAGCCGAATTCGGCGAGCTCGTCTTCCTGGCGGTAGAAGCCCGCTTCGGGAAAGGCTCGCGAATCGGCGAGCGGGCGCACCCGGAACAGACCCTGGCGGCGGCCGATACGCACGCGCGCGCGATAGTTCCCCGCGGCCATTTTCGAAACTTTCACCGGCTGCTGGAAGCCCTCCGGCCCTAAAACGAAAATATCGGGAATTATTTCGGGGTCCTCCACGTGGCGGCCCAGGCGGTAGTCGACAACCAACTCGTCGTTCGCGCTGTCGTACTCGGATGTGGCTTCGGTCGCCTGCGCGTGCGGCAGCAGATCGCGGAACACATTGGCCCAGAGACGGTCGAAGCTTTCCCACGTCAGCCACTGCGCGGCCCACCGATTCTTGATGTCCGACGTGAACACGGCCGCGCGGCCCAGGCCGAACTGCCAGCGCACGAAGAGCGGATCTTTCTGGTCGACGTTCAGAATCGTGTCGGCGGTGGGGCGCGCGATGAAGCGCACGTAGCCGCGCAAGGGCGGGGCTTTGTCGAACGCGACGCCGTCCAGAATTTCCGCGGGTTTCACGACGCCGGCGCGCACGGCTTTCTCGACCGACGTCGACCCCGTGTGTTCCATCACGTCACGCAGAAGAATCTGTTCAAGACCGGAAGGGTCGTTGAGGAAATACGACTTGCCCTTCGAGAACGAGGCGATCTTCTCAAGATACGCCCGGTTCACGTCCTGCCCCAGGCCGACGGTCGAAATCGTGACGTGATTCGCGGCCGCTTCCCGCGCCAGAGGGATGCTGTCGCCTTCCTCCGAGATGCCGTCCGTCAGCAGCACGATGTGCTTGTAGATCGCGTTCGACGGCAGGACGCGCCTGTACGCTTCGGAGAGAGCGGGCGCAATCTGGGTGCCGCCATCGGGCGTGATCCCGGCGACCAGACGCTTGATCAGCGCGCGGTCCTCCGCTTTCCGGATGGGGACCGTCCACTGAAAGGAGTTGTCGAAAATGAGCACGCCGACCAGATCGATGGGCCGAAGATTCTCGATGACGCCGATGGAGGCGACGCGCGCGAGCTCCATCTTCTTACCCTCCATCGAAGACGATTTATCCACGATCAGTACGACGAGGGTGCCTTCGGGCGAACGCGGCGGCGCGAGCTTGGCCGGCAGCGCGCGGTCGAGCGCGTCCTCCGTCTTCTTGTTCTCGATGTAGACGTTTCGCTCGCCGGCGATCCACAGCAGGCCGCCTCCCTGTTTGACGAATTCTTCGAGACGGGCTTTACGCGCCGGAGGGATGGCTTCGGCGTCCCAGTTGTTGATCACGACCAATTGATAGTTCGAAAGTTCGTCCGGAAGTCCGTTCGGGAAGCGGCGCACGTCGAACTGGTTGGCTTCGAGAGTCTTGAGAAGCGGAGCTTCCGAGCCCACGGGGTCCTGCGAAACCAGAGCGACCTGAGGGCGCTTGATCGTAACGGCGTGCTCGAACGCCACCTCGCCCAATCCGGCTGCCGAAATCTTCCCCGCGATATCGGTCGCGCCCACCGCGGTGAGGCTCGTGTGCAGTCGAAGATTATTCGCGCCCGGAACGATCTCGACCGTGCTCGAGCCGACCGGTTTATTCTCGGCCCGAATCTCAACCGAAGCCGAGGCCTTCGAAGGGGAGATCAGCCTGATGTCGATGGGAAAACGCTCTCCGGCGAAGACCTGCGCCGGCATGCTGACGGACTCCAGACGCAATGCGGGCTGGGTCCTGCCCGCGATCGGCCACGTGTCGACGGGAACTCCAAGTTGACGCACCTGCCACGCCGCCCGCACCACGCTGCCCAGGTTCTCGTTGCCGTCGGAAATCAGCACGACGCGCGGGACCAAACCGGCTGGAAGCGTAGCGACAGCCTCCCGTAGCGCGGCTTCAAGATTCGTCGCGCGCCCCGCCGCCGAGGCCGTGAGCCTCAAATTCCATGTGGATCCATTCAACTCCTCCGCCGCGGTGTTGCGAGTGGAGCGGGCGAAGGGAATCACGCGCGTCCAATGCCGGCCGCGGCCGTTTTCGATGCTTGTGGCCAGACTGGAAGCGGCGGCGAGACTCGCGGGCGGCACGCTCGCGGAGGTGTCCACCAGAATCGCCACGGCCATCTTGTTCTCGAAAACTTTGAGGCGCGGCTGCGAAAGCGCCGCGAGCACGCAGGTAAGGGCCAGGGCTTTGAGCGCCAGCGCGAGGCGGCGCGACGAGGCGCGCCATTCCCACGCAGCCCAAGCTAGCGGAATCCAGGCGAAAAACAGCGGCCAGACCCGCTCGAAGATCATGACGCCGTCCTCAGTTTGAAGCGCGCGAGCATCTCAGCCCCCTTGCGCCTTCGAATCAGCCGCGCGCCGAGACGCCCGTAGATCAGCCATTCGGCGAGCAGCCCGCATCCTCCGAGAATTGCGAGAGCGTACCACAGTTCGCGCGACCCGGACCCCACTTGCGCGGCGGTGGGGACGCCGCTCCGAACGCCCGTCGGCGGCTCCCATTTCGCCTGACCAAGCTCGGGAATCGTCAACGAGTAGACGGACTCGCGATTCCCCGCCAGCACGCGCACCGTGCCGGGCGCGCCCGAAAAGAAGCTGAGCGATTTGTTCCGGACGGTGAACGGCAGCGGCGATCCATCCTCCTGAAGGACGCGGATGTCCTCGGGGTTTTGACCGGCGTCGAGCGCGACATTCACCGCGCCGACGCTACCCCCATTCACTTCCCAGCGCCGGAAGATACCGGGTGAAACCCAGTGCAGAATGTTCGCGAACAACAGCGGCGCGGCGAGTTCGAAGCGCAGCGGAGAGTGCATGGGGTGGAAGCCGATCACCACGGTCTTGGTTTTTCCCGGGCGCGCGGCAATAATCGCTCCGCCGTCGGTTTCCGCGATGCGGATGTCGTCCTGCGAGGTCTGGAAAACGCTGGCGGATTCAATCCGCGCGTCGCGAGTGCGCAGGCCCGCGCCAAGAGGATGGGTAGTATTCCATCGCGTAATCTGCGCGCCGGTCACGATCTTCGCGATGACGAGCGGGGAGCCTGGCGAGGGTGGGTCGATCCAGACGGAATCGACGGACGGAAGCGTCTTTGGACGGAACCGGTCGAGAATCACGAGTCCCACGTCCGGGCCTGGAGGCTCGTATTCGGCGGGCTTGCGGAACGTGGCTTTCACGCGCGGCGTGGCGGAAAGAAGCGGGCGGAGGAGCTCGGGTTCGTTCGAGTAAACCACCACATTGAGCGCCCGTTGTTCGGGCAATTCGAGCACGGCCCGGTTGTCGTCGGGGAACGCATCGTCGGGAAGGAGCCGCGCTTCGAGAAGTCCGTTCGCCTGCGTGCGGTACTCAAACGAGGCTTCCCGCTCGGCGCCGGGAGCGAGTTCGAGCCTGCGCATACCGGCCGGCGCTCCGCCGAACCCCAGCGTGATGGTGGCGGTCCTCGGGCGCGCGCCGTAATTGCGCGCGGAGACGAAGATCTCCCAGAGTCCGGAATCGGTGGCGGATCGCCGCAATCCAAGCTTCCGCAAGCCCACGTTTTCCGCTGCGTCGGCAACGGGCAGCACGCGCAGATTCGGTGGAACGGCGTCGGGGGTCAGCTGGTCGCGTTCGGAGATTCTTCCACTCCCGGCGAAGACTACCTCGCCCGCGCGTCCTCCTCCCATGGCGAGCGTGTGCCGGGCGAATTCGAACGCCTGTTCGAGGTTGAGCGCGGTGGAACCCGCATGCGAGCGGGCGATAGCGTCGCGCAGTTTGTTGCGGTCGGACTCGAAACCGCCGGCGGGAGTGGAGAGCGCGTCGGCGCGAACGATCATCACGCGGTCGAGGGAGGGTAAAGCCCGCACGTAGGCGAACGCGCGGGCGCGGGCTTCGTCCATCAAAGTGGGAAACGCGGGCCTCGCGCCCGACGAGCGGGCGGCCATCCACGCCGAAGTTTCGAGCAACAAAACGTGGTCGCGTGGAGCCGCCGCCGCGCCTCCGAATCGAGGCTGCGCGATGGCCAGCAGAAGCAGCAGAATGCTCAATAACTGAAGCAAAAGCGAAAGCGGCTGCTGAATGTGGCGGCGGCGCGTTACCGGTGCGGGCCTCACGGCGGGCTGCCAGAAACGCAGGGACGGAACTACCTGTTTCCGCCGCGAGCGGTCAAGCAAATAGAGCGCGACCACGCCGGCCGAGATGGTGGCGAACAGCGCGAAGAACTGGGGAAACGTGAGGTTGAACAAACCCATCAGATCACGCCCCGCGCGCGGACGAGCGCGCCGAAAACAACCTCTTCAAACGACATCGAAGTTGGGACGCTCAAGAAGCGGCCCGAGTTTCGCAGGGCCAGCTTCAGCAGCGAATCCGAAAAGAGATCGAACTCGCTTGTGAAGAGCTTGCGAGCCTCCTCGTCGAACTGGAGTTTCAGATGCTGTTCGGATTCGGCGTCGATCAGTTCGAGCTCGCCCACCCAGGGCGGCGAACGATCCTCGTCGGCGTAAACCTGAATCAGCAGCAGCTCGTGGCCGAAGTCGGCGAGATACTGGAGCGGCTTTTCGCAACCTTCTTCGTCGAGGAAATCGGAAATCACGATGACGAGCCCGCGCTGGGGATAGCGCGACATGAACTGGCGGACAACGTCGAAGAAACGGGTGCGGCCCTTCGCCGTAAGCTCCGCGAGGTAGTCCATCACGGGCGGAAACCGGTGGCGTCCGCCGCCGCAGAGAAGGCGCTCGCCTAACTGATCGGAAAATGGCTGGATGGCGATGCTGTCGAGGCGCACAAGTCCGACGTAGCAGAGCGCGGCGGCTAGGCGGCGGGCGTAGAGGAATTTCTCATCCGAGCCGGCGGACATGGAAACGCTGGTGTCGATCAGCAGGCGGACGGGCACGCGCGGCTCCACCTGAAACATTTTCAGGAACAGCTTTTCCAGGCGCAGGTAGGCCCGCCAGTTGATGGCGCGCAGGTCGTCGCCGTGATGAAAGTTCCGGTGGTCGAGGAACTCCTGGCCGGGCCCGGAGAAGTGCGAGGTGTTGTGTCCGCCGACGAGGCCCGCGAAGGAGCGCTGCCAATGAATGGTGAGGCGCTCCAGTTTTTCGAGAAGCTTTCGATCGAGGAGAGGCGCGGCCCCCGCGGATTTCATGGGACTAACTCACCATGGCGTTTGCGTGAACGGCTTTGATGATGGCGCCGAGAATGGTCTCGGGAGTTTGTCCGTCGGCATGCGCGTCGAAATTCAAAATGATGCGATGCCGCAGAACGGCCGGAGCGATCTCCCTGACGTCGTCGACGCTGAGGTGGAAACGCCCGCGCATCAGAGCCAGCACGCGGCCGCACTCGACCAGCGACTGAGCGCCGCGCGGCGAGCTGCCGTAACGGATGTACTTGCGCGCAAGGTCGTGGGCTTCCTTCTGATCGGACTGAGTGGCCATCACAAGCGAGATCGCGAAATCCTGCACGTGAGGGGCGACCAGCACCTGGCGGCAGACGCCGCGGACCTGAAGAATCGCCTCGCGGTCGAGCACGGATTCGATTTGGGTTTCGTCCTTCTGGATAGTGCGGTCGACGATGCGGCCAAGCTCGGCGCGCGACGGGTAGGTGACCAGAATCTTCATCAGGAAGCGATCGAGCTGAGCTTCCGGGAGAGGGTAGGTGCCTTCCATCTCGATCGGGTTCTGGGTCGCCATGACGAGAAACGGAAGATCAAGCTCGTGGGTGGTTGTGCCGCTCGTGACGGTGCGCTCCTGCATGGCTTCGAGGAGCGCGGACTGCGTCTTCGGAGTGGCGCGGTTGATTTCGTCCGCCAGCACGAGGTTCGCGAAGATAGGGCCCGGCTGGAAACGCAGCGATTTCGAGCCGCCTTCACCGGACTCGAGCATCATGCTGCCGACGATGTCGGCGGGCATAAGATCGGGCGTAAACTGGATGCGGGAGTACTTCAAGTGCAGGGCGCGGGCAAGGGTGCGCAGCAGGGTAGTCTTGCCGAGACCGGGCACTCCCTCGAGAAGAACATGCCCGCCCGCCAAAAGGCAGATCAGAACGCCATCGACGACATCCTGCTGGCCGACGATGATTTTGGCGATTTCCTCCCGGACCCGATCGAGTCTGGAGACCGCGAATTGAAGTGCCGCTTCAGATTCCACCCGTCTATTGTAATCAATCCGGCGGCGCGGGCGGGCGGGAGAATTGTCCGATACAAGCTGGGGACCGACTGAATCGGTCACGCCAGGAAAGAACACGGGAAGAGACTGTCGGCAGTTCGGTTATGATGCGAGGAGCCGCGGGCGGCGCGGCAAGGCCGCCTTATCAATGGAGCTCCTCTGAGCCCGTATGCAAGCATGGTTCCAGGTTTTCGTGCTCAAGCCAGTGGTGACGTGGCTGTCTTTGCAGTTGAAAGTGGCAACGATCCCGTTTAAGAGAGTGCCTTGTATGCACAACCTGGGCCGCCGCGCTCGGCAATTTCAAGTCG
>CAMDED010000148.1 GCA_945893365.1 Candidatus Sulfopaludibacter sp. SbA3 | reverse complement strand
TACTACTGGGTCACAAACATAACATTTGGGTGTAAACTTGTTTTTGTGGGAACACGCCTCTCCACGCCAGGCCCACAGGAGAAGCGCTTCGCGGCGTATATGGACGGCCTGGCGCAAGCTGCGAAGCACGAAGACCGGCACGCGCCGTTGAAGAATTACTGCAAGGGGTTGCTGCTACCAGGTGAGCGTAAGAGCATCGAGCCAATGGCGGCGCGTCTGGATCCTGCCCGCGTACAGCCGATGCGGCAGTCGCTCCACCATCTGGTGGCCAAGGCGCCCTGGAGCGATGCAGAGCTATTGGAGCAAGTGTGTGCCGAAGTATTGCCGGCAATGCAGAAACATGGGCCGGTGGTGGCCTGGATCGTGGATGATACGGGCTTTCCGAAAAAAGGCAAACATTCGGTGGGAGTGGCGCATCAATACTGCGGACAAGTGGGCAAACAAGACAACTGCCGGGTGGCGGTGAGCCTGTCGGTGGCGACATGGAGTTCAAGTCTGCCGATCGCCTATCGTTTGTATCTGCCCAAGGAATGGGCGGGGGATGCGGAGCGGCGGGAAAAGGCGGAGGTACCCGAAGAAGTTCTCTTTCAGACCAAGCCGGAGATCGCGTTGGATCAGATCCGTGCCGCGGTGGCGGCCAACATGACCCGTGGAATCGTGCTGGCGGACGCGGCGTATGGCATCAACACCGGGTTTCGCGACGGCCTCAGCGGACTTGGGCTGCAATATGCGGTGGGAGTGCAAAGCACGATGACGGTGTGGGAACCCGGCAAACAGCCCTTGCCAGCCAAGCCACCAGGAGGAATGGGGCGGCCGCCGCGACTGTTGCGCCGAAGCCCCCAGCATCAACCCGTCCCGGTAAAGCAATTGGCGATGACTCTGCCCTCCAGCGTCTTCAAGGAGATCGCTTGGCGTGAAGTTGGGGAGCGGAAACTGCGATCCCGCTTTGCCGCCGTTCGAATCCGTTCGGCCCATCGGGACTACGAGAAAACGGAACCCCACGCCGAGGAGTGGTTACTGATCGAATGGCCGAAAGGGGAAGCCGAACCTACCAGGTACTGGGTATCGACGCTGCCGCCGACCACCAAGCTCAAAGTTCTGGTCAAGGTGGCCAAACACCGCTGGATCATCGAACGGGACTACGAGGAGTTGAAACAAGAGTTAGGGCTGGGGCACTTTGAAGGCCGCAACTGGCGCGGGTTCCACCATCACGCCACACTGTGCGTCGCAGCTTATGGGTTCCTTGTGGCCGAGCGGAACCGTTTTTCCCCCTCTGCCCGCGCTGGTCATCTTGGATTCGCTGCCCCTGGGCCAGCGCCGGACTTCCAGCCGCGCGGATCGCCGGGTACGCCCCGAGCGGCATAATCCCCACTCGATCGCAACGCTACGCATCATCCTGGCGCGCCTGTTGCTGCGCGAACTCGATCAATGTCCTTACTGTGGTTCGCGCTCCGGCTGAGCGGCTACTTCCAGTTCAATCTGATCGATGCATTTGGGACGGCGTAACGAACTCCCCGCGGTCTGCCACGCGGCCTCCGCTAGTGCTAGGCCGCTGAACTTCTCCAACGCCAAGCAACGCCAATCGCCAAGCCCATCCTTGCGCTGCAATCCTCTGGTGCTTTCTCCGCCAATTTGCAGGCACAAGATCCGCACATGACCCTCTCTGTTTCGGCCCAGCATATGCGGACACAACAAGCGCACCCCACCGTCATACATGGCTCGAAGCGGGAGTTTTCCAATGATGGCCCCACGAATCAAACGATCAATCTCGCCCACTGATTGAGCTGCGATTGGCAATGGAGTCGCCATGCCTACATCCACTATAAGCGGTTAAGGTTCTTCGGGCCCGCCACCTTTTATGACCCAGTAATATTAGGGGCGTGCTGTGTAGCGGTCGGATCGACCGGGGCCGGCTGCCGCTCCGTTCGATACCCATACAAATAAGGATCTTCGCCTCGTCGGGCCGAGATTTGAACTCTCCCCACCGCGAAGTCCGCAATCTCGTCACGGCACTGTTCGAGCATAACGAGCGGCTGTTCACTTTCCTCGAACATGAGGGATCCGAGGCGGCCGACAATAGCGCCGAACGAGCGCTCCGCACGGGCGTGCAGCGGCGCAAGATCTGCTTCGGTAGCCGCGGCGCCAACGGCGAGTTCGCCACGGCTGTCCCGTTGACCGTCTCGGAAACCTGCGACTTGCGGCGTCTCAATATCCTGGTCTGTCTCTCCGCGCTCCGCGGCGATTGCCTGCCACCGCAGCCGTCAACCGCGAGCCTCACTGCTGTCCGATAAATAGGCCTGTCTGAACTGTTGCGTGTGGCTTTTCTTGGGAAGCGCGCGGCGATGGCCGGCAGCGGGAGCGCTACTTGAATCTATTCCTTCGCAAGGGCGCCGAAGGCCGCCGGGAGAAGCTCAAGACGATCATACGGCGGACGGCGGGCTCGGGCACGCTGAAGATGCTGCCGGGCCGGGCCGCGTCCGGACCAGGCGCGATCCACCGATCCCAGCGCAGTCCGGCGCGCCGTTGGCAAGTTCACACAGTCGTTTGCATCAAGTTAAGCGTGGCGCGGAGCGCTACGCAGACTTATAGCGGCGGCAGGCGTCCTCATCGAGGTCCACTCCCAAGCCCGGGCGGCTGGAGACGATGGCGTGGCTGTCGCGGATTTCAATGGGCTGGACGATCAGGTCGTCGACTCGCTGATGGCTGAGGATATCGCTCGGGAGCGTGCAGTTCGCCGACGCGGCGCAGGAGTGGAGCATGGCTGCGTCCTGAACCCCCAGCTCATGCCCCGACCCGTGCCAGACGGCCATGCCCGCCGCCGCCGCGAGGTAACAGTTGGAGACGAAGCTGGCCATACTCGGACTGGGTCCGGTGTTGAAGATGGTACAGGCATCGGCCTTGATAGCCTGGATCATCGCCTTCGCGCTTCCGAGGTGGAGCGCAAGGGGAGTCTTGAGAACGCGCCGCAACTCCCGGTAGCCCGGCATGTCGTTCTTGACGATGGGGTCTTCAATGACCAGCATGTTTCCCGCGGCATCGAGCCCTCTCCCGATCGGCAGAAACTCAGCCGTCGTCTTGTGGTAGCCGTTGAAGTCCACCGTTACCTTGAGCGTGGGTGAGACGGAAGCGATCGCCTCCACCGCCTTTACAATGGGGTCGCCCGGGCGGCCTTTCACTTTGATCCCATTGAAGCGGCCCTTGACCGCGCGCTCGGCGGCGCGCTTCATATCGGCTGGGTTCTTGCGCCCGCACCAGTAGTTAACCTGCACCTTGTCCTGAGCGAGACCGCCGAGCAGTTGGTATATGGGCCATCCGATGGCCTTGCCGGCCGCGTCATAGAGCGCCATTTCGAAACCGCTGTAAGCGCTCCGTCCGGGCAGCTCGATGCGCGCAAGATTCATGTCGAAGATGTTCTTGCCGCGGAGGGAGTCGGCGCTGCGTTGGACGTCGGCGTCTTTGAGCCCGCGGGAAGTTTCTCCGATACCCACGATCCCCGAGTCGGTGTGGATTTTGATCATGAACTTGGGGACGGAGGGGAATTCGGTGAGGGCATCGGGCCCGAGCTCGGGGCTGCTGATGATGTCGGGCTGCATCGGAACGGCCACCTTGAACAACTCGACTTTAGTGATTTTCAACCGCTCGACGCGTCCGGCGGCGGTGGCGGGAAGTGTGGCCAGGCCCGCGAGAGCAGGGCCTCCGGTCAGCATACCACGGCGTGAGACTGACATTTTTTGCATGGATTCGCTCCTCACGGGTTTGACACTCAGTATACACCGCGGCCGAACCGGGTTAGTGCCTATGTCATCGGATCTCGACCAAATCCGACAAGACTCTCAGCGCGCAACGGCAGTTGAGAGTTCAGGGATAATATATAGGTTCTTGAGCTTGAGGTCCAGGGCGATGACTTGCTTCAAACACACCATGGGCCGGTGCCGATCAAGATGTACGACAAGTTCCGGCTGCCCGACGGGAGTAATGGATTCCCGTCCACCTGCCGGATCCTCGCATGTGCTGCAACCGATATTTACAACTGCCGAGCCTAGTCGGAACGGAATGACCGGATCTACCCGCAGCGGACCGGAGATGGTAGCCCGCCGTTCGGAAACTGCGCTGTTTGCCAAAAACGCAACTGGAAACCATAGTCCCTAATCCGTCGATAAAGGAGCGTCCGAATTGTTGGGCTGGAGACTGACGGCGGCGCGAGGCCCGTGGATCACGGTTGGGGAGAACGATGCGCGCCGAACGGGTGTACATTCTTTTTCGCGCCGGCGAGGTGAAAGGGCCGCTAGAATGAATGCGTGAACAAGTCCCTCAAGCCCTCGCCCACGGAGTTCCCACTGCTGTTTGAGGTCGACCCGGAGCCGCTGCCGGAAACCCTGACGGCCGGGCGGCTCGGTCCACACACCGTCTGGCCGAATGGCAATTGTGAAGGTGTTGTCATTGAGCACAAGCGCGCTTACGGGAGCCCCCACGGCCGTGGTACGGAACGCTGCGACGCGAATGAACGCGATGATCTGGGGGCTCATTGCGCGGAGACGAGCGGGTCTCAACCGGATGGACTCTTCAATTCACGCCTCGCGACGAATCTTGTACACGGTGCCGGGCCCGTCGTGAAAACGGTCGCGTGACAGGCTGATTCATCCTGGGAAATTAGGCGTGGCTTCTGATCGGTTCGACGCGTTTCCAGCGTTTCCACATTCCTATTGACGCATAGATAAATCGGATATATATTATCTGTATTAGCATATGGTCACAAAGACATCTCTTTCGGCGATCCGGGCGCTGATATACATAGCCCGCAACGCCGAGGGTAGGTTCCTGTCGCCACGGAGGATCGCCGAGGATCTTCACGAGTCGCCCACCTACATGGCCAAAGTCACCCGGCAGCTTGTGAGAGCCGGAATCCTGCGCGTGGAAAAGGGCGTGAAGGGGGGAGTTCGCTTGAGTCGGCCGCCGGATCAGGTCACGCTGCTGGCGGTCGTGGAAGCCTGTCAGGGAACTCTTGTCGGGGGCTACTGCCAGCCGGGCTGCGATCTGACTTCCGTTTGCGCTTATCACCGGGCCGCCGCGGAACTGCATGAGGCAATCAGCGGCGTTCTGTCGCGATGGACATTGACGCAACTACTACAAAAGCCGGCCTCGGCGATCGTGATGCCGGACGGGATGCCTTGCGTGATGCTAAGCGGAATCTCTCCGGCCGCTTTCCTCACCGCGGGAAAGCATCCGGTTCCCGAAGGATGAACCATGCAGCCGCTCAAGGTCCAGGTTCCGGGCGAGGGCTATCACGCAGGACTCATTTCCTGCCAGGCGGCCTGCCCGGTTCGAACGGACGCGCGCGGCTATGTACGGGCGATAGCGGAGGGGCGGTTCGAAGAAGCCTACTTGATTGCCCGGGGACCGAACCCGTTCGCTTCCATCTGTGGGCGTATCTGCGGGGCCCCGTGCGAGGCGGCATGCCGGCGAGGCAAAGTGCCGCGCATCGACGATGACGGACGCTTTGTCGCCACGGACCGGCCCATAGCGATTCGCGCTCTCAAGCGCTTCGCATGTGAGCTTGCCGGACCGGAGTCGAGGCCAACCGAAGAAGTCTTGTACAAGGTGTGGTCGTACGTTCCGACCGTGGTGGCGCACGCCGAAGAGTTCGCCGCATTGCTCCGCGCCGGCGTGGACGGGACCATTCAAAAGGGGCACGGCGAGCGCATCGCAATCATCGGTGCGGGGCCCGCGGGGCTGTCCGCCGCGCACGACCTAGCGCTTCTGGGCTTTCGGCCAGTGGTCTTCGAATCCGAGCCCGTGCCGGCGGGGATGCTGGCTGTCGGCGTCCCGGCCTACCGGATGCCGCGCGAAGTGATTGCACGGGAAGTCGCCGTAATCGAGGCGCTTGGCGTTGAGATTCGCTGTAACGTGGCGGTTGGGAAAGATATCTCTTTTTCCGGTCTGCGGCGTGATTTCGCGGCTATTCTGATCGCGGTGGGCGCGAAGTCGTCGCGCGGTCTCGGATTGCCGGGTGAGCGAGGGCCACGCGTCTATGGCGGCGTCGATTTGCTGCGCGCCGTTTCGCTTGGCGCGAGGATGGACATCGGCCGCGAAGTGGTCGTGATCGGCGGCGGCAATGTCGCCTACGATGTGGCGCGAACGGTGTTGCGCCAGATCGCTTACGACACGGCGCGAACGGCGGCGCGGCTCCCTGGCACGTCCGCCGTGCGGCTGGTGTCTCTCGAGGGGCTTGAAGAGATGCCCGCCGACACGTTGGAGATCGTGGAAGGCGACGAAGAAGGCATCGAGCGGTGGAATGGGTGGGGTCCGCTCGAGTTCGAACGGGACGCCGCAGGGAACCCCGCCGCCGTGGTCTTCCGCAAATGCCTGCGGGTCTACGACGAAAACCGGCGATTCTCTCCCCTCTACGATGATTCCATCCGCAGGGCCGTCCCTTGCGACACGGTCCTGCTTTCCGTAGGACAGGCTCCGTCGCTGGGCTTTCTCGAAGACGGCGGCGCTGACATTGAGCAAGCCAGACCCGGATGGCCCAAAGTGGACAGCGTGACCCTGGCGACGACCGCGGCCGGCGTATTCGTTGCAGGCGACCTGGCGCACGGAACGCGTCTGCTCATTGACGCCGTGGCATCGGGCAAGGCGGCCGCGCGATCCATCTATCAATACCTCACCGGGCTCACGCTACATGCGGAGGCCATAACCGCGCACCGGCTTCTCGATCACTATCGCCGCGAGCGCGGCTACGAATCTATCCGGCGGCAGGAAATTCCAGTACGCCACCCGGATCAGCGTCTTGCGCACCCCGACACCGTCGTCGAGATCGGCTATGACTCCTATCACGCCATGCGGGAAGCCTCACGCTGTCTCGACTGCGGCGTTACACCGGTGTTCGACGGCAACCGTTGCGTGTTGTGCGGCGGCTGTGTGGACGTCTGCCCGACGCAATGTTTGAAGATCGTCCCGCTCAGCGGCCTCGAGCACGATGCGTTTCTCGACGGAGCCATTGAAAGCCTTCTCGGGCCCGGCGCCGATCGCGATGAGAACTCCGCCATCGTGAAGGACGAAGACCTCTGCATTCGGTGCGCGCTTTGCGCCATGCGCTGTCCCGTCGAGGCAATCGGGATGGAGCGCGTTGAAGTTCATACCTCCTGGAGGCAGCAATGACCGTCATGCCTGGAACTCCTCAATCCCGGCTCGATCCCGAGCCCATGCCGCGGCGCGACTTGCTGGGGCTTGCGTCGTTGTGGTCGGCGGCCTCGGCGCTGCTATTCGCGCTTCTGGGGGCGATGCGTCTGCCGAACGCCGCCATCGTCGCGGCGCCATCTAAATCATTCGGCGTAACCTTACCGGAGTCCCTTCCAGCCGGGGAGGCCTTCGTACCGCCAAACAGAGCGGTGGCTATCTTTCGAGACAGCGAAGGCGTCTATGCCGTCTCGACGATTTGCACCCACCTTGGCTGCGTGGTGAAACCCAACGCCGAGGGCTTCGAGTGCCCCTGCCACGGCTCCCGATTCAAGCCGGACGGGGCGGTTGCGAAAGGTCCGGCGCCCCTTCCCTTGCAATGGCTGAAAGTGAAAGCCACCAACGGGGGATTTCAGGTGGACGAAGGCAAGACTGTGCCGGCCGGAACGAGGGTGAAAGCATGAGCGCTCCGGCCACTCCCCCACCGGCATTGCAGGAGCTCAAGGACAACCTGCGCGCCGCGCCGCGCCGCATCTTCGAGACCGCGTTCCGAAGCGGCAAGCCAACTACGGACCGCACGCGATCCACGTTTATCTTCAGCAACGTCTTCCTGCATCTGCATTCGGTGCGCGTGCACCGCTGGACGCTCAGATGGAGCACCTCGATGGGCCTCGGAATCGCCACCACAGCCGCCTTCCTGCTCACGCTCATTACCGGCATCCTGCTGATGTTCTATTACAAGCCCTATCCGGAAGCCGCCTATCAGTCGATCAAGGACATCCATTTCGTGGTGCCCACGGGCCGATTCATACGCAACATCCACCGCTGGGCGGCAAACGTCATGGTGGTAACCGTGATCCTGCACATGGCGCGTACGTTTTACACGGCGTCCTATCGCAGGCCCCGCGAATTCAACTGGCTCATCGGCATGGGTTTGCTGGCCGTGACTCTGGGGCTTTCGTTCACCGGCTACTTGCTGCCCTGGGATCAACTGGCCTACTGGGCGATCACGATCGGCGCGAACATCGCTCAATCGCCGCGCGAAGTCACGGACGCGGTCGGGATCACGGGCTGGTTCGATCCGGGCGGGATGCAGAAATTCCTGTTGCTGGGATCGGACTCGGTGGGTCCGGAAGCGCTCATCCGCTTCTACCTTTTGCATGTGATGATTCTGCCGTTGGCGCTAATGGCGCTCATGTCCGTGCATTTCTGGCGCATTCGCAAGGATGGCGGCCTGGCGCGTCCGGCGGATGCCGATCAGCGGCTGGGGAACCCCCCGGGCCCCGTCTATCCGGTGTTCACCGAAGCTCCAATGAAGACTTACTCACTCGCTGCCATCGTGCGAGGCAGAACACCCGCCGTAGGTAAGGGTCCGGAAAACACCGTACCTTCGATGCCTCATCTCTTCTATGCCGAGCTCGGCGTCTTCATGTTGACGACGCTCGTCTGCCTGGCGCTGGCATTGATCTCAGACGCGCCGCTCAAGGAATTGGCCAACCCAAGCGTTCCCGAAAATCCCGCCAAAGCGCCCTGGTACTTCCTTGGATTGCAGGAGCTGGTCTCGTTCTCCGCCTTCGTGGGCGGGATCGGTATTCCGTTGCTCGTTCTCGCGGGCCTGGGCCTGATTCCCTATCTCGACCGCGAGGAGACCGGCACCGGCGAGTGGTTCGGCGGCCCCGGCGGACGATACGTGGTGCGCCAGGCGTTGCTGGTAGGTTTCGGTGCATCGCTCGCCATCGAGGCATTCGCCATCCGTTTCGGCTGGATTCGAGAATGGTATCTCGCCGTCCCGCAATTGGTGGTCACGATTCTGAATCCGGGAACCATACTCGCCGCGGTTTACGGGCTTTACTCGGTATGGCTGGTGAAGCGCTACCGGTCCACACGTGCCGGGGCGCTTGGCTTGTTCACCTGTTTCCTCTGCGGATTCCTGGTGCTCACCGCGATCGGCACCTATTTCCGCGGTCCGAACTGGGTTTTCTATTGGTCGCCAGGCGACTGGCCGAGGCATTAGAGCCATGGAGAAGAACAAATACCTGCTTCTCGCATCGAGTCTCGGCGCGCTTCTGCTGCTGATCGTAGCCGCTCAGGACAGCTTCCGGAAGCCATGGCGTCAGATCCAGTCCAGCGGGCGCGGCGACGAGGGACCGATTCCCGTCCAGCTTCGCCAGATCACGAATGCGAACCTGCGCGTCGGCGACCGCTGCGTTTCCTGCCATGTGAGCATGGCGCCCGGTGAGCAGTCCGTCGCAGGCGCGGCCATCTTCACCGCGCACAAACCGGTGGTTCACGACCCGGCCGAGTACGGTTGCACGGTCTGCCACGGGGGCCAGGGATCGGCCACGGAAGAGGCGGACGCGCATGGCGCGGTTCACTTCTGGCCTGAGCCGATGATCCCGGTTCGCTTCGCGGAGGCTGGGTGCGGCACCTGTCACGCGGCCCTTCAAGTTCCGAATCGGGAGATCTTTCAAAGAGCCCGGCTTACGTTTGAGCGGCTGGACTGCGCGGCCTGCCATCGCGTGGACGGCCGCGGCGGGACGATTCGTCCCGGTGGCGGCGGGATGGAAGGCCCCAATCTTTCACGCGCCGGCATCGCCGGTTACGACAAAGGCTGGTACGAGAAGCACGTAACGAAGGCGGCGAAGGAACAAAGCGGCCCGTGGAAGACTTCCTTCGGCACGATCGATGGCGCGGATCTGGAATCAGTCGCCCTCTATCTTTCCACGCGCGTTGCCGCTCCGGCGTTGATCGAGGCGAAGGCAACCTTCCATAGTTTCGGCTGCCTCGGGTGTCACCGCGTGAGCGGCGCCGGGGGTGATGAGGGTCCCGACCTCAGCCGCGCGGGAGAGAAGGACCCCGGGCAGGCGGACTTCACTCACGTGGCCGAAGGGAACGGGCTCGACCGCTGGATCGCGGAGCACTTCCGATCTCCGGTTGCGGTCGTGGCGACGTCGCAAATGCCGCCGGTGGCGGCTTCGCAGAGGGAGATCGATCTTCTCACTCTCTACGTGCTTTCTCTGCGTCGGCGAGAGCTGCCGGGCGCTTACGTGCCTCGCGACCGGATGCAGGCGACTCGATTCGGACAGCGCGAATTCGCGTCCGACGGAGCAACTTTGTTTGGCGCTTTCTGCGCGGGATGCCACGGCCCGGAGGGAAAAGGAAAGCATGCGGTCGGCGGCACCACGTTTCCAGCGATCGCCAACCCCGACTTCCTCGGCCTCGTCGGCGACCGGTTCCTCAAGGAGACCATCCGCCAGGGACGTCCCGGGCGCCGCATGCCGGGTTGGGCCAAGGAAGGCGGCCTGCGGGAGGAGGAGATCGACCGGATTGTCGCGCATCTGCGTGAACTCGGTGGGACAGAGGGTCCGGCTGAGGACAAATGGACGGTCTCCAGCAAGCCGGAATCGGGGCGCGATGTCTATGCCGCCAACTGCTCCGGTTGTCACGGCGCAAAAGGGGAAGGCGGCAAGGGTCCGGCGCTCAGTAACCGCGTCTTTCTCGAAATCGCTTCCGACAAGTACCTGTTGGAAACTGTGAGCCGTGGGCGGCGCGGCACCGCCATGGCCGGTTTTCAGGAGCCATCGCCCACGCGGCGGGCGCTCGCCAGGAGCGAAATGGAATCGGCCGTAGCCTATATAAGAGCTTGGCAGGGAGGGAAGAAATGAATTCGAAAGAATCACGGCGCGATTTTCTGGCGAGTGCGTCAGCCGCCGGGTTCGGCGCTTTCCTGGCGTCGGCGAAAGAGGCTTGGGGGCTGGACGCTGTAACGAACCCGCTGGCATCCTATCCGGATCGCGGCTGGGAGCGCACCTATCGCGACTTGTGGAAGTACGATTCCAAGTACGCCTTTTTGTGCGCGCCTAACGATACGCACAACTGCCTGCTCAATGCCTACGTGCGGCAAGGCGTCATCACGCGCATCGGGCCGACCATGCGCTACGGCGAGGCGCTTGACCTCTCGAACAACCACACCACCAGCCGCTGGGATCCGCGCGTCTGCCAGAAGGGCCTCGCGCTTACGCGCCGCTTTTACGGCGACCGCCGCGTGAATCAGTGCATGGTCAGGGCGGGATACAAGAAGTGGGTGGAAGCGGGATTTCCCCGCGGGAAAGACGGCAAGCCCCCTGAGGAGTACTTCCAGCGCGCCCGCGACGAATGGGTTCGCGTCACTCACGACGAAGCCGCAACCATCGTGGCAAAAGCGCTCAAAAATATCGCCGAAACCTACACCGGCCCGGAAGGTAAAAGGCGGCTCCAGGAGCAGCATTACGACGAGGCCGTGATTGAAGCCACCGGGGGCATTGGCACGCAGGTGATGAAGTTCCGCGGTGGCATGCCGTTGCTCGGCATGACCCGCGTGTTCGGCATGTACCGCATGGCCAACTCCATGGCGCTGCTCGACGCGCACATCCGCAAGGAGGGTCCGGATAAGGCGGTTGGCGCGAAGGGTTTCGACAATTACTCCTGGCACACCGACCTGCCGCCTGGCCATCCGATGGTGACCGGCCAGCAAACGGTGGAGTTCGATCTCTCGGCGGTCGAGCACTGCAAGACGCTCGTCGTGTGGGGCATGAACTGGATCACCACAAAGATGCCCGACTCCCACTGGCTCACCGAGGCGCGCCTCAAAGGTACCAGGGTGATCGTGATTGCCTGCGAATATTCCTCCACCTCGAGCAAAGGCGATCAAGTGCTGGTGGTGCGCCCCGGCACCATGTCCGCGTTGGCTCTCGGCTTTGCCCACGTCATTCTCAAAGAGAAGCTGTACGACGCCAACTACATCAGGCAGTGGACCGATATGCCGCTGCTGGTGCGCATGGACACGCTCAAAAATCTGCGCGCCGAGGACGTGTTCGGCGGCCAGCCGGCGGAGTTGAAGCATTCGCGGACATTGGGCGCCGGCGAAAAGATGCCGCCTCCCGGCGCTCACACCGATCAGATCATACCGGAGAAATTGCGCGCCGAATGGGGCGATTACGTGTGGTGGGATCGCCTCTCCCAGTCGCCCAAGCCGCTTACACGCGACATGGTGGGCAAGTATTCGACAGTCGGCGATGCGCTGCTCGAAGGCTCGGTCGAGGTGACGCTCGCCGATGGAAAGAAAATCCGCTGTCGTCCGAGCTTCGATCTCGTTCGCGAGTACGTGGACCATTTCACGCCCAAGACAACCGAAGAAATCACCTGGGCGCCCGCCGCGGCCGTCGAGGAGCTGGCGCGGAGCTTTGCCGCGAATCCCGGTACGACATTGTTCGCCGTCGGAATGGGGCCGAACCAGTTTTTCAATAACGACAACAAGGACCGCGACCTGTTCCTGCTGGCCGCTTTGACTGGCAACATTGGAAAGCTTGGCGGCAACGTCGGTTCCTACGCGGGCAACTACCGTGTCGCTCTGTTCAACGGAGCGCCGCAGTACATCAACGAGAATCCATTCGATCTGGAACTTGACCCCGCAAAGCCGGCGCGCCCGCGGCAGTACTGGCGCCCGGAATCGGCGCATTACTACAACCACGAAGATCATCCGTTGCGTGTCGGCAAGAAGCTGCTCACCGGCAAGACGCATATCCCGTGCCCCACGAAATCGCTCTGGTTTTCGAATGCCAACTCAATCCTCGGAAACGTGAAGTGGCACTACAACACCGTGGTCAACATGCTGCCGAAGATCGAGCTGATCGCGGTGAATGAATGGTGGTGGTCCACTTCGTGCGAATGGGCCGATGTGGTGTTCGGCGTGGACTCCTGGGCCGAACTGAAGCATCCCGACATGACCGCGTCGGTGACCAATCCGTTCCTCTCCGTATTCCCCCGCACGCCCATGAAGCGGATCTTCAATACCATCGGCGATATCGAAGTGCTGGCGCTCGTGGGATCGAAAATGGCCGATATCACGGGAGACAAGCGGTTCCACGATTGCTGGAAATTCGTCCGCGACGGCCGCACGGATGTATACCTGCAAAGGATTCTCGATCATTCCACCAACACCAAGGGCTTCAAGTTCGCCGAGCTCGAGGCCAAGGCGAGCGAAGGCATTCCGGCGATTCTCCAGACACGCACGTCACCGAAAATAGGCGGCTATGAGCAGGCGGCGGATTCGCGGCCCTGGTACACGAAGACCGGCCGGCTCGAGTTCTATCGCGATGAAGATGAGTTCATCGAGGCGGGCGAGAATCTACCGGTGCATCGCGAGCCGGTGGATTCCACATTCTACGAGCCGAACGTCATCATCGCCGCCAAGCACGAGGCGCTGCGGCCGGCCAGCCCCGAATCCTACGGCGTGTCACGCACCGACCTTTCCTGCGAAACCCGCTGCGGCCGCAACGTCGTGCTCACCTGGGAAGAGGCGAAGAAAACGGCGCATCCACTGGCTAAGGACGGCTACAAGTTCATCTTCCACACTCCGAAATACCGGCACGGCGCTCACACCATGCCCATCGACACCGACATGATCGCCGTGCTGTTTGGCCCGTTCGGCGATCTCTACCGTCAGGATAAGCGCAGCCCGTTCGTCGCCGAAGGCTATGTGGACATGAACCCGGACGATGCCGTCGCGCTGGGCATTCAGGACGGCGACTATGTCTGGATCGACTCCGATCCCGAAGACCGCCCCTTCCGCGGCTGGCAGGAGAACAAGCGCGATTACGAGTTCGCGCGCCTGCTTTGCCGGGCCCGCTACTATCCCGGCACGCCACGAGGCGTGACCCGCATGTGGTTCAACATGTACGGAGCGACGCCGGGCTCGGTGCAAGGGAGCAAGACTCGCGCCGACGGTTTGGCGAAAAATCCGCGAACCGATTACCAGGCGATGTTCCGCTCGGGGTCGCACCAATCGGCCACGCGCGGCTGGCTCAAACCCACGCTCATGACGGACTCTCTGGTTCGTAAAGAACTGTTCGGGCAGACCCTCGGCAAGGGCTTCCTTCCCGATTCGCACTGTCCCACGGGCGCGCCTCGCGAATCCATTGTGAAGATCACGAGGGCGGAGCCGGGCGGCGTCGATCAAAAGAGTCCATGGCGGCCCGTCACACTGGGCATCCGTCCGAAGAACGAGTCGGAGGCCATGAAGAAGTACCTCGCGGGCGGCTTCTTTGATGAAGGAAAAGGGAGAGCGTAATGGCACGCGTTTACAACTGGCAACTCGGCCGGGAAATGTCGTACTGGTATCCCGAGAGCCGCCCCAAGCGGCAGTTCGCCGCGGTCTTCGACACCAACAAGTGCATCGCCTGCCAGACATGCACCCTCGCGTGCAAGACGACCTGGACCTCGGGCAAGGGCCAGGAGTACATGCTCTGGAACAATGTCGAATCGAAGCCCTATGGCAGCTATCCGCTGGCCTACGACGTGAAGGTGCTCGAGATGCTGAACTCCGGCAAGTGGACCGGCAAGGTCTACGAGGGGCAAACGATTTTCGAGTCGGCTCCGGCGGGCGAGCGCGTGCTCGGCTGGCGGCCCGAGCAGCAGGATTATGCCTATCCCAATTGCGGTGAAGACGACTGCGCGGGGCAGGTGGATCACGGAGCGGCCATGATGGCGCTGCCCCACATGAGCTGGTTCTTTTATCTGGCGCGAATCTGCAATCACTGCACCTATCCGGCGTGCCTTTCTTCGTGCCCGCGCGGCTCCATCTATAAGCGACCTGAGGACGGGATCGTGCTGGTCGACCAGGGCCGCTGCCGCGGCTATCAGGAATGCGTCAAAGGTTGTCCCTATAAGAAAGTGTTCTTCAATCCAATGGCCGGCACGTCGGAAAAGTGCATCGCCTGCTATCCGAAGATCGAGGAGGGCATCCAGCCCCAATGCTTCGTCAGCTGCATCGGCAAGATCCGCATGGCGGGGTGGATTTCGAAACAGCAAGACGCCAAGCCGGACAACCCCATCGACTATCTGGTGCATATCAAGAAGATCGCCCTGCCGCTCTTCCCGCAGTACGGTCTCGAGCCGAACGTCTACTACATCCCGCCCATTCACGTGCCGCTTTCTTTCTCCCGCCAACTCTTCGGTCCGGGAGCCGATGAAGCCGTGAAGGCGTACCGGAATGCCATCAACGACCCGGATCTTGCCGCTCTGCTGTGCCTGTTCGGTTCGAGCGAAAAGATGATGCCGCGCTGGAAACGCGTCGGCGACGACGTCTTCGGCATGGACGACAAGGGCGCGACGGTCGTCAAGGTTCCGCGCAACGAGCCTGTAATTGTGCGCGCCGCCTACGACAAGCTGTATCAGATTACCCGCACCAATTGTCCGTAAAGGAGGACCGCGATGAAATCCGTTATCGCTCCGATCGTTGCCGCTGTAGTTCTTCTGGCGGGCTGCCAACGCGCGCCCACGCGGACCAACGAAATCGTCACTATTCCCACGCGGAACGTTCCACTGATTCCCACGGATCCGGCGTGGGAGGGCGCGCCCGAGCATCTCGCCAAGCTCCTGCCCCAGGACCTGGTTGATCCGAGACTCATGAAGGCTTCCACCGCCGAGGTCCGCGTGCGTTCGCTGAACAATGGCTCGGACGTGGCGTTTCGTCTGGAATGGGTGGACCCGACGCAAAGCGATATGCCGGGCCCTGCCAGATTCCTGGATGGCTGCGGGATTCAGATTCCGAGGACGATTGAGCCGAATCCGCCCGATCCGCAGATGGGTGAGGCCGGGCGTCCCGTGGAGATTTCCTTCTGGCGTGCGGACTGGCAGGCTTCCGTGAACGGCCGCAAGGACACCATTCGCGAAATCTATCCCAACGCCGCCGTGGATCATTATCCGTTCGAAGCCAAGCCGCTCGAACCCGGCTCGGTGGCGCGGAAGGAAATGGAGACGCGCTACGCTCCCTCTCAGGCAGTCGGCAACAACCGTGTCGGGCCGCGCGAGTCTCCCGTCGAAGAAATGGTCGCCGAGGGTCCGGGAACGCTGTCGCCGGTCCCGGGAGGGAAACCACGCGGGGCGGGGGTACGCACCAAGGAAGGTTGGGCGGTAGTGATCGCGCGCAAGGTTCCCGAAGGGCTTGCTCCCAACAAGCGCACTCAGATCGCGTTCGCCGTGTGGGAGGGAGCGTCGCAGGAGTCCGGGTCGCGGAAGATGCGAACCGGTTGGATTCCGTTGTCGATGAGGGTGGCGAAATGAGCAACGCACCGGCGCTTGATGCACAGGCGACTCAACTGCTTCAGGAAGCCGCGGAGTGGCGAATGCTGGGGTTCCTGTTTGAATGTCCCACGGAGCACTGGCGGAAGCAGATTGGGGCGCTCGCTCCGGAGATTCAGGATGCAGGGCTGAGAGCCGCGGCGGAACAGGCGCAGATCGAGTCCACTGAGGGCGACTATCATTCCATTGTCGGACCGGGCGGCCCCGCGCCGGCGCGCGAAGTGAGTTATCACGACACGATTCAACTCGGCTATCTGGTGTCGGAGTTGACGTCTTACTACCAGGCGTTCTCGTATCTGCCGTCGACGATGGAAGCTTTGGATCATGTTTCTGTGGAAGCCGGCTTTCTCGGGTATCTACGGCTCAAGCAGGCGTTCGCGCTGGCCAACGGGGAGGCGGAAAGGGCCGCCGTTGTTGCGGATGCGGCAAAAAGGTTCATCAGTGACCATCTTTCTTACGTAGCCCAACCGTTGGCGGCATCGCTGGCTCAGTCCGGCGTCGGGTACTTGGCGTCGGCTGGAGAAGCGCTTCTCGCCCGAGTCGGACCGCCCAGGACACTGCCGGTGGTTCAGAGCCTGGACGCGGCCGCGTGCTGCGTCGATTCGACCTTCGATTGCGGGGTTTGATGCAGCACTCGCCGCCCGCGCATGAACAACTCGGGTACAGTTGAGCGACCGGGGCGCACACGTTTGAGCTGGCGGCCAAGCGTTGGATCGGGAGCGTACGCCAACCCGGATTTCTCCGAGAACGTGAACACGCGGCTGGGGTCGCCCTCCGGAAGGAGATAGAGGGTTCCGTCGCGGAAAGCCATACCCTCGTGGGTGTGAGTCAAGCCACGGCCGGTCCTTCCGGCGGGAAAAGCTATCAGGCATATTTATGGCAATACGGAAAACCGGGCGGAAGTGTCGTCTTCGACTTCCGGATGGGACGCGGGCGCGAAGGTCCGAAGAACTTCCTGGGGCAGTTTGAAGGCATTTTGCAAACCGACGGCTATACCGCATACGATCACGCGGGCGGAGCGAAAATCGTGCATGCCGCTTGCTGGGCGCAGGCGCGCCGGAAGATATACGACGCCCTGAAACTCAGTCTGGACGACCGCACCGCAAGGCAACTGGTGGAGCGGATCGACGAACTGTTCGCGGTTGATGCCGAGGCTCGCAATGCGGGCATGGATCATGCGGCCCGTCATGTTCTGCGGGGGGAACGCTCGGGTCCGGCGCTCGATCTGCTCAAGACAGAGATGGAAGCGGCGCAGGTCGCGGCGCTGCCTGCCAGTGCGCTGGGTGCGCTGGGCAGCGATTCCGCAACCATTTTTTTTAACCATCCGAAACATCTGATTCCAATGCTGTTTTGGCAGTAGCGGCTCAAAGAGCATATTCGCATTGTGTTTTTCCTCTTGCTTTCCTCGCCGGTCTTGTATGATATGTGGTACAAGACATGGC
>CAMDED010000147.1 GCA_945893365.1 Candidatus Sulfopaludibacter sp. SbA3 | reverse complement strand
ATGTCTTGTACCACATCTTATACAAGACCGGCGAGGAAAGCAAGAGGAAAAACACAATGCGAATATGCTCTTTGAGCCGCTACTGCCAAAACAGCATTGGAATCAGATGTTTCGGATGGTTAAAAAAAATGGTTGCGGAATCGCTGCCGAATCCGGGAGCGGCACGCTGCCAGGCTGTCACTTTCAGAATTACTTGGGGCGATTCCGTCATTATGCTTTGGCATGTTTGGTCTTCGTAAGGGGTGGGGCCGGCGGCCTCGCAAGGAGGGTGTCGATCGCTTCGGTCAAACTGAGCTTTGGCCTCCGTCAGCCACTCCTACCTGCTTCCATCAATCGCGATTGACCTCGGTTTTTTTCTTGACATACATAGAACCACAATGTATCATACTTCTACGTATGGACATGAGTAAAGACTTGGTTGCCGCTTCCGCCACGCCGCTCGTGCTCGCCATCCTCGCCGAAGGCGACAGTTACGGCTACGCCATCATCAAGCGAGTGGGCGAGTTGTCAGGCGGGCGCCTACAGTGGAGCGACGGCATGCTCTATCCTGTGCTGCACCGGCTTGAGCGCCAAGGTCATGTCGCGGCGAAGTGGTCCGCGTCCGAGAACGGCCGCAGGCGTAAGTACTACCGGATCACTAGAGAAGGCCGGGCGCAGCTCGCAGCCCAGCGGCAGCAGTGGCAGGTAGTGGACGGTACGCTGCGGGGTATCTGGATGAAGGAGTGCACGGCATGACGAACTTCGCCGATGGACCGCTCGAGGAGCAAATCGCGCAGTGGCGGGCGTACGTACGCCGCCGGCAGGCCCTTCAGGGTCCCGACGTGGAGGAGATCGAGGGACATCTGCGCGACCAGCTGGCGGCGCTCACCGAGGCCGGCCTGGCGGGGGATGAAGCTTTCTTAGTCGCGGTCAAGCGCATGGGCAGCCTCGATGCGCTGTCACGCGAGTTCGCGCGCGCGCATTCCGAGCGACTGTGGAAGCAGTTGGTCATTGCGCCCGACGCCGATGAGCCGGCGAAAACCTCTTACACCGAGACGCTCGTCGTCCTGATCCTTGCCGCCGCCGCGGCGTTAGCCATCAAGGCGCCGGCGCTGTTCGGTGTTCGGCTCAGCCCTGATGAAGAAGTGCCGCCGTTCTATGCCCGGAACGCCAGCCTGTTCGTCTTCCCGCTGCTCACCGTCTACTTCATGTGGAAGCGTGGGACGGAGGTTGTCAGCGGCCTCTGGCTGGCGCTGCCCTTCGCGGCCGGGGCTGTTTTCGCCAACGTCTTCCCCTTCCGCACGGGCAGCGACACTGAGGCGCTGACCGCTCTGCACTTGCCAATCGCCCTATGGTTGGCGGTCGGCTTCGCATACGTACGAGGCCGCTGGTTCGCCGACGGTGGGCGCATGAACTTCGTGCGGTTCTCGGGAGAGCTGGCCATCTACTACGTGCTCATCGCGCTCGGCGGGGGCGTCCTCACCGGCTTTACGATGATGATGTTCAAGGCTATCGGGATGAACGCTGGGTGGTTCGTAGGGGGCTGGCTGATCCCGTGCGGGGCGATGGGGGCCGTCATCATCGGATCCTGGCTCGTGGAGGCGAAGCAAAGCGTCATCGAGAACATGGCGCCTGTGCTGACCAGGCTGTTCACGCCGCTGTTCACAGTTCTGCTACTGGTGTTTCTGGCTACGATGGCGTGGACAGGCAGCCCGATCAACGTGAAGCGGGAGGTACTTATCGGCTTCGACCTGCTGCTGGTGGTGGTGGTTGGGCTGGTGCTCTACGCCGCCTCCGCGCGCGACCCGCAGGCGCCGCCCAACTTCTTCGACGGCCTGCAACTGCTGCTCGTGGTCAGCGCGCTCGTGGTCGATGGTGTGGCGCTCGTGGCGATCGCAGCGCGCATCTCCGAGTTTGGCTTCACTCCCAACCGAGTGGCGGCTCTTGGCGAGAATCTCATTCTGTTCGTTAACCTGGCGTGGTCGGCGTGGCTCTATGCGTGCTTCCTGCGTCGCCGGGGCTCGTTTGCCGCCCTGGAGCGATGGCAGATCGCCTATCTGCCCGTGTACTCCGCATGGGCGGCACTGGTGGTTGTCATGTTCCCGCCCGTGTTCAGCTACCGTTGATTTCATGGGCGGCTTTTGTAGAGCAAAGCCTTCGACGACCCCATTGACCTTCGTCGAGACTGTGCGGCGCTCGCCTCGATCCTCACGCTTCTTGTGTGCCAGCGCTGCGCGGTTCGATGGGGAATGCCCGCTGGCACGAGCGACCGGCTGTAACGACTGGGTTCCGCTCAAGACAGGGTTCTTCAATTCACCGCTGGCGACAGCTTGGGATCTACGCCGATGACCAACCTCATGCCGCTCCGCCTTCCGGGTATGGAAAGAGTCCCAAGCTGGCCGGAGGCGCGAACATGTCGATCAGCTTGTCCAGAAGCTCGGCGGGCTGGTCGATCTCCAGATGGATCGTCAAATCCCGCCGCTCGACTTTGACGCCGTCATAGAGCCGCAGCAGTTCCCTGCGTTCCTCCGGAACGCTAAGCCTGCCAAGGCCGAGAATACCGCGGAGCGTATCGTTCAGAAGTTTGGCATCCTGATCCGACGCGCACGTCCCCGCGATTGAGGCCTTGACGCCCGTGGTCATATCCGCCGAGAGCGTTACGCTCTTTGTGGACTTCAGCAGGCGGCGCGCATTGGCGAGGTTGCCCTCGCGCGGAACGTACCGGTCGGCGAACACGCCCAGGTCCGTCCCCACAGCCCAGATCTGGCTGGTCACGGGCAGGCTCGCGGCGGCCGCGAGCAGAGGGTGCCCGGATGCCCCGCCGGCCGCGGCCAAGTCGATGGCGGCCCGCACCGATGCGGCGCTTCCCGCTACCGCCGTGGAATCGTCGAGCAGGGTGAACGAACCATCTCCGTCGCCATAGATCGCGCGGCCCTTGTATTCCGACTTCCGTCCCGACGCCGACTTTGATCCTGACTTCGGTCCCGACTCTCTCAATGCGTCCAAGGTGGCGATCTTGAAGCTCCCTTTCGCCATAATGATCGTGGACACGCCGTTTGACGCGATCAACAGGGCGGAAACGTCCTTGTTCACGTCGAAACCCGATTTCGCGAGGAGATCGGTCATTTCCCTGACTCCGGCTCCGCCCCGCGATTCCAACTTGCGGTAGAGCGGCGTCGCCCGGAGCTCTTGCACGCGCACGCCCGTGAGCAGGATTGTGTCGACCGGCACGAGGCGCGCGAGCGACGGATCCACCGCAAGCTTCACCGGCTGCGGACGCGTGCAGCCTAGCGTGCAGCCTAATCCAGCCAGCAGCAGCGGGCCCACGATGTAACGCATTCAGTAATTCCGCCTCGAAAACGAGTATAGCCCGGCGGAGAGAATCACCACGCCGAACAGCGCGGAACTCCAGACGGGCATCCAGTCGGTGACGGGCCGCCCAAGCACGATTTCGCGGCAAATCCGGCCGATTTCGAACACCTTCGGCAGCGCAAAGTAGAAATAACGGACTGTGTCTCTCGACCACTCCGAGCTCAACAAGCGCTCGATAACGTGGCGCTGGGCGAGAATCGGGCTGACCAGCATCACGCCAAAGGTCACCATCGTCGCGACCACCGCGCTTTCCGAAAGCACGGCCACCAGCAGGACCAGCGCCAGCAGGATCGCGAAGACGAAAACGGTGATCGCGGTCGAGTAGAGAAACTGATACGTCCAAACACCGGTCTTGACGCCGAAGATGATCCAGATGGCCAGAACCAGGTAGAACATGTTGGCCGCGATGACGAGCACATTCCCGAGGTACCGGCCGAGCAGGATATGATGCCGCGCGACGGGCTTCGAAAGGAGCAGCTCGATCCGGCCGGGCTCGAAGATGGTCGGAATCAGACCCGCGGAGGCGAAGACGGCGAGGAACAGTCCGGCGGTGTAGAGGAACGCGGCGATGCCCCCGTGAACTTCGCGGACGAGCCGCGTCAGGTCCATCGTCCGCGTGTCCTTGCCGAAAATGGACATGGTGGCGACCGCGCCCTCAACAACGTCGATCTTCATGATGAACAGAAAGAACAGAATGAGCGCGGTGGAGCAGCCGAGGAACCCCCAGAAGATTTTCCGGGCCAAGGCCTCGCGGAACGTGTCTCGAACCAGCGCGGCGGTTACGGCGAAATTATTTGCCATCAATGGTCCTCATGAAGACGTCCTCGAGCGTGCTGGCCGTGCGGATGACGGACTCGATCTCGCATGACTGCGATCGCAGCAGATCGACGCCGCGGTTTGCCGCCTCGCGCGTGCCGAACTGAAATTCGCGAAAGCCGTTCAGAGGGGTGGCGCTCTGAGGCACGCCGTTCTGCGGCGCGGCGTTGACGAAAATCGCGGCTCCGGCGGTTCTCAACTCCTCCGCCAACCGCTCCGGGACATGCTCGGCTTTCACACGGTAGCCGCTGCCGGCAGTGAGGTCTTTGACTTCTCCCTCGAGCGCCAGTTTTCCCCGGTGGATGATGGCGACATCGTGGCAGAACGCCTCCACTTCGGCAAGCAGATGCGAGTTGAGAAAAATAGTGACGCCGCGCGCTTCGAGCGCCTGCATGATATCGCGAATCTGGCGGCGTCCGATAGGATCGACGCCGTCGCTCGGCTCGTCGAGAATCAGCAGGGTGGGCTCATGCATCAGAGCCTGCGCCAGTCCGACGCGCTGCAGCATGCCCTTCGAGTACTTGCCGAGCCGGACGCCGCCCCATTTCTCGAGCCCGGTGAGCGCGAGCAATTCGGGGATGCGGCGCTTGCGGGAGGGGCCGTCGAGTCCCGAAAGGGCGCCGTAGAAATCGAGCATGCCCTCGCCGGTCATGTAAGTGGGGAAGCGGTGGTTCTCGGGGAGATAGCCGATGGGGCGCCGGGCGCGGTGGTTGCGGCCGTCCTCGCCGAAGATCAGGGCCCGTCCGCGCGTGGGGTGGGAGGCGGAGAGCAGCATCTTGACGAAGGTGGTTTTCCCGGCGCCATTCGGTCCGAGGAGTCCGAACGTGGCGCCGCGCCGGACCCGTAGCGAGATGCCGTCAACGGCCACGAATTCCGCGCCGCTCCAGAAGCTTCGGAAGATCTTGGTAAGGCCTTCGGTTTCGATCGCGTAGTCAGACGGCATTCTGCGGCTTTTGCTCGGCTTAACTAAAGATAACGCAGGCGCCGGGGCGAATGTTCCGGTTGAGGCGTTCGGGTGGTGTGAGGCCGGACTAATCTACCGCCACAAGGGGCGCCGCCGGCCCGGTGGTAGGACTTGTTACGCCCGAAATCTTCAGCGTAACGGGGAGCTTCTCGCCTCGAATGTGCGCGCCGGGTACGCGAACGACGATCTGGTTCAAACCGATCTCGCCCGGCACAAGGCCGCTCCATTCGACGATCATCTCCGCCTCGCGATATCTCGGGTCGCCGAAATAGACAGCCACTTTCTCTGTCAGGGCTAACGGGCTGGCCGGCGCCGGATTCCCGGCGGTCACTCTGCCGCCCTTGGTCACGCCCATTCCCGTAGCGTAGATGATGAGTTGCTCGTCGCGTTTGGCTGGCCGGTCCTTCGTCACCCGCCTTCCATCCAGATGGTAGATCGCCGCCTGCCCATTCGGGTCTACGAACACAGCCGGGGCCGCCTTCGCCACCGTCAACGCATAGTTTTGCGATGCGATCTGACGGTCGAAGGAGCGAACCATCAGCGTATAACGCCCCGCCGCGAGCTCGGGCGGAATCTGAGCGTTGATTTGCCCCGCCGATGTAAGCAGCAGGGGCAGCGGAGTGGTGTTCAGAGTTACACAAGCGCCGCCAAGAGTGGTGGGCAGCGGAGCTCCGGGCGTGCGCGCCGCATCGCTTGCGAGGTTCCTGCCGAAAATCGCCGCAAGCGAACCCGGCGCAACGGCGGGCAAATAGCTTGCCGTGTTCACAACGCCGTTCTGGCCGATCTGCGGGCGGTTCTGCGCATTGACGGGGTCGAGCGGTACGATGCTCAATCCACTCGTGGTGAGTAAATACGCAGTCGTTCCCGCGGAATCGAGCGCCATCGTGCGTCCGTTGACGTTGACCCGTTGGGTTCCGGTCTGAGCGGACAAAGGCCCCTCGAGGGCAGAGGAGGAACGCATCGTGGCGCCGGTGGTGATATCGACCAGCTCGACGGTCGGCGGCGCGGTAGCGAGCTGATTCTGATTGGCGCGGATGGGTTGGGCAAATCGCAGGTAGTTCGATGCGCCCGCGCTCGCCACCGCCGCTACGGGAACGGTTCCCGTCGTGATTGTCACGACACCGCCGCGGTCTATGGGTATGCCGCCCGGGGGCAGCGCGCCGCCGCCGGGCAAGCCGCCGATCGGCAAACCTCCAATGCCCCCTCCACCGCCCGCCGGCCCGCTGACCGGAGTCAGCGATTCGTTCAGCACGGTTCCATTTGCGATGTAATACTGGCCCCGCGGCCCTGCCGCGATCGGACCGTAGTAGCCCTGAATCGGAGCGGCGAAAATCTGGCGGCCGGCGATAAACTGATCCGTAAGGGCGTCGTACAAATAGGCGTTGCCCGTACCCGCCATCAGCAGAATCCGCTCGCCGTTCGGCGTGGAAGCCATGGTTCGAGGCGCGGGAATCGTGCGGACCGTTCCAAATACGTCCGAGTTCAGCGTGCGCGGGATGGCCTGATCCCCCACGACCTTCCAAAGCGTTCCATCCGACATGATCAACTGCGGGCCGCGAATGCCGGTGGCGATAAGACTAGGAGTGACCAATGCGAAATTGGCGTTGAACGGAATCGCCGGGAACTTGACGCGTCCCGTCGCCACGCCGCGATCCAGATCGACGACGCTGATGGACTCCCCTCCGCTATTCGCCACATAAAGAGTGTTTCCGTCGATTCCCAAAGCGAGCGAGCGAGGCAACTGGCCCACCTTGATGGGACTGAGAAACCGCTGTTGCCGCATGTCGAACACTTCAACCCGGTTCATGCCCGAGTTCGCGATGTACAGGCGCTGCCTGACCGTATCGTTGACCATATCGACCAGGCCTTCGTTCACGGAAGAGCCGAGTTGCACGGGGATGACGTCGCCGCGCGATTCGGTGTCCCGGAAATTCTGGTAGACGCGCACATTCGAGGGAATGTTGATCGCCTCGGCCGACTGAATCAGGAAGTCGTGCGGCGCCACGGTACCCGGCGCGCGGCCGGCCACCGCGTTGAAGGCGAAGCTGATCCTGGTCCCCGTGCCGGCGGGCTGGAATTGGACTTGCGGAGACGTCTGGGCCGCGGCGCCCTGGCCGCCGGGAGCATTGATGAATCCGGGTTGAACTCCGCCAGCTCCTGCGGCGCCGCCCGCGCCCGGGACGCCGCCCGCGCCCGGATTAAAGATCGGAGGCAGAACGATGACGATCGCGCCGCCGGGTGCGCCGCCGCCGGGGCCGCCAAATCCGCCGAGTCCAACCGCCGCTCCCTGCGTCGTGGTGGGCACCAGCTGCGCGGTGGCGCGGACATTCCCGCTCCCGGTATTCAGTACGTCAACCGCGCCGATGCGCTTCGACGACTGCACTCCACATTGATCGCTCGCGAGCAGAACGACTGGCGATTGCGGCATGGCGATCGGACTGCGGTTAATCGTCGAGATAGGTATGATCATGAACCCGGATTCGGACAGCGCGTAGATATTGGCGCCGTCCGAGGAGATCACCATGTTGCCGACCAGGTTCTCCGGCAGTTGCAAACCGAGCGTAATCAGCAGGTTATCGGGATCGTTCAACAGCAGGCGGCTGATATTGGCGCGGGCTGCCGGGTTCTGAACGGGCGCGATATTGAAAGCGGCGTAGAGGGTAGCTCCGTTCGGAGAGAATACGCTCCCGCCCTGGTTCTGCTGAGTGTTGAAGTTGCCTGCCGCGCCGCCTGGGAAGGTAAACGGGGCGTTCGCGGCATTTTCCTGGGCCAGAATCGCCAGCGTTTCGGTGTCGAACAGGCTGAGACCGCCCATGAATTTCGACCCGTCCGGCGAGACGGCCAGCACGGAAGAAAGTCCCGCCACGTTGCGGCTCCGCAGTACGGTGGCGGAGGCCACCTCATAGACGAAAACACCTCTGGAAGTGGCGTTGGGGTTGTTCACGCCGATGATGTAATTGCCGTCGCGCGTGGTCACCAGGCGGCTGCGAAACGAGAGGAAAATGCGGCCCGAGGGGGCCGGAAGCTGCGGCGGCGTAGGCGGCGGAACCGGAATGACGACATTGGTAAGGGCAGCATCGCCGACGGCGGCCGGATCGTAAACGAGGAGCGTGTTGGTCTGGTTTTGCGCGCCCGTTCCGATCGTCGTAATGAGCACGCGTCCATCGCCGCCCACGGCCACGCCCTCAGGTTTTGCCGGAAGATTGAGGCTCCTTGTGACTCTCGGCGCGGCGAGCGTCAGATCCACGATGTCGAGCGACGAGCCGTCATAGCAGGTGACGTAAAGGGTGCGCCCGTCGCGCGACAGTGCCGCGTTGACCGGCGTGGCGGCGGTCCGGATGCCCGTCAGAAACGTGCGCCGGGAGAGGGAGTAGACGTCTATCCGGCTGGCCCCTGGATTCACAAGGTATAAGGCTCCGCGGGGTTCATCGAGGACGATGTCCGACGCCCCGCCAGGGAGCGTCACGACGGTACCGAAAGTGGCTGCAACGGCGGTGGAGGTGAATAGGATGGCTCCCAGGAAGAGCGAAAAGTGGAACCGTTGCAGGGTAGCCATGGCGTTCCTCAGTATAACCCCTGCGAAGTCTTAAAGTTTCTGGTTTGGAGGGTCCGTGCGGCCATGCCGGAGGCTCGTGGCCCCGGTGTTTCCGGCGTCGCCGTTGAGAGTAGAGTCGGAGGAGTTCATACCAATTGGCTATTTCGCCGCCAGCCGGGAGCGGGAGCCAAGGTTGGAGGGTTCGCTTTGTCATCCGTTCGGCGGGAAGGTAAAGCGCGTTCTTTTGGACGCGGACCCCCAACTGAGCATGCGGTTTGTGGCGCTCCAGACGCAAATCGAAGAGTCCGTCTTGCGCGAGCGCTTGATGGCCGCGTTCACCGGCGCCTTCGGAGTCCTCGAGGCGATGCTCGCCCTGACTGGCGTATTCGGAGTCACGCCGTGTCGCGCCGTTTTGGCGTCCGCCTCGCGGTCGGGGGTACCGGGAGTGGAATCGTCCGCCGATCCTCGAAGAGATCGCGCTGGTCCGCAGGCCGGCATTGCGGCCGACGCGTCGATCACCATGGCGGCTGGCCGCGCGGCGTCGGCTGCTCTCTAACGGCGTTAAGCCTCACGACCGTGGACGCTCTTCATGGTTGCGTCGCTGTTGGGTTCCGGCGGACTGGCAGCGGCGTTCCTACCGGCGCTCCGGGCTTCGGGGTGGTTCCGGCCGAAACGTTGCGCGCCGAGTGGCTTCCCCGTTGAACTTCGCGGCGGAAACTGACGTAGGGTAGAGTTATGGGTGATCGCTTCGGCGCTGCTTTGCTCCTGATTGCTTCCCTGCTGCCTGGCCGTGAGCCCGAGTGGCCGGCTTTCCGCGGGCCAAACTCGAATCCCGTGAGCGCGAATCCGCGCCTGCCCGACGCTTGGTCGAAGACCGCGAACATCGCTTGGAGTACGGAGATTCCGGGGCGAGGGTGGTCCTCGCCGGTTTCGGTTGGGAGCAAAGTATTTCTGACCACAGTTACGACGGACGGGAAGTCGAAACCGCCACAGACGGGCTTCGATTACAGCAACGAGTACATGGCCGAGCTCAAGAAGCAAGGGCTCAGCGACAAGCAGGTCATGGAACGGGTCGCCGAGCGCGACATGGAGCTTCCGGCCGAGGTGACCGTGCATTATTTCCTCTATTGCCTCGATCTGAAGACGGGCGCCGTGAACTGGAAGCGGGAGCTTCACGCGGGACACCCGCCGGGCGGACGGCATCGCAAGAATAGTTTCGCGTCCGAGACTCCGGTAACCGACGGCAAGTTCATCTATGTTTATGTAGGCAATCTCGGTCTCTACGCCTACAAGCTTAACGGCGAGCGGGCCTGGTCGACGCCGCTCGAAGCGCTGCCGGTCTATCTCAATTTCGGCACAGGCGGCTCGGCGGCTTTGCACGGCAACCAGCTGTTCATTGTGAACGACAACCAGAAACAGCAATTCATCGCGGCTTTCGACAAGCGGACGGGTAAGCAGCTTTGGCGCACATATCGCGATTTCGGGCCCAAAAACCCGGACATGGTACGCTCCAGCTGGGCCACTCCGTTTGTCTGGATTCACCAGCTTCGCACCGAGGTGGTGACGCTCGGCCCGGGGACCGCCGTCAGTTACGATCTCGAAGGCAAGGAACTGTGGCGATTGTCCGTCAATTCGGGGATGGCGATTCCCACACCATTCGCTTACGAGGGCAGGTTGATCGTGAACGGCGGCGCGGGCGGGATCCTGGCGGTAATCCGTCCCGGCGCAGCGGGAGATATCTCACTGGGCGGCGGCGCCAACTCGAGTGAATATGTAGCCTGGTCCGAGGCGCGGGCAGGAACCTACCTGCCGACTCCGGTTGCGTATGCGGGCGGCATTTACGTCCTCACCGAGAGGGGCATCTTGAGCCGCTTCGACTCGCGATCGGGCAAGCTCAGCTACAAATCGCGCCTGGACGTCGATGCGGGCTTCTTTACGGCCTCGCCTTGGGCCTACAACGGCAAGGTGTTTTGCCTGAGCGAGGAGGGCAAGACGTTCGTCGTGGAGGCCGGAGAAACCTTCAAACTCCTTGGGACGAACCCGCTCGACGAGATGGCGCAAGCCACGCCGGCTATCGTCGGAGACCGGTTGTTGCTGCGCACCGAAAGCAAGCTCTACTCAATTGGGCGGTCGCGACCGCGATAGGCGATTTCGGCGGGTAGCGCCCATGGCCCTCCGATGGGTGGTGTTGGATGGGGCATCCGAAGGCCGCTTGGCTGGTTGAGCCTGAGACTCCAAAATTACTTAAGTACCCACTTGACAATTGGCCGCGAGGCGATAGATACTCAAGTGGAGACTTAACCAATTTTCCTCACTTAAAGGAAGGAGCCCATGGAAGAGCGATCCGTAATCCACAGCACGTTCGTCATCGAACGCACCTATCCCGCCACGCCTGAGCGCGTTTTCGCAGCTTTCGCCGACCGAACCAAGAAACGCCGGTGGTTTGCCGAAGGCGACCACCACGAAGTCGAGCGCTATGAGATGGACTTTCGAGTTGGAGGCAAAGAATGTGCCCGTTTTCGTTTCAAACACGGCGCCCCGCCGAAGGAAATCGCGTGCACGAACGACACCGGTTACCTGGACATTGTGCCCAACCGCCGCGTTGTATTCGCCTCTACAATGACGGTGGATGAGAAGTGCATCTCGGCGTCTCTGGCCACGGTTGAGCTCTTGCCGTCGGGAGCGGGGACCGACCTCATCTTTACACACCAGGGAGCATTCTTCGAGGGCGCCGATGGTCCTGAAATCCGTGAAGCGGGATGGCACAAGCTACTCGAACGATTGACCGGAGAATTCCCTCGCTAGCCGGAGAGCGGCGCCGGAAGCCGCGGACCAATGCATAGGAAGAAACCTGGTATCGACCGCGTCTTCCACGCTCTTGGCGATCCTAGCCGCCGGGCAATTATCGAGAAGCTCAGCGAAGGACCGATATCGGTCTCGCGGTTGGCGGAGCCCCTCAACATCACTCTGGCCGCGGTAGTGCAACACTTGCAGGTGTTGGAGGAAAGCGGGCTGGTACAAACCGAAAAGACAGGGAGGGTGCGCACTTGCCGCATCGAACCCGCCGGGCTGTCAGTGGCGGCGGAATGGATCGGCGATCGCCGCTCGACGTGGGAACGGCGGCTCGACCGGCTGGGCGATTTACTCGCGGAGCCGGGTGAAAATTGAACCGGGCCCCCGCGGCTTCCGCGCGCCTACTTCAGCATGGCCAGCAGCTCGCCGGTTTGCCGCGCAAGATTGAGCCTGAAGCACGTGGAAGAGGCCCGTCTTGCCGAAAACGAGAAGTGGATTGCCTCCTACGACGCCACGCGGTTGCGGAAAGCGGTCAGCTCCACGCGCAGGCGGGCGGCGTCCGTCTGGCTTGCGAGGCGCGCGCGGCGGTGGCGGAGCCGGTCTCAAACAGCGGAGAGTCCTACGGCGCCGGTGGAGGTCCCGGGCGAAGGAAGCCCGCCCAGACGATTCCCACGGATCTGAGGATTCGTCGCGTCTCGTTGCGAAGGTTCTACACTATCGAGCGCGTGGTGGCGCGCAGGCGTGCCGTGCCGATTGGGAGCCTACGCCTTGACCTTGCCGAGTGGGCTGGGTTACGTACGAGCGGCGCGCGGCGTTATTTGAGAGAATGGCGTACCGGTATGCCGGATCTACCCTCCACCCTGGTCGAAGCGCTGAAAGCCCGCGCCGTGCTCCCGTTCGTCGGGGCGGGGGTCTCGCGCGCGGTCACAGATGAGGCGGGACAGCCTCTGTTTCCCACTTGGCGCGGCCTTCTGGACGCCGCATCGGAACGGTTGCGTACCGACCTCCAGATCAAGAAGGCTAATCTGATTCAGGCGCTTTTGGAGGATGACCAGTATCTAAACGCGGCGGAAGTAACCCGCGACGCGCTCGGAGTGCGCTGGTTCCCCTTCCTCAAAGCGCAATTCGACCCCCCGGCCAATCGCGTTCTGCCGGAGAGTCTCGACGTGGCGAAAGCCGTCTGGCGCCTGGGTAGTCCTCTGGTGGTGACCACCAATTACGACAAAGTGCTCCATTGGGCGAGTCCGCAAGAGCGCGACCTGCGGCATTGGACCGTGAGCGACGCGGAGAACCTCGCTGAAATCCAACGCGGCCGCCTGGAGAGACCGGCTGTCTGGCATCTGCACGGCTTCATCGACCGGCCGAAAGAGATTATTCTGACGCCCGGCGGGTACGGCAAGCTCTATCCGAGCGATAGCAAGGGCGAAGCGGACTACCGGGCCGCGTCCGGGACTTTGCGCCATCAGCTTACGGCGCGGACGGTCGTGTTCATCGGGTTCGGCATGGAAGAAGCCATGCTGCGGCAGATCCGTTGGGTTAGGGAAACCTTCGCCGGCACGGGCGGCCAGCACTTCGTATTGGTTCGGGACAAGGAGCGGGCGGCGATGGAGAAGGAACTGCAAGGACTATCGGTGCAGCCTGTCTCTTTTGCGGATTTCGGAGATCCGCTGCTCGACCTGCTGCGCGATATGGCCAGTCATGCCGATTCCGGCGGCTCGCGAGCGGCGTTGCCGCGATGGGAAGCCGATGCCAGGCCCTATCTCGAATACCTGAGCAACGAAACGGCATATATCGAGATTCGCGGGCTGCGCTTGAACGTGGCGGAGGCTCCGCGGTTTCCCATCAACGATCTTTACATTCCGCTGATCGACGAGATGGGAACGCGCGGAGGTGAGATGGAGGGCGGCCGGGGGCGGCCCACGCTCGACGAGTCTCTGGCCCATCCACGGCTCGTGATTCTGGGCGATCCGGGATCGGGCAAGACGACCTTCCTGAGGCGCATCGCAAACGCGGCGTGCGCGGCCCGGCTCGCCGATGCATCCGCGCCATTCCCACTGCTCCTGCGGATTTCCGAGCTTTCCGAGTTCGTCGAGCGCCACGACCGGAAAGACGCACCCGCGCTGCTGCCGCTTCTGCTGGCCCAGCAGGCGCAGGACCTCGCCGTCCCCCTGGACGAGCCTTTCTTTAGGCGGCAATTCACCAGGGGCCCGTGCCTGTTGCTGGTGGATGGGTTGGACGAGGCTCAGCGAGGCGGCGCGCGAGACCGTATCGCGCCTGATCGAAAAAGCGGCGCGGGCGTGGCCGAACTGCCGGTTCGTGGTGACGACTCGTCCCAAGGCCTATGAAGAAGAGGTGCTGCTCGCGGACTTTCACGCCGCGCGAATCGGGCCCCTGGAGCCGGAAGCGGTGCGAACGTTTCTGGAGCGATGGGCAGCCGCGCTGTTGGCCGAAAACCCGGAACGCGCCAGGCGGCATGCCAGGGAGTTGATCGAAGCGGTGGAAAGCCGGCTCGAGATCCGGCGCATCGCCAGTAATCCGGTGATGCTGAGCGCGCTCGCGGTGCTGCAGTGGAACGAGAAGCGGATGCCCGAGCGGCGGGCCGACCTGTACGACTCGATCCTGATGTGGCTGGCCCGCTCACGAAAACGGCGCCCGGGGAGGCTGAATCCGGAAGAGTGCATAAAGGTTCTGCAAGAGCTGGCGGGCGCGATGCAAAGGCATACGGAAGGGCGGCAGGTGCAGGTCCCGCGCGAGTGGGCGGCCCGCGAGCTGAAGTCGCAGTTTCAGGGCGACGCGGGGCGCGCGCTGGCGTTTCTCAAAGAGGAAGAGGCGGATAGCGGAATTGTGGTCAACCGCGGCGCGGACGTCAAGTTCTGGCACCTCACCTTTCACGAGTTCCTGGCGGCGCGGCTTCTGGCTGGAATGAACGACGACGAGCGGCGCGGTTTGCTGTTCGCGGAGGGGCGGGCGTGGCTGCCGGAATGGCGCGAGGTGGTGCTGCTGCTGGCCGGCATCCTGCATCAGCAGCGGGATAAGAAGGTAGACGCGCTGGTGTCGGAGGCGCTGGACGATTTGTACGGTTCCCCCCCTCGGGCGGGAGTAAAGCCGGAGCTGACCAAACAGGCGCGTTGCTTCGGCTTGTTGGGCGCCATGCTGCGGGATTTGCAGCCGCTTGGCTACGCGCCGCCCGATCCGCGGTATGCCGAGGTGAAAAACGCGGTGCTGGGCATCTTCGAGGCGAGTAAGGCGGCCGCCATTCCCTTGCAGACGCGATTGGCGGCCGCGGAAGCGTTGGGGCAGGCAGGGGATCCAAGGTTGCGTCTCCCGAGCGATCCGGATTATTGGGTCAAGGTGGAGGGCTTCGAGATCGGAAAGTATCCGGTGACCGTTCAGGAGTATGCGCGATTTGTGGACGATGGCGGGCCTAAACCTGAGCGATGGGACGGCCAGTTACCGCGGGCCAATTGTCCGGTCGTGGGAGTTACCTGGTTCGAGGCGAAAGCCTACTGCGATTGGGCGAGGGTGCGGCTGCCGAGCGAGAAAGAGTGGGAACGGGCCGCGCGGGGCACGGAGGGCCGCGAGTATCCGTGGGGCAACCAGGAGCCCGATCCCGACCGGGCGAACTACCGTGAGACCAAGCTTGGGCAAGCCAGCCCGGTAGGGCTCTTTCCGCGAGGCTCCACGCCCGGGGGGATCGCGGATCTGGCGGGTAATGTCTGGGAGTGGGTTGACGACTGGTACGACGACTCGAAGAAGTATCGAGTACTTCGGGGCGGTTCGTGGAACGACTATTCTTCGTTCCTCGGGGCCTCGGTTCGCCTCGGGCTCCGGCCTGGCGACTGGAACGATTACTACGGGTTCCGTTGTGCTCGGGAAGTGTTCCCTTGATTCTTTTTTCCTTTTCCCTGTGCGCCAGGCAAAGCTTGGCGATTCTCGTGATCTGAAAGGAGATCACCATGTGAGTTACCCATCGCACATGTAGCGACACGAGCGGCGGTAAGAGCAATCGAATCGTCGAAGCCTTGTGAAGCAAACCAGTGAGCCGTAGCGAAAGCGAACCTTTTTAGGCCTCGTTAGATACAGTGCAAGTGGCCAACCTTCAGGAAAGGGCGAAGCCTGGAACTGGCAGGGAAGAAGTGGGTGAGCACCTGTCAGACTTGCCGGGGAGATACGGGACAGCGCGCTGGGAAAGAGTCGTCAGGAACCTGGGAGACCCGGCGGAAGGGGCGGAAAGGCCCGACCGGTGGCGGGAATGCATAACCGCCGACGGCTTCCGGCAGGGAGTCGGAGAGGCCCATAGTGTGCGCTGAGCAGCGCGTTGATCGGGAGGGTTAAAGTCCCTCTGGCGCTCGGATGAGGAGCGTCATATCCGAACGCGGGGGTAATGCCTCGCGGGCCGGGGGAAGGTGGAAGGTATGGAGAAGTCTAAACGGGCACGAAGGCGAAAGCCGGAGACAAGCCAAGGCGGACCTAAAGCCCTAACCTGCAACACTCCGGAGGGCAGGGTGTCCATCGCGAGGTGGAATCCGAAGGGCATGAGGAGAAGTACCGGGCTGTAATCGATGGGGGCTACCCCGAAGATGAACTGGTCGGCCAAAGGTGGGGCAAGGTCGAGCCTGCACTATGAAGGCGAAGGCGTTCTCATTCACCCACCGCACCAAGGTGTTTGCAGACGGCACGGTATGGAAGAACAACGCGTGACCTCAGGAGGACTGGCAGAGTCTCCGGGTGGCGCCGGAGTAAGCGGACCTATAAGCGAGAGCGAAGTGGCGAGCAAGGCTCTGTGAGTAGACGGACGGCTGTGTAGTACCTCAGGCGTGGTGAAAGCCACGTGACCGGGCAGCTGGCGGCGGAAGCGGGCCGGGGAAGGCAGCCGGCGAAGGCGGTTGGGAAGAGAGAGAAAACCAGATGAGTAAGGGCGGGGAGGTGGAGCAGTTCCATGAGTGAAATACCCGTACATTCTCGTCCGAGGAGACTGGTGGACTGGATCAACCCGACGGGTGCAAAGAAGGTCCATTCATTAATTGACAAGGGGTACAAGCGGAAGAACCTGGAGATGGCCTGGGAGATGGTAAAGGCCAACCGGGTAATGGAGGAGTGGACGGGCAGAGTCTGGAGGGATTCGTCGCGCAACTGGATCCGCAGTTGGATCGGTTGCAAAGCGAGTTGAAGGAGGATGCCTACCGGCCTCAACCGGTGCGGCAGGTACAGATCCCGAAGGCGGGAAAGCCGGGCGAGTTTCGCATGTTGGGAATCCCGACGATTTATGACAGGGTATGCCAGCAGGCGTTGCTCAATCGGCTGGAACCGATCTTCGAGCCGGTGTTCGATGAAGCCAACTTCGGATATCGGCGAGGGCGATCGACGAAGGACGCCATGCGCAAAGTATGGAAGGAGATCCAGAGCGGACGGGAGTGGATCGTGGACGCCGATCTGAAGGACATTTTCGGGTCGGTGGATCATGCCAAGCTGCTCGCGCTCGTTGCTCAGAGAGTAGCCGATGGCCGGGTGCTGCGTCTGATAGAGGCAATGCTCAAGGCAGGAAGCTATGGCAAAGGGCGGCTGTTTCCAAGCGAGCGCGGGACTCCCGACCAGGGGCGAAGGAACACGGCACAACTTGTCAGGGGATAAGGTCATCAGTGCGTCTTCGCTTCGGGGCCAGCGGGGTGGTTTCACCCTTACTCAGTAATATACTTCTGACGCCGTTCGATCAGGAGATGCGGCGCAAGGGATATCAACTTACGAGGTACGCCGACGACTGGGTTGTGACCTGCGAATCGGCGGCAGAGGCGCGGGCGGCGGTGGCCGCAGCGCTTCGGATTCTGAATGAGTTGGGCGTGCAATTGCATCCGCAGAAGACGCGGATCGTGCATGTCCGGCAAGGATTTGAGTTTCTTGGGTACAAGATCAAGCGCGGGCAAAGGCAGCTACACTTGCCTCCGGGCAAGATCCGCAGTGGTGTCCAGCCGGGAGCGTTATATGCGTATCCTCGGGAGAAATCGATCCGGCACTTCATGGATCAGGTACGTGCGCTCACCAGCCGACGCGTGCCGCTTAGGACCACGGAGTTGATAGAGGAACTGAATCCTGTGTTGCGGGGCTGGGGACATCACTACAAGCGAGCCCACGTCCGAAAGCTCTTCCACCGGCTCGACGGCTGGATTGTGCGGCGCATTCGGTCGCATCGATTCAAGCGGTGGCGGAACGGCGGCTGGCGACAGCTGCCGGAAACCAAGCTGTACGGCGAATACGGGCTTGTGAACCTCGTTCAATTGATTCCTTCGATTGCATCTCGGAAGCGTGAGTCTTCGTGAAAGCTGTATGCGGGAAAACTGCATGTACAGTTTGAGCGGCGGACGGTGGCCAGCGCGCGAGCGCGCCACCTCCGACCCGACAGCGA
>CAMDED010000146.1 GCA_945893365.1 Candidatus Sulfopaludibacter sp. SbA3 | reverse complement strand
GGCGATCGAGGAACCCGTTTCCAGCCGCTGGACTGCGACCGTTTTGACCTCACGTGTGAACTTCCGTCGAGACAATCCCATGACTCATTTTCTCCATTCAATGAATTTTGAGTCTTAACTGTTTGTCTCAAACCATGAGGCAACTCCATATTGTACAACAAACGCCTCGCCGGGAAACATTTTCGTAACACGGGGGTTTGCCGCGGAAACGGCGCCACTACGCTCCCAGGGAATCGCTCAGCCTTCCCTCCGCCTTGAGCCGCTCGAAGATCTCGAGTGTTCTCATCAGGCCTTCCTGGAGCGGCGTCTTGGGCACGCCGGAAATCTTCGCGCGCAACTGCGAGTCGTCCATTCGGAAGGCGACGGGTACTTGCGGTCCGCCCACGGAAATCAGCGACGCCGCGCCCGGGCGAAGGCGATCCAATTCCGCGACCAGATCTTCCATTCGAACGACCGATCCTTCCAGATTGAAAACATGCGCCCCTTCAAGCGGCGTGAGCGCGCTCAGGACGAAGATTTCCGCAACGTCCTGGACGTACTGCAAGTCCATGTGGCCGCTCACTCGAATCCGGAACGGGCGGCCGAGGACGACGGCTTTCATGGCGATTGTAGGGTCGGCGGTCAAGCCCACGTCGCGGCCGGGGCCGTAGACCGTCCACGGACGAAGTCCGACGCTCGAAATCCCGTTCACGCTGAAAAAAGCGCGGGCGTTGCCCTCGTTCGCCTGTTTGAACACGCCGTAGTGGGTGGCCGGTTTCAGGGGATCGTCCTCGGTCAACTTACCGGTGGCGTAGGCCTCCTCCGGTCCCCAGACGGCGGACGAGCTCGCGTAGACGACGCGGACCTCACGCCCCGCGTCCCGGGCGGCTTCGAACACGTTGAGCGTGCCTAGGACGTCGATAACGCCGCCCTCCACCGGATTCGCCTGACAGAAGGGCATGAGCCGCGCGGCGAGGTGAATAATATGAGTGACGCCGGAGTCCCGGACGAGCGACTTTACGCGCGCCGTGTCCTCGATTCTGCCGATTTCGATTGTGGGCCGCCGCGCCATCTCTCCGCCGACGAGCAAGGCGAGGCGCACTGGATTCGGATCCACGTCGAAAATGACGACCTCGAGACCGCGCTCGATAAGCGCCTTTACCACCCACGCGCCGATGCACCCCTGAGCGCCTGTAACCAAAACCCGCATGTTTTCTCCGTTTGAACAAAATGAAATACCTCCCGATTATCGCGCAGGGGAAGGAGTGGGGTGTCAACGCCGGACGTTAATCCGCTCTATAATATCGTTTGTAGGCTCCGAATGATGGATATCAAGAAAAAGCTGCAGGACGAGATCGCCATTCTCGAGTATGAATTCCGCAACGAGTTGCCGAGAGAGATTCTGAAGGCTCGCGCGCACGGAGATCTTAGCGAAAACGCGGAGTACCACGCCGCTAAGGAGCGGCAAGGATTCGTCAACGCGAGGCTGCACCAGCTCAAGAAGCGGTTACAGGAAATGTCGATGGTTGACCTGACGAAGATTCCGCGCGACCGGGTTGGTCTGGGCTCGACCGTCGTGGTTCTGGACGTCGGGAAAGAGGCGGAGATCACCTATCAAATTGTAACGACGGAAGACGCCGACGCGAATCAGGGAAAGATCTCGCCCAGCTCGCCCATCGGACGCGGTCTGATCGGCAAGGAAATCGGCGATGTGGTGAAAATTCAGATTCCGGGCGGGTTGAAAGAGTTCGAGATCCGGACGCTGATCACGATTCACGACGTGTAGACTGCCGCGGTTTAACCCTCAAGTATCACGTGGGCCATGCCATGCTGGGCCGTATGAGTCAGGGAGAGCGCAATCGACTTTACACCCATCTTTTCGGCAATCTTCGCCGCTTCCCCGTAGAGCCGGAGCGTAGGCCGGCCGGAGGGTAGGTTCGCGACCTCAAAATCGCGCCAGCGAACGCCTCGCTTCCACCCCGTGCCGATCGCCTTCATCCCGGCTTCTTTCGCGGCAAAACGGGCGGCGAAACGTTCGTAGCGGTTGGCCTTGCTCTCGGCGTAAGCCGTTTCGAGAGGAGTAAAAATGCGCCCCGTGAAGCGCTCGCCGTAGCGGGAAATCGCATCGCGGATGCGGTCGACTTCCGCCAGGTCGAGCCCCGTGCCGAGGATCACGGGAGTCCGGCTCCGGAGGTTGTGATCGTAAGCTGCCCGTGCTTGACACCCTTCGTGCTGATCAGCGCGTCGGAGATCTTCTTCACGACGCCCGCCTTGCCACGAACCACCAGGACTTCAAGGCAGTTGTCGTGATCGAGATGGACGTGCAAGGTTGAAAGAATCGAGCGGTGGAAGTCATGCTGGAGGTCGGTCAGCTTTTCGGACAGCATGCGCACATGGTGGTCGTAGACCAGGGTGACGGTGCCAACCACCTGCCGGTCCGGAGACTCCCAATCCTGCTGCACGAGGCGGTCCCGGATGAGGTCGCGAAATGCCTCAGACCTGTTGGTATATCCTCGCTTTTCAATCAGATCGTCGAACTTTAGGAGCAAGTCGGAATCAATCGCTACGCCGATGCGGCTCAAGTCGCTCATGACATCTTCGATTATAGGCGCAATCGGGCGGATACGGCTGAGTGGGGCTCAATGCTTGGCCTTGGCCGCTTCGGGCGCCTTGGCCTTGGCGGCTTCCGGTAACTTGGGTTTGGGAGCTTCGGGCGCCTTGGCCTTGCCGGCTTCCGGTAACTTGGCCTTGGGAGCCTCCGGCACTTTGGCCTTGGCGGCTTCCGGCGCCTTCGCGGCGGCGGCCTTATCCGGCGGGACCTTGCCCGCATCCTTCACGGCCTCGGCCGGTTTCTCACCGTGGGCAGCTGTCGGAGCGGGAGCCGCCTTCGCATCTACTGCGGGTTTCTCGCCGTGCCCGCCGGCTGCGGGAGCGGCGCCCTCCTCTCCGGTCACGTCTTCTTCCGCTTCGCCCGGAGTTTTCCTGTATTGCACGATGAGCGAAATCCGGCGATTGCGGGGCTCCAGGGGGTCGAGCGGGTACTTCAGCTGCTGATCGGCGTATCCCCGAACCTGGGCCACCTGATCCCCCCGCAGACCGTTCGACTGCATGATTCGCCGCGCGGCATTGGCGCGCTCGGCGGAAAGCTCCCAGTTGGTAAAGGCGACTCCGGCGCCGAAGGGCTTGGCGTCCGTGTGGCCTTCGAGGAGAATGGTGTTCGGCAACTTACCCACTTCCCCGGAAAGGAGCATCAACAGATCCGTGCCGGCCTTACTGGGGGTGGAGCTGCCGCTCTCAAAGAACATTCCCTTGGTCGTCTCGATGAGCTCAATGCGTAACCCCTCGCCGGTGATGGAGATCTGGACTTGTTCCTTCAATTCCTTGAACGCGGGGACCTCCAGGATGGCCTGTTCAATCTTCTCCTTCAACGCCGGCATGTCGTCTTTCGACACGGAGAGAGTCTCGCCTACACCCGACACGTTGCTTCCCGTCTGTTTGCCGGTTCCCGACGGGTCCTTAAAATAGCCTCCGACGGCCTTCTGTACCTTCACACTGGTGCTCAAGAGCCAAAGAACGATGAAGAGCGCCATCATCGCGGTGACGAAGTCCGCGTAAGCGACCTTCCAGGCTCCACCGTGATGCGCCGCGTGCCCGCCCTTTTTCTTGATGATGATGATCGGCTGAACAGGTTCGCCTGCCATGATTGGTTCGCCTCCGGAGCGATGCCGCTATTTCTTCGCCGGCGCTTCAGGCGCCGAGGCGCCGGATTTGCCTTTGCAGTGATCCTCCATCTCTTTGAACGTGGGCCGCACGTTATTCGGGATGCAGCGGCGGGCAAACTCGACCGCAAGGATCGGCGCGAAGCCTTTGACGAACGAAACCACCGCGACCCTGAGAAATTTGTAGAAATCCGACTCCGCATCGGTGGTCTTCGTCATGCTGGCCGCCAGAGGACCGAACAAACCGTAGCAAAGCAAAATCCCGAGAAACGTGCCGACGAGCGCCGCCGCCACTTTCTTCCCGATCTCTTCCGGCGGACCGCCCAGCGATCCCATGGTGACCACAATGCCGAGTACAGCCGCCACGATCCCAAGGCCAGGCAGCGCATCGGCCACGGTGTTCAGGGACGTTACCGGAAGGCTCGCCTGGTGATGGTGTACTTCAATGTCCAGTTCCATCATCTGGTCCAGATCAAATCCTTGAATGCCGCCGCTGATCGACATACGCAGAGTGTCGCAGATGAAATCCGTGGCGTGGTGATCCTTCAGGAATTTCGGGTATTTCGACAGCACGGGGCTTTTTTTGGGTTCCTCCACGTCGGCCTCCAGTTTCACCATGCCTTCTTTTCGAGCGTAGGAGAAGAGCTGATTCAACATCTTCAGCGTCTCGAGGTAGTAGGCTTTGGTGTACTTGCTGCCGCTAAACGCCCCGGCGAGGCCTTTCCCAATCCCAATAACGACGTGCATTGGATTGCCGATGAAGATCGTGCCAAGAGCCGCGCCGCCAATCGTGACCAACTCGGCGGGCTGAAACAGCACCGCGAGCTGGCCATGTTCCATGAGGAAGCCGGCGATGACGGAGCCAAAGACGATGACGATTCCAATAATCGCAAACATAAGCGTGTAGTGTGATCGAGTTGCCCTTCAAGGTAACTATCGTCGGACTGGGAGAAAACTTTACGGCCTGGGAGGGCGCATTTTCGTGGGCGTTGGAGTATTCCGGGAGGGCTCGCGCTTTTCCCGAACAGGGAGGTGTCAGGGCCAAATCGGCACGCGCGGCTTCAGGCAATCGGACACGGAACCTTCCGGCAGAGGCGGCGCGGCTCGGCGATTCCAGCGAACGGAAGACGGAGGGTTGCGCCGGCACGACGGCGTTCAGTCATCTACCCCGCTTCGTGCGTCCTCGAAGAGGCTCCTGGGCGTGCACGAAACCTCGGAAGCAGCGTTCCATGTGTCTGGTTATACAGGGCCGCCAGCGGTCCTCAACCGACGGTAGCCGAGTTTCATTCCGAATCGAGCGAACCCGTAGTGTCGTGTGTCCGTGCGCGCAGCCGAGCCTCCTGCTCATTCTTTGGTTCTCCCGCCGATCCCCGCTCTACCTTTATTAGGTTCGAGGCGCTTTAGCGAAGCTATTTCTTCAATCCCGTCAGCCAGTTCACTACCACTGTGATGGGCGGAGCCGCAGCCTCATCGCCGCCGCTGAGGACGGTCACCATGAACCGTTCTCCGTCCGCCGAGGGCTGGTAGAAGAAAGCCTGGCTTAGCAGGCCATTGAAGACCATACCTCCAAACAACGGTTGCGGCGCGCCTGCCTCAAAGGACCCGGAGGCCGCCGCGCCTCTCTTCACCGGCACGGCCATGAGCTTCCGATCCGGCGCGACGTAGTATAGCTCCCTACCATCACGCCGCCATCTAGGCTGACTGCCGCCCGCTGTGGAAACCTGCCACTTGCCGCTCCCCGCCGGAATCGTCTGGACGTAAACCTGAGGTGGTCCGGATTCATCCGATACATATGCCATCCATCGCCCGTTCGGCGAAAAACTGCCGAGTACTTCGTTCGATGGATCCTGCAAGTAAGGGACAGGCTTTCGGTCGCCTTCGACCGGCAGCAGCCACAAATCGTCATTTGTCTTCTCGCCGTACTGGGAATACACGACCGACTTCCCGTCCGGAGACCAGTCGTATGTCGTCGCGCCGACTCCAGCGTGTACCACCAGTTCCTCCTTTCCGCCGCTGGCCGGCTTTTGATAGATGTCGGAAATCGATGGCTGAGTGGAGGCAAAAACAATGCCTCGCCCGTTAGGAGACCAGACCGCCGCCCTGTTACTCCCAGGCCTGAGCGTGAATTGCGACATCGCTCCGCTCGTCAGGTTTTGCAGCCAGATGTTTGCCGCTCCCGGTTGACCGAGGGTGAAAGCAATTGTTTTTTCATCCGGTGAAAGCGCCGCGGAACTAATCGCAGCCGCCTTCTTAGTCAGGACCTCGAGACGCACTCCCTTCCGGTCCATCCAAACCAGCTCCCGGTTTCCTACCGAGCCGCCCGACCGAAACGCCAGCATGCCATTGCGGGAAACGGAGAAAGCCGCGGAACCAGTGTCTCCGGCGACGCCGACTGGTTCCGCCAGGGGAAAGATGCCGCCAGCCGCTCGAAGGGCGCCGGGATCGAAGGGCTGCGCCATCAAGGTATTCTCCCGAAGAAACATGAGATGACCGGTCCGGCCGGGAGTGTCGGCGTAAGCCGCGGTGGATAGGTCGGGTAAGAGGCGCACCGAAGGCGTCCCCTCGAGCGAGCCTGCATAAATCCCATTGGCTTCGGGCTTGTCGGACTGCGCAACGTAGGTGAAGCGGATTCCGTCAGGAAGGAATTCCGGGAAACGATGAGAGTTCAAGGCGTTGGAAATTTCGACCTTTGTCACGGGCGCCGGCAGGCCCCCTTGCGCGGGCACGCTATACAAACCGCCGCTGAGACTTGGCGCGAAAAGAATAACCCCATCGCTATTCCAAGCCCCACCCCGGCCGTTCGGGGCATCGCAGAGGGTTTGGGGCGGACCGCCCGCGAGCGCGATCCTCTTCAGCTTGCCCTGGGCGAAGAATGCAACGAACGCGCTGTCCGGAGACCAGAACGGATAACGGGCGTCGTCGGTCCCGGGCAGTTCGTGCGCCTCGATCAAGTCGAGCGGGCGGACCCACAACCGATTCTGCCCTCCTCCAAAAGCCACGATGGCGAGGTAACGCCCATCCGGCGACAGCTTGAACATCGCGGCAAGCGATTTCTCCGGTGGCGGCACATAGAATCGAATGCTCGACCGCTGTGCCGGCGTTTCGCGGAGATGAACGAAAGAAAGCGTGGCCATCGAGATGAACAACAGCCCGGCCACGGTCCAGAGGACGAGCCTGAGGGGAGACGCGGGGCGGGCGGAAAGCGGAGTCTCCTCGCCGGCCGTTCCGGACAACGCGTCTTCGAGAGCGATGCGGGCTTCGCCGATGTGCTGCAAGCGGCGCCGCGAGTCCTTTTCGAGACACCGTAGTATCAAATTCCGGATCGGCGGCGGAGTTCGCGCGGGCAGGCTTTCGAGCGGCGGGGTTTCATGCATTACCGAGGCGATCGTTTCAGCCGGCGTCTCACCAGTGAAGAGCCGCTTTCCGGTGAGCATCTCGAACAGCACGACTCCGAACGACCAGACATCGGATCGACGGTTGGCGGGCTTGCCCATGGCCTGCTCGGGCGCCATATACGCAGCCGTCCCCAGGATCATGCCGGGGTGCGTGGAGGGAAACCCCATGGTGAACGTGGGTGAGTCTTGCGGACTGGCCGACAGCGGCTGCTCGCCGAGGGCTTTCGCCAAACCGAAATCGAGGACCTTCACGGCGCCGTCGGGAGTAACCTTTATGTTGGCTGGTTTAAGGTCGCGGTGAACGACGGCGCGATCGTGCGCGTATTCGAGCGCTTCGGCGATCTGTTTGGCGATTGTAAGCGCTTCATCGAGCGGAATTCGCCCGGCCGCGATTAGTTTAGCCAGTGTCGGACCTTCGACCAGTTCCATCACCAGTGCGCGCGTCGTGCCGGAATCCTCAAAGCCATATAGCGCAGCAATATTAGGGTGATTCAGCGACGCAAGCAGCTGCGCCTCGCGCTCAAAACGCGCCATTCGGTCCGGATCGGAGGCGAACATCCGGGGAAGAGCCTTGAGCGCGACCTCCCGATTCAGCCGCGGGTCGCGCGCGCGATAGACTTCGCCCATGCCCCCCACGCCCAGATCGCCAACGATCTCATAAGGACCGATGCGCGTCCCAGGGGAAAAAGTCATTAGCTTCCGATTATAGTCCGTGACTGCGTCGCGCCGCCCTCGGGGCGGGTTAGGCCGGAAGCCACGGGTTTTATGCGGCGATCGCCCGGCGCTACCTTCAGAACGTGGCGATCGGATTGAGCGGAGAACCCGTGCCGCCCGGCACTGCGATGGGCGCGGCCGTAATAAGAAATTCCCAGCGGCCGCGCTTTGCCGCTTCCTCGCCAACCGCTTCGAGATCGCAGTTATCGAAGATCGGCGTACCCATGGCGATGATGACAAGTTGATGGATGGGCTGCGTCACGCCAGCCACGCCGGAGGGCATGACGTCGCTTGCGCCATCGCTCCCAAGCATGGCGATGTCGCGCGATTTCAGCCATTTCGCGCAGGATGCGTGCAATCCCGCCGAGTTGCTCGAAACTTTCCAAGCGCCGTTCGAAGCGCGCCGCGCCCAGCGCCCCGTGCGTATGAAAACCACGTCGCCGCCGCCCACCCTCACGCCGGCCTTCTTCTCCCAGGCGTCCAGATCCTCGGGATAAATCGGCGTGCCGGGTTCAAGCGACGCCACGCCCTTCAGCCGGGGAATATCCATCAGAATTCCACGCGTGAAGATCCCCGCCTTCACGTTGTTGACGCTCAGCTTGCCCGCGCCCTTCTCCGTCACTTCCGTCTGGGAAAACCCGTTATACATCTTTCCCTTGTAGAACATGTGGCAGAGCGCATCCATGTGCGTGTGCGCCCAGCCGTGATAGGAAACGCTAAAGGTGTCCAGGCAATATGCGCCTTCGAGAGGAGTCTTGCCCGTTGCGGTCATCTTGTGCTCGAAGGGGGAATCGTTGTCGGCCGCCTTCTCTTTCAGCGTGTCGTGAGCGAGAGAAACCGAAACGCCGTCCTTCACGAGCGCCGCCGCCTGCTTTCGCTTGGCAGGGGTAATCAGGTTGATCGTCCCCAACTGGTCGTCCTTGCCCCATCGTCCCCAGTTGGAGAGTTCGGTCATCCACCGTTCGACCGCCGCCTTATCGACGGCGGCGCGCGACTGCGCGGAGGCCGGCGCGGCGCCACCCATCGTCAGAACCGCGGCTGCGGCCGCGGAACAAACAACCGCTACCTTTACCGATCGAAGCATTGTCAATCGAAGCATTGTCAATCGAAGCATTACCAATCGAGTCATGAGGCGTCCTCCCTGCCGTTAATCTTACGGCTAACCCAGTTCTTAAGGCTAACCCAACTCTGACGCATACCGCAGATACAGCTCCATGCCCCGCCGTTCACAGTCGCCCACGTCGAAGACAATATGGCTGGTCAGATACTCGCGCGCAAGCTCCTTCGCGATGCCGCGCGGCGGCGCTTCGGCCGCTACAATTTCGCCGACGCGTTCGAGACCATACCGGCAGGAGGATTGAAACGCAGCCTCCGTATTCTTGTCAACGAACCGCGAGGGGCCGGCCCACACGGCGAAAACCATGGGCAGACCCGTCAGCGCCATCCATTCCGAGCCGAGATCGATAACATGGTACGGGAGCGCTCTTGGCTCGAGCCGCAACGCTGGATCGCCGATAATCAGCGCGGCGTCGGCCGCGGCGAGCATCGGCTCAAGGTCCGGCTTCATGAGCTCGATCCGCGGGAGCGCTCCGTAGCGTTTCTCGAGGATGATCCGCGCGAGGAGGACCGAAGTCCGGGAACTCGAATCGGCGGCAAGCGCGCCTATCCGGTCGAACGGAACTTTTGAAATGAGCAGAATGCTCCGCACGGGCCCGCGGCAGGCAATGCCGACGCCTTCGACGATCGCGAAGTTCCGTTGGAGAAGCGCGGCGCAGGGCACGATGCCGATATCGGCCCGGCCTTCCGCGAGATCGTCGGCGCACTCGGCCGGCAAACGGAATTCGAGGTCGAAGAGATTTTTCTCGCCGCCGTGGAGCATTCCCCAGACGAGAGGGAGGGTGTTGAGGTAGCTAACGGCGCAAACACGTCGTTGGGTCAACACTCAGTGTACCCTGAGCACGGTTTACCCCGGCGCTCATCCCCCGATGGCGTTCATGGGCCGCGGCGGAGCAACGAACTGCGGCGTGCCGATCTGATGGCCCGCCCATTTTTTCCAAAGGTTTTCGCGAATAACGGCGCCGATCTCCTCATCGGAGCCACCGCCTCGCAAGAGCCCCTTTACGTCCGTCTCTTCGATCGCGAAGAGGCAATACCGCAGCTTGCCGTCCGAGGTGAGCCTGATCCGGTTACAGTTCATGCAGAACGGCTTGCTCACCGAAGCGATGAATCCGAGCGTCCCCACGCCGTCGAGAAAGCGGTACTCGCTCGCCGGGGCGCTCGGGTCGCGGCCTGGAATCTCCTCGAGCGGACCGATCTCCCGCGTCAGCATGGCCATCATATCGTCCTGAGTCAGCACTCGAGACCGGCCCCAAAGGCGCTGCCCGTCGAGCGGCATAAACTCGATATAACGAATCTCAATACCCCGCTCGCGCCCGTATCTGGCAAGCGGAACGATGTCCGCATCCGTCAAGTCCTTTACCGCCACCGCATTGATCTTGATCGGACCGTAGCCAAGACGCAGACACTCGTCGATGCCAGCGAGCACGCTGTCGAGTTCTTCGCGGCGCGTGATCTGAAGAAACCGCGCGCGGTCGAGCGTGTCCAGATGAACGTTGATCCGCCGCAGCCCCGCGTCGTAGAGCGGCTTTGCCTGCGCCGCCAGCAACACCGCATTCGTTGTCAGCGCCAGATCCTTGATTCCCGGCACGGAGAGCAGCTTTTCGATCAGCACCGGAAGATCGCGCCTTACGAGCGGCTCTCCTCCCGTAATCCGGATCTTCGTCACGCCGAGCCGGGCGGCCACTCGCACAAACCGCTCGATCTCTTCGAAACTGAGGATGCCCGAGCGCTCCATGTATTCCACGCCTTCTTCGGGCATGCAGTAGAAGCACCGGATATTGCAGCGATCGGTGACGCTGATGCGCAGGTTATCGTGAACGCGCCCGAAACTGTCGATGAGCGGCGGATTCGTCATGCTAGCGTACCGCCAGCATACGCTCGATCGGCACGCGCGCGCGGCGCATCAATTCGGCGGACAGCTCGACGCGCGGCTCAAGAGTAGTCAGGCAATCGCGCAGTTTCTCGAGCGTGTTCAGGCGCATGTAGGGGCACTCGCTGCAATTGCAGTTCTCGTTGTTGATGAAGTAGAACCGCTTACCCGGCGCCCGCCGTTCCAGCGAAAACCGCACGCCGTTCTCGGTCAGAACTATAAACTCGTCCGCGTCGCTCGTCACGCACCAGTCGATCAGCGCCGAGGTGGAACCGATGAAATCCGTCATGGCGAGAATGGCCCCGGTGCACTCGGGATGCGCCACGACCTTGGCTCCGGGATGCTCGGCCAGCGCGTCGTGCAGCCGGCGAACCGGAAACGTCTCATGCACGATGCAGGCGCCCTGCCAGATCTTCATGTTCTCGCGGCCGGTCTGCCGCTGCACGTACGCCCCCAGGTTGCGATCCGGCAGGAACAACACCGTCTTTTCGGGAGGAATTGAATTGACAACCTGAACGGCATTGCGCGAGGTACACAGGATGTCGCTTTCCGCTTTGACTTCGACGGAGGTGTTGATGTAACTCACGATCACGTGGTCCGGGTGCGCGCGGCGATAGGCCCGCACCGGCTCGACGGAACAGCTTTCGACCAGACTGCAACTCGCCTCGCGGTCCGGCACCACCACGATACGCTCCGGGTTTAGAGCCTTCGCGGTCTCAGCCATGAACCAGACGCCGCAGAAGGCGATGACGTCGCCGTGAAAGTCGCGGGCGCGGCGCGCCAGCTCGAGGCTGTCGCCAACCACGTCGGCCAACTCCTGGATTTCCGCCTCCTGATAGTGATGGGCGAGAAGCACGGCGCGGCGTGAGCGCTTCAGATCCTGAATCTCGTCGGCGATCGTGGCTGTTGCGAGCATATGGGACCCAACCTCTTATTTTACCCCATTGGCGGTTCCGGAATGTGAAAGCGAGCCAGAAGATCGACGCCGCGTTCGTTGCCGTTGCGTTGGGCGGAGCGGGCGTGTTTCCAGGCGGCTTTGTAGTCTTCGCGCACGGCGTAGATTTCGGAGAGGGAGACGTGAGCCTCGGCAAAATCCCCATCGAGCCGGACCGCTTCGAGCAACAAGGCCAGGCCCTCGTCCTGTTTATACTGCATTCGATAGAGTTGCGCCAGGTGGTAGTAGGGCTTAGGATCCGCGGGATCGGCCGCAATCCAGGCGAGCTGCTCCTCCACGTGTTTCCTGGTCTCGAAATCGAGCGCGAACTCGACGATTTCCTTGCGCCACATACCGTTAGACGGCGTCCCTCCGCTCCATATCCGCCGCCACGGTGCGCGAGCCCGCATAGAGCACGAGCGCCAACACCACGGCCAGCGCCGGCACGATGTAGAGCGCGTCGTGCAATCCAACCGCCTTGAACGCCTCCGTAACCACCGGCGAGCCCGCCGCCGCGGCCGCGCTTCGAGCCATGCGGTCGCTCAGATTGCCGGCAATCACGGGTCCGAACGACGCCCCGCAGAGGTACATCGCCATGAAGTATATCGACATCGTGGTCGCCCTCAGAGAAGGCGGCACAATGTCCTGAATCGAGGAATACACCAGTCCGTAATACATGTTGAGAAAGGCATAGGAGGCAGCAAACCAGAGCAGGGCAGGGAAGCCGCTGCCCGCCGGCTGAAGGATTCCCACGTACTGGATGGGCGCGCTGATCAGCATGGCGGCGGCCGCCAGAAGCAGACGGCCGTTCCTGCTCTTGTGAATGACGCGGTCGCCAAGCATACCGGCGGTGAGGCCGCCCGCGACGCCGGCTAGGAGGTGTGTCACGCCGGTCCAGAGTCCCGCATCGGAGATCGACAGGTTATGGAATCGAACCAGAAACGACGGCACGAAGGTCGCGAGCACGTACAGGATGAAGTTCACCAGAGCGCCCGATGCGATGATCCACCAGAGAGTCGGGATTCGCAGCACCGACCACGCGGTCTGCCGCTTAACAATGGGCGATACCGGCCGTTTCGGTTCGGACGCTCCGCGCTCGGGCTCGTGGAGGGTCAAGACGAGCGGAATGAGGAACAACGCGGGTAGCGCCGCAATCACCATCGCCGCGCGCCAACCCCAGAACTGCGCGATCGGACCGCCGATCATGGTGCTGAGCGGCCCTCCGATGGGCACTCCGAGCATAAACAGCGCGATGGCGCGCGCTCGCTGATGCGGCGGAAACAGATCGCCCAGCCAGCTTGTCGCCGCGGGCGCGCAGACGGCCTCTCCCACCGATACGCCGAGACGCGAGAGCAGGAGCATGGTGTAGTTCGCCGCCACCGCCGCGGTGCCGGTCAGCACGCCCCACAGGCCGATTCCCGCCGCCAGCAACTTCTTGCGGCTCCCGCGATCGGCGAGCCTCCCGATCGGCAAGCCGACCACCGCGTACAAGAGCGTGAACGCCGTCGTCATGAAGCCGATTTGAGTGTCCGACAGGGCGAATTCCTTGCGGATCGGCTCCATGATCGCGCCCGGCGCCTGGCGGTCGTAGAAGTTCAGGATGTTGACCAGAAACAGCACAATCAGCGCGCGCGTGGAGCCGGCCGCGACGTTCGGCTGCGAGACCGCCGGCTGTGAAGTCATGGCTGACAATGCTACCACACGGGCGCTCGATCCGGTGTCGGGCGGCGCGCGTTATTGCACAAGAGTCCGTCCGTGACGCGCCAAACAGGCTCATTCAAATCGAATGAGTCCGGCGACATGCGCTACCGGTCGCCAAAGCCGACCTGAAAGCACGTCCGCAACGAGTGCCAGTCCGAATCTGAGAGCCGCCCAATCAGCCGGACCTCACGTTGCGGGAGCGTGACCGGGATCAACCGGAAGTACGACGCCGCATGCAGCCGGCCTGCTTCCAGCCAAGCAACGCGCAGTCTGTCGGAGCCGGCGGTTGAAGGGTCTGGGTCGTAATGATGCCGACTACCAGATCAGGCCGGTGACGGTGGTAGTCCTCTGCAGAGAGCACGACCGCTGGGCGCATCTTCGTCACCTGCGCACCGGGAAATGCGGCAACGACAAGGTCGCCGGGCTTCAAGAGTCTTCCCGGTACCGATCCTCGAAATGGCGAAATGCGGCTGCTGTCGCGTCGGCGATGTCCTCGTCCGACCAACTGTCGGACCAGTCTACGGCGCGTCCGCAGGCAAGATCGGCCAATTGGCAGGCCCAATCGAGCACCCTTCCGGCCTCATCCGGCGGAAGTGCCCGGACGACACTGATTAGCGATTCTTCTTTCGCACTGAGCACGATCGTTTCATTCTAGCGCCCAGATTAGGTTGAAGCGTGGGCGGGATCTGCGGAGCGAAGCGCAAGCGGCGCTGCGTTTAGTCCCTTAGGACCAGGGTGCGGGTGGGCAGGTTCCGGTTCATTCGTATCGCAGCGCCCGGATGGGATCGGTCGACGCGGCGCGACTCGCCGGCAGATATCCTGCCAGCAGCATGACGCAGCCAACCATCGCGACCGAGCACACGAGCGTGATCCAATCGCGCGGCGCGACGCCGAACAGTTGGCTCTCGATGTACCGCGCGAGGCCCAGGGCCAGCCCAAGCCCAATCGCGGTCCCGGTTGCGCCCATGATGGCAACTTCCCTCAGTACGAGCCAAAGTACGCGCGGCCGGCCGGCGCCAAGCGCGATGCGAATGCCGATCTCACGCGTCCGGGCGTTAACCACGAATGCCATCACTCCATAAATGCCGATCGCGGCCAACATCATCGCCAGTCCGCCGAAGGCGGCGGAGAGGCTCGCCACCATGCGCTCCGGCTGCACCAACCGGTCGATTTGCTCCTCGATTGTCCGGAAGTTGGTGACCGGAATTCCAGCGTCGAGCTGCCGTATCGCCGACCGGATGGAGCTCGCAACCCCGCCCACGTCGCCACTGACACGAACATAGAAGTTGCTCGATGAAAGGGGATCCCATTGCGTATAGGGCATGAAAAACTGCCGTGCGGGTGGCTCGCGCAGGTTCGCCGAACGAATGTCCTTTGCGACCCCCACGATTTCATAGGAGTACGGCCGGCCCAATCCCCAACTGAGAGCGATGTGCCGTCCAATCGGGTCACGGCCCTTGAAGTAATGATTCGCGAGGCTTTCGTTGACCACCAACACGCGCTGCGACTCGAACGTATCACGCTCCGTGAAATCCCGTCCTCGAAGAAACGGTACACCCATCGCGGAGAAGAATCCCGGCGCGACGGCGTTCGACGCACACGTGTTGTCCTCCCGATCGGCTTGTTGATACCCCTCGACCTCGACGCCGAAGTTGATATTGTTACCGGCGAGCAGGCTCCCAATGCCCGACGTGGCCGACCGCACGCCCGGAATGCTCCGCAGGGCCGGAAGGAGACGGTCGAACAACGATTGTATCCGCGTACGCTCATATCCGTTCAAAACCGGATTCAGCGAAAACTGAATGAGGTTCTCCGTTTGAAATCCGGCATCCGTTCCTCGAAGGTTGCGGAGGGTCTGTACAAACAATCCCGCAGCCGTCAGCAGGACGAGCGCAAGCGATACCTGTGCCGTCACGAGGAGTTTTCTTAACCGGACTTGGCCTCCCCCCTGCGACAGGCCCGCCGATTCCCCTTTGAGCGCCGGGGCCGGCGTTTCCCGCGACGCCCGGACCGCGGGCAGGAAGCCAAACAGAAGCGCGGTCAGTAGGGATAGCCCGGCTGTGAATGTCAGGACCGGTAAATTGAGGAACTGCGTGGTTTGCCTTAGGCGTTCGGCGGTCTCTCCCATATTCGAGACCAGGGCGTCCAAAATCCATGCGGCCAAGACCAAGCCGGCCGCCCCACCCGCGACGCTCAGCAAGACACACTCGGCGAGAAGCGGCCGCACCAACTGCCAGCGGGTTGCTCCGAGAGCGAGGCGAACGGCCATTTCCTTTTGACGGGATGCGCCGCGGGCCATCAGAAGCCCCGCCAAATTGGTGCAGGCGATCAGCAGCACGGCGCCGACCATCGCCATCAACACCGCGAGCGGCGTTTCGAGCTGCCGCCGGAGACCGGAGGTGCCCAGACGGCCGTCGAGCAGCTGGAATCTCCCCTCCCGCCATCGCCTCGGAACACGGTTGCCCATCTCCGCCACGTCCAACTCCACTTGCGACATGTAGAGCGGCTGCATCCGCGCCGCCGCGGTTTCGCGCGAGATGCCCGGTTTGAGCCGCCCGTAGACCTGAAAAATATAGGAACTGCGGCTGTCGAGCGCGGAGCCGTAGGTGGTCAACTGGGCCAACAACGCGGCTGGCGCAATCAAGTCAACCGTGCCGCCCACCACCAAGCCGTTGAACCGCTCTTCGCTAACGCCGATTACCGTAAATGGCGCGCCGTTGAGGCGAACGCTTCGACCCACGATGTCCGGACGGCCGCCAAACCGTTGCCGCCAGAAACCGTAGCTCATCACAACTACGGGGCTGGCGCCTCGAGTGGCGTTATCTTCCGGAGTCAGCAGCCGCCCTATCCGCGGCCGCACTCCCAATATTTCGAAGTAGTTTCCGCTGACAATGCTCAGGGCTGCCCGTTCGGTCTCTCCACTGCCCACCGTGAAATTGACACTGTCCCCGCGAACGGCGAGGAGGTCCGCAAATGACTGTTGCGAAGTCCGGAGCCCTTCGTAGGCGGGGTACGACCAAGTCGCGCGACCCCCAACCCATCCATTGCGCGGACCGTCATGGTCGAGAATTACGAGTTCCCTTGGGCGCTCGACGGGTAGAGACTCCCATAGCAACTTGTCCATCAGACTGAAGATTGCCGTATTGGCGCCGATCCCGAAGGCCAGCGAGAGGATGGCAACAGCCGAGAACACCGGACTCTTGACCAGAGCTCGCAAAGCGTGGGCAAAATCTGACCGCATGGAATTTCTGTCAGCAAGCCGCGCCCCACCGGTAAGTGGTTGAAAAAGATCTGACCGTGAGTCGAATCGTGATGCGACGTGTGCGGAAATGGGACGTCTTCGTCCGGCCATGAACACACCATTCGGGCCAACTCCTCCCGAATGTCCTCCGATACCCCTATTCCCGGTCGATGGATTTCTTCGTTTCAAATCAAGAACTGGATGGCGTGTTGTCCGACGGAGCGCTCCAGCGGCTTTCGGCTGATCACCGGCAAGGCCCACGTTATTCGGCGGACGAGATTCCACTAACGTTGCCATTGACGAAGGCATTACCATGAAAGGGTCCCGGTTTGGTTGATAGGAACGCAGGCGATGAAGCGAGCTTTGAGACTTAGAAAAATCGACAGGCTCCGATCGGGGAAACCGCCGCGGATTGTCGATCTGTTTTCCTGGTGTGGTGGTCTATCGCTCCGATTCCACAGAGAAGGCTTTGAGACTACCGCTGCCGTCGAGCTCGATCCTCTGGCGGCTTCCTCGCACTGGCTGAATTTTCATGGATCTCTTGACGACCCCACCATCGAGCAGCTGGCCAAGGACATCGCCAAAGTCGAAGCCGAAGAACTAGCGGAAGCCGCACCGGGCACGGGCGCCAGCGACGTTATCGACGTCCTTGTCGGTGGTCCACCATGCCAGGCATTTGCTCGGTCGGGCGAGCGAAGCTGCGCGATGTGCCGATCACCCGACAGCTTTCAAGCAGGACGCCCGTGGAAACCTTTACCTTCGCTACCTTGACTACATTGAGCGCCTTCAGCCCATCGCGATTCTCATGGAGAATGTTCCCGATGCAATCAACTATGGCGGGCACAACATTGCGGAGGAGACCTGCGAGGTGCTCGCATCTATGGGTTACGCTTGCCGCTACACTCTGCTGAATACGTTCACTACGGTGTTCCCCAAGCTCGCGAGCGCATGTTCCTCCTCGCGTATGCCGACGAGTTGGAGGCTGAGGTCCGATTCCCGCATCCCACTCACTCGTTCGAACTCCCGAGAGGATATGAAGGCTCACGGCAGGTTCCTTTAAAGCATGTGTTGTACAGCAACTCCAACGGTCACGGGGCTCAGTTTGGGGTTGCCCTGTTTGGTGAGACAAACAGTTAAGACACTGTGTACCGTTCGATGATAATTCCTTTCCCCTGCTGAGGCAATCGTTTTATTCTGGTACGGTCGGTGAAGCGGAGAGGGGCTCTGCAGGCGTGCAACCCGATCAAGGA
>CAMDED010000145.1 GCA_945893365.1 Candidatus Sulfopaludibacter sp. SbA3 | reverse complement strand
AAGGCCGGATACTCGGCGTCATCCGGCCGATCGAGAACGAGATTTCCTGTTCGCAAGCGGCCTGCCACGCTCATCCGGCGAGCCAAAGGGTTCTCGGCGTTATCGACGCCCAGCTTCGGCTGGACGCGGTCGACGCTCAGTCGGCATTGCAGCGGGGCGTTCTGGTCCGATCGAGCGTGGCGGCAATCGCCCTCATTTGCCTTGTCAGTACGGCCTTTATCTGGATTTTCGTGCACAGACCGATACGCGCCCTGCGCGCGGGGACGCACCGCATTGCGGCGGGCGATCTCCGCTACCGGCTACCTATGCGGTCGCAGGATGAGTTGGGCGAACTGGTCGCATCCTTTAACACCATGACCGTCCGCCTGGCAGGGGCGCTCGAAGCCAGCGAAAAGATGGCGTCGCTCGGAAAGCTGGCGGCGACCGTGGCGCACGAAGTAAACAACCCCTTGTTCGGCATTCTGACGTATGCGCGACTTGGTCTGAAGGCCCTTGAGTCGAAGGCCGAAACGTCTCGGGACCGCGCGGCCGAATCGCTGCGGATCATCGAGCGGGAAAGCCGGCGCTGCGGCGACATCATGAAAAATCTGCTGACCTTCGCGCGCCAGGCTCCGAGTCACTACTCGCCGCAGTCGCTCGGTGAACTGGCGAACCGCGCGGTCATACTGGTGCGGCATCAATTGGAGATGCAGGAGATCGCACTCGAGACGTCGATCGCGCCGGATCTGCCGCCCGTTGCATGCGATGGCGGGCAGATCCAGCAGGTGATCCTTGTACTGTTGATGAATGCGATCGAAGCCATGCCGCGGGGCGGGACGCTCCGGGTCGCGGCCGAATGGGACGTTGGGGCGAGCGAGGCCCGCATCGTCGTGCGTGATAGCGGGCCGGGGATCCCCGCCGCCATCATGACGACGATTTTCGAGGCGTTCTTCACGACGAAAGAGGACGTGCATCGCACTGGAATGGGTCTGGCCGTGGCTCGCAGCATCGTCGAACAACACCACGGCTCGATCCAGGTGCATTCCCGCGAAGGAGAAGGGGCTGAGTTCACGGTGCGGCTGCCCGTGACGGTCCCAACCAACCCATGAGCAAAGGACGGATTCTGATTGTCGACGACGAAGAGGTAGTGCGGGAATCGCTCAACCAATGGTTCGCCGCGGAAGGCTACGAAACGGGGACGGCCGTCACCGCCCACGAGGCGCTCGAGTCGGCGGCGCGGCACAAATGGGACCTGGCGCTGATCGACATCAAGATGCCCGGCATGGATGGAATGGAGCTGCAGGCCCGGCTCCACGAGAACGAGCCGGAGCTGACCACCGTCATCATGACCGGTTACGCGACCGTCGATACCGCAATCCAGGCCTTCAAACACGGCGCTTACGACTACATCACCAAGCCGATCGATCCCGATGAGCTTTCCCATTTGGTCGCCCGCGCTTTGGAGCACAAACGCGCCGTGGTTCAGGCGGGGCGTCTTGAAGAGCGGCTGCTCGAGACTCTTCCGAAAACGGAGCTGATCGGCACGAGCGAGTCGATCCGCCACGTGATGGAGTTGGTCGAGATGGTGGCGCCGACCGACGCGACCGTGTTGATCACAGGTGAGAGCGGAACAGGCAAGGAAGTGGTGGCGAGGGCCATCCACGCCGCGAGTCCACGCCGGCTGATGCCGATGGTGACCATCCACTGCGGCGCGCTGACGGAGACCCTGCTCGAAAGTGAATTGTTCGGGCATGAGCGCGGCGCCTTCACCGGCGCGCAGTACCGCAAGAAGGGGAAGTTCGAGGCGGCCGAAGGCGGCACGGTTTTTCTGGACGAAATCGGCGACATCAGTTTGAGGACTCAGACCGACCTGTTACGCGTGCTGCAGGAAAAGGAAATCGTGCGCGTCGGCGGGAACCAGACGATCAAAGTCGATTTCCGGTCGATCGCCGCCACCAACAAGGATCTGCAAGAGCTTGTGAAGGCCGGAACCTTCCGGCCCGACCTCTACTATCGCCTGCATGTCGTGTCCATCCACTTGCCTCCCCTGCGCGAGCATCGGGAGGACATTCCACTGCTGGTTGCACACTTCCTGAGGAAACTCGCAACCTCGACGAACCGGATGGAGCCGCCCGCCGTCTCCACAGTGGCGATGGATCTGCTGATGCGCTACGACTGGCCGGGCAATGTCCGGGAACTCGAGAACGCCGTCGAGCGGGCGCTGGTCGTCGGCCGCGGCCACGAACTTGTCCCTTCCGATTTCCCTTTCCAGCTCCTTCAGCCGCAAACGAACGGACACAGCCTGGACGAAGTCGAGCGGGCGCACATCGAGAAGGTCTGGCGCGAGTGCGGCGGCAATCACTCGCGAAGCGCGCGTATCCTTGGAATCGACCGGACCACGCTCTACAACAAGCTCAGGCGTTATGGTCTGAAGTGATGCGGATCGATCTGCAACCGGTCGGCGCCGTGGATCTGGAGGCCTTGGACCGGCTTTCGGCCGTACTGGCGCGAACCTTCGGGACCTCGGTGCGGGTCAGAACGCGCACGCTCGATGCCGGATTCGCCTACGATGCCGCGCGCAAGCAGTGGTACTCGACCGCGATTCTGGCCAAGCTGGCCGAAGCCGAGGGCGGCGGGAACAACCGCGTGCTCGGCGTCACCGAAGCGGACTTGTTCGTGCCTATCCTGACCTTCGTCTTCGGCGAGGCCCAGGTGCAGGGCCCTTGCGCTCTGGTGTCGCGCCACCGGTTATATGAGGAGTTCTACGGGCTGCCCGCGAACCAAACCCTGGCCGAGGAACGCTTGGCAAAGGAATCCGTTCACGAGCTTGGCCATACGTTCGGCCTCGCGCATTGCGACGACTGGCGCTGCGTCATGGCGTCGAGCCACGCTGTCGACCGGCTTGACTTGAAGACGGCGGAGTTCTGCGCGCCATGCCTGGAGGTTGTGTCCGGCGCTCGTCCGGCTCGGCCCGCCGGCCAAGTCAGATGAGCGGAGGGCCCGACAACGCCCGATTCTAGTGGCGGCGCATCGGTTCGAGAATCTCGCCCCAGACAACCTGGTACGCCTCGATCTCTTCATCGCCGTTGCGGCCGGCGCGGACGAACACGCGCGTATTGGGTTCGAGCTTTCCCGATTCCACCTGCGCGCCGCCTTGCAGATACTTCGTGTCCTCGCGCCGCAGAATGACCTTTTCTCCCTCGAGACGGGTACGCAGGAGAAAACTCTCCGGCGACAGATTGACAACCGTCCCCGCGAATGTGAGCGTGCCGCGCGGGGCGAAGCTCTCCGTGGGACTACGCACCGGGCGGAGCCTTATCGAAGCGGGCGCCATTGGCCGCGTCCCGCGCCGGTCAAGTACGTGAACCATACGCGCATAACGGATAGCGGGCGAGGGGCCGTTGTCCGAGACGATCTCGACGAAGTCTCCGGCGTGTAATCCGCGCGTCGGAATGTGCTGCTTCTCGCGTTCGACATAAGTGCGCTGATCAAACTGAAACCGGTAGACGCGGAGCTCCGAAGTGCGGATCGAGATCTCACCTGTGGGACCTGTCCCGGCTTCAATCAGGTCGCCCCGCACAAGGCCGATCGGGGCAATGCCCGGAACCGGACTCCCGGCAGGGCTCTGAATCGTGCCCTGAGCGGCGAATGCGGCCGCGCAGAGACCCCACAGCGGCAGGCTAAGGCGTAGGTTCCGCACAGTAGGAAGCATATCACGGCGCGGAACGGGAATTCGTCAGTGACGGCGCAGCTCGATGCCGCCGTTCGACGTCGAAAGGTCGATCACCGGGCCGCCCGCGCCAATGCTGCCCCTCAGCGCGCGCCGGTCGCTAACGCCGTCCGTCTGGACGTCGAAATCCGTCTTGATCGAATTTCTCGCGGCATGCGCGCGAAGCTTCGCGTTGATACCCGACGGCAGCGTGAGCGTGATGCGGCCGTTGCTCGTCGCAGCGTACACGTCGTTGTCGTCGAACGATTCCATGGACAAGTCGATACCCCCGTTCGAAGTTTCGAGCCGGATCGGGCTGTGCGGCGCGGCCTTGATGAGACGCGCTTCGATGCGGCCGTTCGACGTGCGGGCTTCGACGCTGCCGGCGCCGCCTGTCACGGTGATGGTGCCATTCGATGTATGGAGGCGGGACTTGCCCTCGACGCCGTCCACTCGAATAGAGCCGTTACTGCTATGCACCTTGTCCAGCTCCGCGCGGCGCGGAACCTTGATGGTGTAGTTCGCGCCAGAGTTGCCGCGCCGGTCGAAGGGACGGATCGTGCGGATGACAACCGCGTCCCCGGTGGCCGCGATGTCGATCTTGACTTCGGCCAGCATGTCGCGGGTTTCCGCGTACTTGGTTCCGGTAACCTCTACCGTATCCCGATCCCAGCCCGCGATTTCCACCCGGCCGTTATAATTTTCCACGGAAACACGGCCGCCAGGCTTGAGGTTGTGCGTGTAGCTGAAATCTTCCTTTTCCCGGTTCCCATGGTCCAAGTGTTCGAGGTCGCAACCCGCTACCAGCAGCGCCGCGAGAGGCGGCAGAATCGTTCGTTTGTGCATGAGGTTCTCTCTTTTGTCTGAGTACGATAGGCAGAGCCTGGAAGTTCCATCCGATTCCACGGTCCTCCGCCTCTCACTCGTAGCGCAGGGCGCGCATGGGGTCGATGCGGGAAGCGCGCCAAGCCGGGAGCAGCGTGGCCGCCGCGGCAGCCAGTAGCAGCGCGCCGGCGGCAATGGCGAACACCACCGGGTCGTGGGCCTTCACTCCGAAAAGCTGGCTCTCCACGTAGCTGCCCGAGAAGTAGCCGGCCGCCACACCCGCGGCGAGACCGCACACGATAACGAGAGCCATCTCGCTCGAGATCATGCGAATGACGCTAGCCTGACCGGCTCCGAGCGCCATGCGGATGCCGATCTCACGGGTCCGCCGGGCCACCACGAACGCCAGCACGCCGTGAAATCCCACCATCGCGAGCAGCGTCGCGAGGATGGCGAAACCGGCCGAGAGAAACGACACCAGACGCTCGTTGGCGAGCCGCAGGTCGAGCTGTTTGTCGAGCGTGCGCATGTCGCTGACGACAAGATTCGAATCGATCCCCGCGACGGCGGCGCGGAGAGCGGGCATCACGTGCCGCGGATCGCCCGTTACGCGCGCGTAAACGTTCACACCGCCCACGAAACGCATGTTAGCATCGAGGTTCATGAACATCTGGCGTGGCACAACGCCGCGAACGTCATGGTAGCGGGAGTTGCCGAACGTGCCGATGATTTCGATATCGAGTGGAGCCCGCAAGCCCCTGCCCACGGTGCGTCCGACGGGCACGGCATCCCCGAAGTACTCTTTGGCCAGTTGTTCGTTGACCAGGGCGTAACGGCGGCCCGCGCCCCAGTCGAGCCAGCTGAAATCCCGTCCTGTTTTCACGGGAATTCCCAGCGCCTCGAAGTAGCCGGGGGTAACCCAATTGAAGAAACTCGACGGCTCGCTCGTCTCGGCCATGCCGGGCACGGTAATCGAGCCGTCGGAGCGGCCGCCCGTGAACAGGCGCGTGGTGTTTGCGCCCACGGCTCGCACGCCCGGTGTCCGTGCGAGACCCTCCATCAACGAGCGGTAAAGCTGGAGCCTGCGGCTTTCCTCATAGGGCGTGGCCGGACGCACCGCGAACATGACGACGTTATCCGTGCGAATGCCGAGGTCGACCTGTTCCAGATTGCGCAGCGTGCGGACAAAAAGCCCAGCGCCAAGCAGCAGCATGACCGATAACCCCACTTGCAGAGCCACGAACAGCTTGCGCAACCGGACCTGTCCCCCGGCGATCGAGCCGGACTCCTCGCGCATGGTGGCAGCCGGTTCCACGCGCGACATGTGCCACGCCGGCAGCAGACCGAACACCAGCGTGGTGAGCGCGGTCACGGCGAGCGTGAACAGCAGAATGCGTGGATCGGGCGCGGCGGAAAGCGAGATGTTATCGGGATCGACCGGAAGCATTCCGATCAAAAAGCGCGTCAGGGACCACCCGAACAGGAGTCCGGCCGCGCCGCCCCCCGCCGCCAGCAGCAGGCTTTCGCTGAGCAACTGGCGGATCATGCGTCCGCGGCCCGCTCCGATCGCGGCGCGTATAGCCATTTCGCGATGCCGCGCCGCGCCGCGCGCGAGCAACAGCCCGGCCACGTTGCTGCATGCGATCAACAGGACCGCGCCCACCAGCCATTCGAGAACGATCAACGGCCGCTCGAAGGTCGACCGCAGCCCCGACGCGCCTTTTTCGGCCGCCTCAAGCAGGAATGTCTGCCGCAGGAAGCGCTCCTTCATGACGGGAAACCGCCCGAAGAGATCGTGGTGCAGTTCCTCGTTCTGTCTCTGGCGGTAGACGATCTTCATGGCCGCCTGCGCCTGATCGAGGGTCACGCCCGGCTTCAACCGCGCGAAAAGATAGAACCACGAAGAGCGCTCATCGTCGAGGCGGGGGTCGGACGGAGTGATGGTGGGACGCATCGCGACCGGCGCCCACGCTTTTGTGGGGATTCCGGTGTCCGTGCCCTCGAATCCACGGGCCGCGACGCCGATTACCGTGAACGGCAAGCCGTTCAGGCGGATGATTTGGCCCACCAGATCGGGCCGCCCGTCGAAGCGCGTTCGCCAGAAGTCGTATTGAAGAACCGTCACGGGATGGCCGTTCAACTGGCGATCGTCGTCCGGCGTGATAGTGCGTCCCAAATGCGGCCTCACGCCCAGAACCTCGAAATAGTTGCCGGCGACGAGGCCAAGCGAGATCATCTCGTTGCGATCGCTGGCGATGAGGCTGGCGGATTCGATGCGCTGTCCGGTGAGTCCGGCGAATACTGTGTTCCGGTCGCGCAACGCGAGATAGGTGGGATAGGGGAAGGTGTGGATACCGTCGCCCGACTGGCTGCCGAAGCGCCCGCCATCGACGCGAAGCTGCACAAGGGCACGCGGGTTCTCAACCGGCAACAGGCGGAGAAGGATCTGGTCCGTGAGCGTGAAAATGGCCGTGTTTGCGCCAATGCCGAGAGCGAGGGAGAGGACCGCCGCCAGCGTGAAGCCCGGTTTCAAGCGCAGCTGGCGCAGGCCGTATTTGAGGTCCTGCGATACGGAATCGAGATAGCGAAAGGTGCGCATAGGGTTGGATGAATTAGACGCGGAATTTCCGTCTTGGTTTGGATACGCGGCGCAAAGCGTGGAAGTTCCATCGGACTCCGGCGGGTACGATTCATCAACTGCGGTGGGAACCGGCCCGGGAGTAAGTGGCGATTGGTAGCGTCGCCCTGGCTAGCCAAGGGTGTTTGAGCCCGTGCTAAATGAACTCGGCCACTGCGACGTTGCGCTGTTTAGCAAGACTGCCGCGGTGGGCCTTGATACGGTCCATTTCATGAAGGGTTTCAGCCGTGAGGTAGCTGGCCCCGCATTGAGGGCAACTCACCACGGGAACGTTCTCGACAACTAGCAGGCTCGAACCCTTACCGTAGCTTCGTGTCACATGCCGCAACCGGGCGCCGTCACTGCCGCAGTTCTCGCATCGGAGCGTCGCCTCTCTTTCTCTATTCCTCATAAACGGTCAGAATATACAGGCTGCCCAACAGCCCGAACTTCGCAACCACGAATACGTCCCGCCCATCAAACGTCTGGCCGCGGAGGACGTATTTCCACTCGTTAGTCTCACAGTCCCTTTGCCGCTCGACTATTGCACCGGTAAGGATCGCATTTTCGATGTCGAGAACGCTCAAGCGATCCTCGTAGGCTTCCTCGTCGGCGTGCGTCGTCATGACATACTGGCGTCGACGCAACAACTCGCGTATTCGCACCAGTATCCGACCATGCACTACATCTTTCAGGCTACTACACATTCGCGCAGCCGTCGGAAAACCTGAGCGATTCGTTGCGTGCCCTGCCAAGCCACAATCGTCCGACGCGGTGAATAGAGCTGCTGCAATTGACTCCGTGCGAGGCAGGCCGCTAACGGCGATGGCCCGCCCCACCCATCCACGGTCAAAGGCAATGTGGCACGGTTATTCCGTGGCGGGCGCTTACTGCTTTTTAGCGGCTCGTCGGAAGAACATGTGAGCGAGTGAGAATCGCAGCCTCGCCGTGCTGTCTTGTCCTACGGCGAGGGGCTTGGCCCGCGAGCGCCCACATTCGTTTGTAGTACAATGCCCTCAATTGCAGCGAACTGCTGTGAATTAGAAAAATTCAGGAGGTCTACGTATGACTCGACTCAACGCCGCGTTGCTGCCCTGCTTGCTGCTCGCGGCAACACATCTTTTTGGTCAAGGGAACACCGGCAGCATTCTGGGGACGATCACCGATTCGTCCGGCGCGGTCGTTCCCGCCGCGAAAGTTTCCACCGTCAACACCGGCACCAACGTGAAAGTGGACAGCACGTCGGACGCAGTGGGCAATTACTTGTTCAACTTTCTGCCGCCCGGATCGTACCGGGTGGAAACCGAAGTGACCGGTTTCAAGAAATTCTCGCGTGAAGTAAATCTCGAAACGGGGCGCCAGCTTCGCGTGGACGTCGGATTGGAGGCGGGAGCCACCACCGAAACCGTAACCGTAACCGGCAGCACGCCCTTGCTCGAAACGGAGACGGGTACTCTGGGGGGAACGATTGAAAATCGCCAGGTGGTGAGCCTGCCGACGATCGGGCGCAACCCTCAGGATTTCCGGCTGCTCGTGCCGGGCGTCGTTTTGAACCGCGACGGCAACGCGGTGACGCAGGGCGGGTTGGTGCGCAAGGATCCTTATTACATCGACGGCGCGCATTCGTCGAGCCACGTATGGGCGGGCAATCCCGTGAACCCGAATCCCGACGTGATCCAGGAGTTCCGCGTAGTGACAAATTCGTTTTCGGCGGAGTTCGGCGAGACTTCGGGCGCCGTGATGCAATCGACGACGAAGTCCGGGACGAATGGGATCCATGGGACGGCGTTCAATTTCCTGCGCAACGACAAGCTGAATGCGGGCAATTTCTATACCCACACTCGTCCGATCGTACGGCGCAATCAATATGGCGGTACCGTCGGCGGGCCGATCGTCAAGAACCGCACATTCTTCTTCACCGACATTCAGTTCACGAAGCAAAGAGGCACTTCGGCTTTCAATAATCTGACCGTGCCTTCGGTTCCGTTTCGCGCGGGCGATTTCTCCTCTCTGGTCGTGAACAACAGTCCCGTCGCGATCTTCGACCCGGCGACCACGGCTGGGCCCAACAACCAGCGGCAGCCGTTTGCCGGAAACGCCATTCCGGCGGCGCGCATCAGCAACGCGGCGAAAAACGTGCAAGCGTTGTACCCGCTGCCTCAGGGCTCGAGCAATTTCGCCAACTATACCAACTTCGGTTCGGTGCGTGACGAGAACTACGAGTACGACATCAAGATCGATCACAATTTCACGGCAAACGACAAGGCCTTCATACGGTACTCGGGGCGCAAAACGGATTCGATTCCCGCGAACGCGTTTCCCGACCCGAACGCGGGGGGCAGGAATCCCGGACAACTGGGTTTTGGAGCCACGAAGAATCATAGCCGGCAGACGGTCCTGAACTATGTGAAGATTCTGAGTCCGCGCGTGACGAACAACCTGATAGTGGGTTGGTTCCAGACGTATCCGAAACGCACGGTGGCGGGATATGGAAGCGTGTCCACCAACTCGCTAGGCATCCTGGGCCTTCCGAATGGCGACGACAAACTGGGCACTCCGGACTTCCAGTTCACCAACTATGCGCCGCTAGGGTCGTCCGGTGACACATTATTTTTCGAATTGCAGGACAGCAAGTCGATCGTCAACCAGACGTCGTGGGTGCGCAACCGGCATACGATCAAGTTTGGCGGGGAAGCGAGGCTGATCCGGACCGACAACCTGCAGCCAAACCCAGGCACGACGGTGTGGAACTTCCAGCCGATTTACACCAACCAGGTGGGAGTGAACAACACCGGGTGGGACTATGCGAGTTTCCTTCTCGGGATGCCGCGGACGTTTGCCTACCGCATCTTCCCGGGCTTTTTCAAGTCGCGTTCCTCTGTGTATGCGCTCTTCGTGCAGGACGACATTCGCATTAGTCGCAAGCTGACCCTCAATCTGGGCATGCGTTGGGACGCCCCGCTCTGGTATCACGAATCGCAAGATCGCTCGGGCGTCTTCGATCTGGACAGAGGGCAGTACAAGCAGTTCGGCAAGGATGGGTTCCGGCGGACGCCGTGGAAGAACGACATCAACAACTTCGGCCCGCGTGTTGGGTTCGCCTATAATCCAGTCGACAAAACGGTGATCCGCGGAGGTTTCGGAATGTTCTCGGTCGGCACGATGTCGAGTGGGGCCTTTGGATTCCTTCAGTCGGATCCGATTTTTGCCGACGCGGATGCCGGCCGCTACAACTCAACCGATCAAATCAATCCGCGCACCACGCTCGACCGGATCCCGTACGAACCGGTGGACAAGCTGGGGCGCAACGCCCTTGCGGTGAGCATCTACCCGGATGACAACCCGATGTCGATCTTTGCCCAATGGAACTTCAATGTGCAAAGAGAAGTCGGCGGATTCATGTTCGAGATGGGATATGCGGGTAGCAAGGGATCGCATCTGCACTACGGCGCCTACAATCTCAATGCGATTCCGGTGAATCTGGCGCCTCAAGCTCAGGGGCGGCGGATCGCTCCGTTTGTGCGGTATCCGCAGTATCCGAATGGCGTGACGGTCCAAACCTGGATCGGATCGTCGAGCTACCACGCGCTCGAGATCAAGTCGGAGCGGCGCTTTTCCGGCGGTCTCAGTTACCTCGCGGCGTTCACATTTTCGAAGCTGATTAATACGGGCGAGAACGGCTATCGGGACCCGCTGAACAATCGGAATCTCGATCGGGGGATCTCGCTCGACAGCGCTCCGTATCGATTCACGGTGGCGCCCGTGTACGAGCTTCCCTTCGGGCGGGGACGGCACTGGAACCTGAAGAATCGCGGGCTGGACTATATTGCGGGCGGCTGGGAAATGGCGGCCGTGGCCACGGTTCAGGCGGGCTTTCCTCTGAACCCGGGCAACAACATCGACACCTGCAATTGCGGTTCGGCGGTGTATCCGAACGTAAGCGGAAATCCGAATCTGCCGAAGGGCGAGCGCACCGAAGGCCGCTGGTTTAATACGAGCGCTTTCTCGCAGCCGGCTCAATGGACGATTGGGAATGCGGGACGCGGCCTCATTTGGGGTCCGGGTCAACGCAACATCGATTTTACCTTGAGCAAGTACTTCAACTTCACGGAGAGGTTCCGTGCGCAGTTCCGGGCGGAGGCGTACAATCTGACCAATACGCCGTATTTCGCCAATCCGAACGTGCAGAATGGGGCGGGAACGTTTGGCCGCGTCACGAACGTTTCGAACAGCTCGCGTCAAATGCAAGTGGCGCTGAAACTCATGTTCTGACGTTTCAGCGATTGCCGCGATGGAACAGGAGGCTGGGCTTCGGCTCAGCCTCTTTCTTTTTCAGCTCGCGCACAGTGGCGAATTCGCGCGCGGCCTCGGCATCACGTCCTGAGCGCTGCAGTGCTTGGGCGAGTTGGAGATGTGCCTGAGTGAGGTCGGGCCTTAAGCGGGTGGCCGCCCGGAACGATTCGATGGCTTGATCGAGCGCGCCTTCGCGAAGTTGGATTTTTCCAAGCAGTGCGTGCGCGGCGGCGAAGCCGGAGTTGCGCGCGAGGCTTTGGCGGACGGCATCTGCGGCGTCTTTTTCCCCCAGTCCATCCCTGGCGGCGGCAAGAAAGTAGTGCCCCCTGTAGTCGGCGGGGTTCGAAGCAATGAACTGGATGGCCAGCGCTTTGGTTTGGGCGAACTTGGATCGAAAAAGGTACACCGTGGCGAGGGCGTCGAAGGCGATGGGATGGGGCCAGCAATCGGAGAGTGTTTTTTCGGCTTCATCGTAGCGCAGCAGTTCTTTGAGAGCGAGGCCCTTGCCAAGGCGCACTGGCACGGATTGAGGGAGAACCTGCTCCGCTTCCGAAAAGATTTCGGCGGCGGCGGCGGGCGTGTTACGCGCGAGAAAGATGTAACCGAGTTGCACGTGCGCGGCTTCGTTGCGCGGGTCCATCTTAAGGGCGGTTTCGGCGGCAGCCACGGCTTTTGCCGGATCGTTAAGCCCGTCATGGGCTTTCGATGCCAGAACGAACCACGCGGCGGGGCGTTCGGTGAGCGATTCGAGCTGAGCGAGGGCATCGCGGAAATCGCCAGCCGAAATCTTGCGTTCGATCGCCGAGAAATCGGCCAACGCCAACAGTGCAAGCCACCACACGAGATGGTATCTTATCATGTGCTCGCACTGCTTCTCGCCATGGCTCCGTCCTTCGCGGGAGCGTCCGCATGCCAGAAGTGCCACCCCGCGCAGTATCGGGCTCACGCGGGGAGCCATCACGCGGCGGCGCTCCAGAAGGCGGCGGCGCGGCCGGATCTGGCGGCTCTGTTCAACGCGCGGCCGTTGATGGAACGCTCGGGTGTTGCGTTTTCCTATTCTCCAGCCTCGGATGGAATGAAGGTTTCGATCACGCAGGGAGAAGCCCGGAAGGAAGTGGTTCTCGAGTGGGCGTTCGGTGCGGGAGCGCAGGCGATCACTCCCGTGGGCCGGTATGGCGGCCGGTTCTTTGAGCACCGCATCTCCTGGTATCGAGCGGCGGGGCATGCGGCCCGGACATTGGGCCATCGGGCGGACGCCTCGGCATCTCCCGTGCGGGCGATCGGCGCGCCGCAAGACGCGGCCACGATTACTCGCTGCTTTTCGTGCCATGCGACGGGAGTCAAGCCCGCTCTCGATCAAAGCGGCCCCGATCTGAGCGATGTGCAGCCCGGCGTGAGTTGTGAACGCTGTCATGGACCGGGCAGTGCGCATGCTGCGAATCCATCGCGAGCGAATATTGTCGCGAGAACCCAGGAAAGCGCGGCCGCGGTGGTGCGGTTCTGCGCGGAGTGCCATCGTGCGCCGTCCAGTTCCGCGGGTTCCACGGAGTTGGCGGATCCGGCTTCAGTCCGTTTCCAACCGGTGGGATTAAGCGCCAGCCGCTGTTTTCAGATAAGCGGAAAGCTCTCGTGCCTTACCTGTCATGACGCCCACGCGAATGCTTCACGCGAGATGGCGGCATATACCGGGCGGTGCTTGACCTGCCACGCGAGCGGCGGGCGCGCCGTCGTCGAATGCGGGCGGGCGGCCCTTCTGGATTGCGTTCCGTGTCATATGAAAAAGCAGTCGCCATTTCCATTTTTGACGTTCACCGACCATCGAATCCGCGTATATCGCTAGGTTTGACTTTGATTGAATTTCGATATAACCTTTTAATCGCTTCAATTTAGGGAGGGGTCCAAATGCTACGTCGGCAAATTGCTTGTTTCCCGATTTCCGCGCTGGTTTTCGCCGTGTCCGCGCTAGCGCAAACTTCCACCGGCACCATTAGCGGCAGGGTCGTCGATTCGACCGGCCAAGTGGTAGTCGGCGCCGAGGTGAAGCTCACCAGTGAGCGCACCGGAGATCTTCGGGATACGACTACGAACGGCACCGGTGACTTTGTGTTCCCGGCGCTCATTCCCGGTCCCTACACGATAGGAGTCCAAGCGAAGGGATTCCGCCAGTTCACGAGCCAGGGAAACAACTTGCTCCCTTCGGCGCGGCTGGAGGTAGGCTCGATTCAATTGGATATCGGCGCGGTGACGGAATCGATCACGGTTCAAGCGGTCGGCTCGACGGTGCAGACCGGCAATTCGGAGAATGCATCGGTGCTGAGCACGAAGCAACTGGAGATGGTGTCCGTCCGCGGCCGCGACCCGGTCTCCATGCTGCGCATCCTGCCCGGCGTCACCCAGGGATTCGACCCCGAATTCAATGGAGGGTTCTATGGCACCAATATGCCGAACTTCCAGGGACTCGGCACGAACTTGACCACCATCATGACCGATGGCGTGAACGGTGGAGACGGCGGAGCTGGCGGCGTCTTCAGCGCCACCGTGAATATGGATGCAATTTCGGAGGTGAAAGTGCAAATGAGCAACTACACCGCCGAATACGGCCGTAGCGGCGGAGCGCAGATCAACATTATCACCAAGGGCGGAGGGAAAGAGATCCACGGAACCGGCTACTGGTATAAACGCCACGAGATGTTCAACGCGAACGCCTTCTTCCGCAACCTCACCGGAGTGCCGAAGCAGTTATACCGGTTCCAGAATCTGGGAGGAACCATCGGCGGGCCCGTGAAGGTTCCGATCCCGGTCATCAATCGCGGCGGCGACAAGATGTTTTTCTTCTATTCCTACGACAACAACCAGATCAAAGAGCCGGTCAACCTGGAACGCTGGACGATGCCGACGCTGCTTGAGCGGCAGGGGAACTTCTCCCAGTCGAACGATCTGAATGGCCGTCAGATCGTGGTCCGGGACCCGGCGGCCGGCAACCTTCCTTTCGCGAACAACGTCATTCCGCCCACCCGCGCGAATCCGCACGGCGTGGCCCTCATGAACATCTTCCCCGCCCCGAACTTCAGCGGGGTTGGATACAACTACCTTTATCAGGAAGAGAGTCTCGGCCGTCCGCGAAACCAGCATCTGTTTCGCTTCGACCTGCACCCGACGGAGACCGATACGATCAGCGTCAAGGGCTCGACGTGGCATGCGGATACGATCGGATATCACATCGCAGGCGGATCGTCGCCGTGGGGTTTAGTGCGGCAGCACTACGAGTTCACCGCCGACCAGCTGACGATGAACTACACCAAGATCATCACCCCGCGGCTCGTGAACGAAGCCTTCATCGGGTTCTTCATCGACACCGAGGATGGGCGGACGCCGAACGTCACCGAGACGCAGCGGTTGCAGCGCCAGAACCGCGGATTGGCCTCGCTTGGGCAGTTCGTCCCACAATTCAACCCGCTCAACGTGATCCCCAAGGCAACATTTGGCGGGATTCCCGCCAGCTTCAGCGCTGCCAGCATCGCCTATGACAACCGCATGCCATTGTTTGGCGCGGATTCGAATCTGACCATTACCGACACCGTCACCTACTCGCGAGGCGCGCACTCTTTCAAGCTTGGCGGCTACCGCGAAAGCAGCCGCTTCGGACAAGCCCGGTCCAGCATCTTCGCGGGCCAATTCGAATTTGGTCAGGACGTCAACGATCCGCTCACCACGGGCTACGCGTTTTCGAACGCCTATATCGGCCACTTCCAGAGATACACGGAGGGCTTGGGCCGGCCCGCGCAATTCGCGCGGAAGAACACCTGGGCGGTCTTCGCGCAGGACACCTGGAAGGTCACCCGGCGCCTGACGATGGACATCGGGATGCGAGTGTACTGGAGTCCTTGGGCGCTGCAGTCGAACCCGGAGGCGTCGGCCTTCAGCTTCGAACGCTACGATCCCACGAAGACGCCCACTCTGTACCGGCCTGTCGCGACGGCGGCTGGCCGCCGGGCGGTGAATCCGCTCACGGGCGAAATTCTCCCACAGACTTACATCGGTGCGATCGTACCCGGAACGGGCGACGTTTGCACCACCGCGATTACTCCGAATTCGCCGTGCAAGCTCAATGGCGTAGTGGTTCAGAACGATCCCGACTTTGTAAAGGGCTACGGCGGCTTCCGCGACGCGCTGCCGCTCCAGTTCGACCCGCGCCTCGGCCTCGCCTGGGATCCGTTCGGCACAGGAAAGACCGCCGTCCGGGCTTCCTTCGGCGTCTTCCATCAGGCGAGTTTTGGCGGCAACGCGGCCTATGACGGAGGACCGGCATTCCGCTTTGACAAATCCATCCTGTTTAGCGACATGAGCCAGTTTTTGAATGCGGGGTCCGTAACCACGCCCATCAGCGTCGCCGGCCCTCGCCGGGATCAGAAGCTGCCTCTGGTGTATCAGTACATGTTGGGCGTGCAGCGCGAGATCGTCAAGGGCACGGTGCTCGATGTCGCCTATGTCGGCAACAACTCGCATCACAACCTGCAGAACTACAACTTCAACCAGATTCCTTACGGCGCACGGTTCCGTCCCGAGAATGCCGACCCGGCCAACCCCGCGCAACCCTTGCCCGATGTCTTCCTCCGCCGCTATATCGGCTACCAGGACATCAACATCGCCGGTCCCGCCACCACAACCCGTTACGATTCGTTACAGGTACAGCTGAACCGCCGCTTCATCGGCGGCGTTGAGCTGTCGGGATCCTACACATACTCCAAGGCGTTCGTAAACGGCTGGGCGCAGGAAATTCCCTCCCGGCTGAGACGCACGCTTCTCCCGAACGATCAGACTCAGGTACTGAACCTGAGCTACGTGGTGGATTTGCCGAAGGGTAGTAAGGTCGTTCCGGGCCGCCCTGCAAAATGGATCTTCGATAACTGGCAGCTATCGGGCGTCACGACATTTGCGAGCGGCTTCCCGCAAAACGTCGTGCTGCAGACCACCGACAACTTCGATTTCACCGGAGGCGGCGATGGCGGCGGAGTGGTGCAAACGGGCCGGGCTCAGCTATCACACGGCGAGAGAACCTTCTATCGCTGGTTCGACACGTCGGTCTTTAAGCGGCCTAACGGACGTGGCGACATCGGAAGCGACTTTTCAAACGTCAAGTTCCGCGGCCCGGGTTTTGCCAACCATGACCTGTCGTTTTTCAAGAACTTCCCGATAGGAAGCGAGCGCCGCAAGATTCAATTCCGCTGGGAGTTTTACAACATCCTCAATCACACGCAATTCAGCGCGGTGAACAACATTGCGCGCTTCGATCCGCAGGGCGCCCAGGTGAACGCCGCCTTCGGACAGGTCACGGCCGCGCGCTTTGAACGCCGTATGCAGGGCTCGCTGCGGTTCACGTTCTAGACTGCTTCGCGAGACCCTGAAGCGACTCATGCGCCGCGACCGGTTTCTTCAGGGCCTCCTGGCAGTCCCGGTAGCCGTTGGTAGCGACGCGCCGGGCGCAGGTGGACGCCGCCGGGAGAATTTGTGTCCAATACCGCGGCCGACCATCGCGATGTGAAGCTTCCGCCCGAGGCGTGGCTGAACTATCTGTTCACGTTCGCCGATCAGTCGGGCTCCCAGATCGAAACGATCTTCTGGGATGTCTCACTCGGCGACACGTACGCGGTGTAACCCAGCCGCGTGCTGCCGCCGAGCCCAGACACCCATCTGGAAGCATGGCGTAGGCAAGGCTTCGAATGGTCGCCTGCGATGCTTGCCGGTTGCCAGCGGCGGAAGCTCGAGGCGTTCTGGCATCACAGGTTGCTGTCGGCCCAGGAAAAAAGACGGGGAAGCGCTCCACCAGGCAATCACGCGCGAAGTAGACCAACTGCTGCGCGTCATCTTCAGCGACCGCCGCAAGACGGGACGACTGGATTTGGAAGCCGTCGAGATGGCTATGCGCTCCGCCATGCACCACGACGGCGCCGCGGGGCTGACCGAGTTGCTGCAATTCGCAGCCCCGGCTGCCGACCAGCGGACCCTTCCTTGTCCTTGTGGTCACCAGTCTGTCTACAAGGAGGTGCGCTCCAAGCCGTTCTCACCGCAGTGGGCCATGTGGAAGTATCGCGCCCATAATACCTGTGCCCGCACTGCGGTAACGGCGAATTCCCCGCCGACGTCGCACTGGATGTGGAGAACAGCGAAGCCTCTCCCGGCGTACGGCGGATGCTGGCGACGGTGGGCCAGGGAGGCCCCCTTCGATCAGGGCCGTAAGCAGATGGAACAACTCGCCGGTTTGGAGGTGACCACCAAAGCCGTGGAGCGAACGGCGGAGGCGGTTGGAGAAGATATCGCCGGGCGCGAGCAGGAGGAGATTCAGCGGGCCATGCAGTTGGATCTGCCCATGATCGTCGGAGAACCGGTTCCGTTCCTGTATGTGCAAATGGATGGGACGGGAGTGCCTGTCGTGAAAAAGGAAACCGTCGGCCGGCAAGGCAAGACGGAAGGGCAGCCCGCCCACACGCGGGAGGCAAAGCTGGGATGTGTGTTCACGCAGAGGACTTGGGACAAGGAGGACTACGCGGTCCGCGATCCGGATTCCACCACCTACGTGGGCGCGATTGAAACGGCCGAAGAGTTTGG
>CAMDED010000144.1 GCA_945893365.1 Candidatus Sulfopaludibacter sp. SbA3 | reverse complement strand
GGCAGAAGTATGAGCTGATCGCGCTCGATGAGGTCGGCTATGTGCCACTGGCGGACGTGGGTGCGGAGTTTCTATTTCAGGTGGTATCGGAGCGGGCTGAGAGAGCGGCTCTGATTATCACGACGAATCTGCCTTTTTCGGAATGGACGACGGTGTTTCCCAATCCGCGATTGTGCAAGGCATTGCTGGATCGGGTCACGGATCGAGCTCACATAATTGAAACCGGAACTGAATCGTTCCGGTTCCGGCGAACGATGGAGAGGAGGCAGAAGAAACGATGAAGATGGGGCCCCGGGTCGCGTGTTCCTGCCACCCCGGCGTCCGTTGCGCCTGAAGCGCGCCGCCCTACGGGCGTCGCCAGGCTCCACTCCCGTCGGGGCGGCAGGAACAATACCGGTCGAAATGGGGCAAACTAAAAATGTTCGGGGGGCCAAATCAGATGATCGAAGTGGGCCAGGCCGGATGATCGAACTCAAACGCACCGCGGAGGTTTTCCATTCACGCTCCATCACCTCGACGTTGCCAGCGTGTGCGCGGGCGTAAGCCAACAAAACCTGTATGGAAGCCATGCAGCCGAGATCGAGTAGTTCCTCAACATCCGCGTCCAGCATCGCGGAATCCGGAAGCGTCTCACACATGGCCACCATCATCGCCGGGTGATGCGCCGCCTTCCCTCGCCCATCCCGCCGCCCATAAGAACCGTAGATCTTAGATAGGTCCACACCATCGGTCAGCTCCGCTATGAACCGGGCCAGATGATTCCTCGGCAACCAGTCCTGCAACGAAGGGGGCCGCAGATACGGCCGATCAAGGTCGCACGTTCGGTAGCTCTTGCTCACAACTACAGGATCAAAGGATATCCAAACATTTGTAAACGGCAATGTTTTTAATCGTAGATCAATTTCCAACACGCTCCTATGTCCACAACTCGTTGATCGGCCCATAGACGTCTTCTTTCGAATCCGGCACATACTCGAAGCCGCGTCCGAAAGGATCGTCGTATCGAACCGTCGTCCAGTTGATGCCGAGCGCCGAATAGATGGTAGCTTCCACGTCTTCGGGTTTGATATCCCGATCGCGGGACCAGCCGCGTTCCACCGCGGCGCTTCCCGTGGCGTTGGTCGAACCGATCGTCCTTCCGCCCTTGATTCCCGCTCCGGCGAACATCGCGAACTGTTGCAGGAAGTGGTCGCGTCCCTGCGCGGCCGATAGCGCGCCTACAGTGCGGCCGAACTCGCCGGCGGTCACGACCAGCGTCTCCGAAAGGAGCCCGTTTGAGTTCAAGTCGGACAGCAGCGCCGCAAGGCCATCGTCCAGGATCTTCGCCATCCGCGGCAGTTGCGCCGCGGCATAGATATTCTGGTGCATGTCCCAGCCTCCCAGCGTGATCTGAATAAACCGTGTGCCCTGGTTCGCGGCGAGCACCTGCTTTGCAACCAGGCAGGCGTTGCCGAAGCTATTGCTTCCGTATCTCTGGCTGTCGGCTGCCGTGAATTTGAAGGATGAGTCTACTACGGGGTTGTACATCATGCCACGCGCGGCGCGGTAAAAACTCTCGTAATCCTGCGGCGGCCGGCCAAGCGGCGAGTTGACGCGCAGCGGGTCGTCAAGCGAGTGCAGCAGGCTCCAGCGGTCTTCGAAGCGGGCCACGCCATCCACGTTGGTAGTGTTGCCGATGCCCGTCCCCGCGCCGTTGCGGTCGACCGCCGGGTTCACTTTGAACGGGGCATAGACGGCGGGAAGGTAGCCAGGGCCCGCCGCGCCATTCGAATTCAGCGCGAGGAACGTGGGGAACACCTGACTCGCCAAGCGCTCCGCATCCTTTTCAATGGCCACGATGCTGCCCATGTTGGGCGCGATGTTGCCCTGGGCGGCGGCCGGATTGCGGCCGATCTGCGTCCATGTCTGGGCGAGCGAATGCACCAGGGCCCACGAACGCATGGACCGCACGATGGCCATATTCGGAATCTGGTCCGCTAGTTTCGGCAGGATGCCCGACGGCCACCGGATTCCGCTTATGGTTTCGGGCTTCATGACGTCCGCGGGCGTAACACCGGCTACTTCTTTGAAATCGAAGGTATCGGTGTGGCTGGGCGCGCCGGCGAGCAGCACGAAGATGACGTTCCTGGCCTTGTTCTGCGTGGTAACAGCGGCGCCCGGCGACGATTCGGCCGCCCGCGCCCGTCCGGCGAGGTATGCGCCAGTCAGGCCTGCCGCCGGCAACTGGAAAAACTCGCGCCGCGTCCAGTGGGGCCGGTCGAAGAACGCCCTGTGAGGCCGCGGGTGCCGCGACGTGAAGCGATCGAATTGTTCCTGTCCGTTCATCGTGCGGTCCCTCAGTAATTGAATAGAAAATCGACCTTATTGTAAAGCGACCAGAGAAGATTCTCGGCTTTCTGGACGCGCGTGCCCGTCTTGAGGCTCGCAAGCGCCGCGGCTCTCTCGGCGTCGTTCGGAAAGCGCGAAAGCACAGCCAGAAACAGGTTACTCACCAGTTGATCGTCGGGAAGGTTGATGTTCTGCCCGAGCAGGCTCACGGCGGCCGGAGTGGCGCGGATGCGGCTCATCACAAAGTTGTCGTTCATCATGCCAAGCGCCTGTAGAAGCGAGCCTTCCTGGCGCCGGTCGTCTTCATCGCGATTGCCGCGCAGGAAGCTGTCCAGGAACCGGCTGACGGCGCCGCCTCCATCGGGCATATTAATCGTTTCGGGAAACTGCATCGCAAAGGATACCGGAGCGAAACCCGGCTGGTCCGTGAAGCCTCGAATGACGTAGTTCGGCTTCACGTTGCTCGATTGCACGATGGCGTCGTGAATCTCTTCCGCCCAAAGACGCCGCACGAACTTTCGCGCGAACAGCTTCTCCCACGCCGGGTTCCATTGCCCGTTGTAACGCGAAGAAAGCTGATAGGCCTGCGAATTTGCGATCTGGCGCATCAAGGCTTTCAGATCGTAGCCGCCGTCGATGAAATCTTTCGCGAGAGCGTTCAGAAGGCGCGCATTCGAAGGCTGTAACGTCCATGGCTCCGGCGGCGGATTGTCCGGATCGAGCCGCGCCGGGTCAAACTGATTCACGGGGTCGACGATGCCCCGGCCGAAGTACTCTTTCCAGAGATAGTTCACCGTCGCCCGCGCGAACTGAAAGTCCGATGTAACCACCTTGGCGAAAGCGGCGCGATAGTTCTCGCCGGCCGCGGGCTTCGCGCCGCTAAAGAAATAGACGGGCGGGACGGTGCGCTGGGTCCCGATGGGGGCGCGCGTGGGGCGGTTCCCGGTGGTCGTGTTCAGCGCGTAGTCGGTGCGGTAGCGCGTGTCGTCCTCAACGGCATAGTGCTGATTGGCGACGTTCGCCTCGCGGACCGTAACCACGGCGGCGTGCGACATGAACGACGCCAAGCCCCAGGCCTGCGCGCGGGTCGCGCTCTTTCCCCATAAGCTGAGCGAGTCGAGGTGGCCGCGCCCGTTGTGACAAAGCACGCAGTTCACATGGCCCAATCCAAGAAAGGTTTCCATCGTGACGGCGGTCTGCGCATCCCAAATGTCCTGTTGCGGGCCTCCGGTCACGACGCCGCCCACCATCCAGTTGAGCTCGCCTTGCTGGAAACTGTTCGAGCCCTTGGCCGAAATGAGATCCGCCGCCATCTGGTTATAAGGCTTGTTTGCGGCGACGGCCGCGCGAATCCACGCGTGGAACGCGTTCCGGCCTTCGTTGAAGCGTGGAATTCCTACAGCGCCCTGGCCCGCGCGGTTGGTGTAGAGGTCGCCGAAATACATGGTCCACTTATCGGTATACTCCGGTGAAGCCAGTAGTTCGTCGATAAGCGTCGCGCGTTTGCCGGGCGAGGCGTTGGACGTGAAGCTGATGACGCGTCCCGGAGTGGGAATACGGCCGGTAATATCGAGAGTGGCGCGCCGGATGAACTCGAAATCGTTGGTAGGATCGGCGGGCGCGGCGCCGTTGGCCTGCATGTCGGCGAACAGATACCGGTCTATCGTCGATAGCTTCTCGTATTTCCGGCTCGCGTCGGTACGGCTGCCGCCGGGCACGAAAGCGAGCCGCGTAGCCACGCCTTCCGTAAGACTGCCGAGGGCGAAGACCACGGTCTCCTTCTCAGCCACACCCGTCTTAAGGAGGCGCTCGCGCTGAGGCCCGAAGAACAGGCATTCGGTGTGGTCCGGGAGCGCTGGCGCTTCATCCCGCGCGTCCGCTTCCGGCTGCTCCGGGATCTGCGAAAATCCGCACGCCAGGACAACGAACATCACCACGATCAAACGGAAACACTTATCACCCATCCGGCTCACCCCTATTGCGAACCCGGTTCTTCCGGTCACTGTCTTGACAACCCGGCGTAACGTTACGAGTTTCTTTCCCACCGTACCAATAGAAGAATGTACCTTGTGTACCGTTACCGCCGTACCACGGTTAGCATCCTGTGGCGGAACTGCAGGAGCAGTCTCCCAGCGAAGCCCTGAATATGGATGAGACGGGTTGGCGGACCAACGGCGACAAACGCTGGATCTGGGGGCTGGTGGCGAAGCAGTCAGCTCCGAAGTGCCGGTGTCCTTGCTGGGCACGGTTTTCCGCGGAATCCTCTGCAGTGACCGGTGGGCGGTTTATCTGACGTACCATTCCGGCGCCATGCAGCTGTGCCGGGCGCATCTGAAGAGGAACATTCCGGGGATCGCCGACTACGCGCGCAGCCCCTCGCCACAGCAGTTTTGCGGGGCCGCGTTGGCGATTGTAGCCCGGTTGTTCCGGCTATGGTATCGGTTTCGCGGCGACCTACGGGACCGGGCGGAAATCCGCAGCCCCTGGATCGGCGGCAGCTCGTGGAAAAGTCGATTCCTCCGCGGAAGAAACTGGTCGCGCTGGCGGAGGACCACTTGGACGATGCCGTTGGTGACGTGCGCAACATGGCTAACGTCTTGTTCTCCCGTCTTTCAGTTCCTCCCGGCTGTGGGGTCCGCTCAATCAGGTAGTCGAATCGCTGCGATCGGCCGGCGGCACTCCCGCCGTCGTGATAATTCATCCCAGTCCGGATCCGGAAGCTATTCTGGAGGCCATGCGCGCGGGCGCCTCCGAGTTCATCTATCCGCCCTTCGACATCAATGCCGCGAAGTCGCTTGAACGCTTGCTTCAGGATCGCGACGGGATCAGGCGGCCGACGGGAAAGACGCTCGGCTTTCTCTCTGTGAAGGGGGGATGCGGCGCGACGACCATTGCCTGCCACATCGCCGCGGAAGTGCAGCGCTCGTGCGGGAAGTCCGTCCTGTTGGCCGACTTCGATCCGGAACTCGGCGTCATCGCTTTTCTCCTCAAGACGAAATCACAATATAGCGTGACGGACGCGCTCGAAAACGCCCAGCGCCTCGACCGCAGCATGTGGCAGGCGTTTGCCGCAATCGGTCCGCACGGCATCAGCGTTCTCAGCGCTCCCGACGTGAGCGGCCGGGCCGCGCCCGACCCTCACCAATCGGCGCGTTTCTTCCGGTTCGTGCGCTCGGAATACGATTTTACCGTGGTGGACCTCGGCCGGGGAGCGACGCGCTTCAATATTGCCGCGATGGCCGATATCGATTGCACCTGCCTTGTCACGACCATGGATATTCCAGCGCTCCACCGCGCGCGCAAGACGTTACGGACGCTTCTCAACGGCGGCTGCGCCGCCGATCGCCTGCGTCTCATCGTGAACTACATGCCCAGGCGCCAGGATGTGAGCGTTGGAGAACTTGAAAAAATGATCGAATTTCCCGTTTACGCAGCCCTTTCCGAAGACGCCGAGGCCATTTCGGCCGGTTATTCGCAAAATGGACTGGTTTCATCGGGTACGCTGCTGGGCAAACAGATCGCGGCGATCGCCTCCAAGCTAACCGGCCAACCGGGGAAAAAGCAGCGCAGGTTCGGACTGTTTGCGCGAGCCGCGAGAGCGTGATGTTTCCAGCACCGGGTTTAAACCGCGACGCCGCACGGGAGAACGGCTGGATCAACCGGCTCTTTACGCCTCACTTGGAACGGGAGGAGTATCAGGATCTCAAGTTCACACTGCACCGGCGGTTGATCGAACGGGTGAATCTCGAGGCCCTCTCTTCGCTCGGGCAGGACCGCGAGCAGGCGGAGATTCGCGATGCGATCCTGCAGTTGATCGACGAGGAGCGCCGGCCGCTTACCGCCGCTGAAAAGACGCGCATGGTCGGAGAAGTAATGGACGAAGTCTTCGGGCTCGGTCCGCTTGAAGCTCTCCTGCAGGATCCGACCATCAGCGACATCCTGGTGACGACGCCGCGGCTTGTTTACGTGGAACGGGCCGGCAAACTTATGGCGAGTCCGGTGCAGTTCAGAGACGACGCGCACCTGCTTCGCATCATCGAAAAGATCGTTTCGCGCGTCGGCCGCCGCATCGACGAATCGTCGCCGATGGTCGACGCGCGGCTACCGGATGGTTCCAGGCTGAACGCCGTGATCCCGCCGGTCGCGGTCGATGGGCCGCTGCTTTCCATCCGCCGGTTCGGCATGAGCGCGTTAAAGCCCGAGGATCTCATCCGGAACCTCACCATGACCGTGGAGATGCTCGATCTGCTCAGAGCCTCCGTGCTGGCCCGGTTGAATATCGTAATCTCCGGCGGCACCGGGTCGGGCAAGACGACCCTGCTGAACGTGTTGAGCGAATTCATACCGGAATCGGAGCGAATCGTGACCATCGAAGACACCGCCGAGCTTCGGCTTCACCAGGTTCACGTAGCTCGCATGGAGGCCCGCTCTCCGAACATCGAAGGCAAGGGCGCCGTGGGAATACGGCAGCTGGTGATCAACGCGCTGCGCATGAGACCCGACCGCATCGTGGTGGGCGAGGTCCGCGGTGAAGAGGCGATCGACATGCTGCAGGCCATGAATACCGGACATGACGGCTCGCTGACCACGATTCACGCGAACAGCCCACGGGACGCGATCGGAAGGCTGGAGGTGATGGTAGGCATGGCGAACTCGAACATCGGCCCCCGCGCCATTCGCCAGCAGATCAGCTCTGCCGTAAACCTGTTCGTCCAGATGGCGAGGCTCAGCGACGGTTCGCGCCGCGTGATACGGATTACCGAGTGCGTGGGGGTTGAGGGCGATACCGTCACGACGCAAGACATTTTCACGTTTGAGCGAACCGGTCTGAATCGCGAAGGGAAGGTGACAGGGCGCTTCCAGCCGTGCGGGATAAGACCGAGGTTTCACGAGCAACTCGAAGCGGCCGGCTTCGGCTTGCCACAGTCGGTCTTCGAAACTACGGTGGAAATCGGATAGGAGAACACTATGCTGGCGATCCTTCTTTTCACCTTCGTTCCTGTGTTCGGCCTGGTGCTCGCATTCACGCTGCTGTTGAATCGCCATCTCGCGGGTCGGCAGAGGGCTGCCATGGCCGGAGCTCTTCGCGAATCCAGTTTGCCCACTCCCAGGGCGCTAATCCCCATTCTTATGTTGCCGGGGAAAATTGCGATTAGCGGGTTTCTGGCGCGCGTGAATCCCAGTGAGAGACTGGGTCTGTGGATTCGGCAGGCGGGGCTTTCGTGGAGTCCGAAAGCCGTTCTTTCGGCCATGGGGGTCTCGGCCGTATTCGGCGCGCTTCTTGGGATGCGTCTGCACGTCTTGCTCGACCCGGCTCTGAGCGGCGTTGGGATGGCCATCGCGATGGGCCTCGCTCCGCTGGTTCTTCTTTTATCGAAACGCCGGAAACGCCTGAGGGAGTTTGAAGAGCAACTTCCCGATGCGCTCGATTTTCTGGGCCGCGCGATGCTCGCCGGTCACGCCTTCAGCACGAGCCTCAAGATTATGGCGGACGAATCGCCGGACCCGCTCGGCAGGGAGTTCAGAAAAGTATGCGCCGAATATAATCTTGGCGCGCCGCTGCCGGACGTCCTCGACGCCTTTGGATCGCGCGTACCGCTCCTCGACGTCCAGTTCTTCGCCGCCGCCGTGACTCTGCAGAAACAGACGGGTGGCAATCTCAGCGAGGTGATGCTCAAGCTGTCCCACGTCATTCGCGAGCGCTTCGCGCTTCGCAGCAAGGTGCGCGCCACGAGCGCTCACGGGCGGCTGACGGGACTTGTCCTGACGGCGATGCCGGCAGGCATCGCCGTCTTCCTGATGATGACCTCGCCCGAGTACCTGTCGCTGCTTCAAAGAGACCCTCTTGGGAGGTATTTGATACTCGGAGCGCTAGCGGGTCAAGTCGTGGGATATATCTGCATTCGGAAGATCGTCGATTTCGAGGTATGAACTCATGGCTGCTCTGGTTTCACTGGTCCTCTTTCTCATTCTCGCTTCCGTAATCGTTCTGTACGGGTACCGGGCGTATGTGAGCCCGGCGCGGTTCTTTGAGCAGCTGAGTCCGGAGCGGGATTCCCGAAAGCCCGTGGGCGCGCAGGGTGGAACGCGGGCCGCGGTGCGTGTTATCGAGCAGATCGGCGCCACCGTGCCGGTCTCGGAAGCGGACTCCACGCTGGCCGGCCGTTACCTTACCGCCGCCGGATTCCGGTCTGAAAAAGCCGTAACCGTTTACTACGGAATCAAAGTTGCGATATGCGCCGTTGCCTTGACCGCGGCGTTGTTCCTGGTTCCGCATGCAAACGCGCGGACTCTTGTCAAAATCGCCCTTTACGCCGCGGCCGCCTCCGGAGGATACTTCGTCCCCAACCTGATCCTCGAACGCATGGTATCGGCGAGGCAACGGAGGTTGAGAATCGGGTTGCCCGATGCATTGGACCTGATGGTTATCGCGGTAGAGTCGGGACTCGGGATGGATCAGGCGTTCGTCACGGTAACCCGGGAACTTCGCAATACGCACAAGGATGTGACCGATGAATTCTCGCTCGTCACTCTTGAAATGCGCGCGGGACAACGCCGCATCGACGCTTTGCACAATCTCGCTGAGCGCACAGGCGAGCCGGAAGTGCGAAAACTTGTGGCGGTGCTGGCTCAGACAGACCGGTTTGGAACCAATATCGCGGATGCGTTGCGCACGCACGCGGATTTCATGCGCGTGTCCCGAAGGCTCGCGGCGGAAGAGAGGGCTGGAAAACTGGGCGTAAAGCTCGTATTTCCCATTTTCTTCTTTATCCTGCCATCCATGGCGCTAGTGGTGGCGGGGCCCGCATTTTTGCAGATTGCGAGAGTTCTGTTGCCGGCTTTGCGGAACGTCAAATAGAGGTTGAATCGAGGAGCTAAACATGAGTCAGTTTGCGATGAATTCAGACACGTTGATTATACTTTGGCTGGTTTCAGGCGCGCTTTTGGCGGCCTACCTTATGCGTAAGCGCAAGCGCAAAATGTTTTGATCGGGCCGTCTTGCAAGGTCATGGAAGCATATGCCTGAGTCCCGGCCCGGCCCGTCCTGGGTCGCGGCGCGGCAGCAGCCTGACGGAGGCTGGGGCTATGGCCGTGAACCGTGGACTGAACCAACCGCGCTCGCTCTTCTGGCCCTGCTCACGGAACCGGGAGAGCATGCGCCCGCCGTGCGCGCGGGGACCGATTGGCTGCGGCGCGCCTTGCGTCCCGACGGAGGATGGCCGCCAAACCCGCGCGTCGATCGGAGCGTGACGTGGCCAACGTTGCTGGCGCTGCTGGCCCTGACATGTTCGACGGGAGAACCTTCCACCGCCAGCGTGCGCTGGCTCCTCGACACGTCCGGCAGAGAGACCGGCCTCTCCTTTCGCCTCCTCCAGCTGTTTTCCGCGAGTGGTACTAAGGATCGCGGTGGTTTCGAAGGCTGGCCGTGGTATCCGGGGACCGCGGCCTGGGTGGCGCCAACGGCCATGGCGATCCGCGCCCTCGAGAGGACGCGGACTTTGCAGCCTCCGCATATCGGCCGGCGCATTCACGAACGGGTACAGCTGGGCCGCGATTTTCTGATGGCTAGACGATGCCTTGACGGAGGATGGAATTATGGTTCGTCGCGTCCGCTGGGATACGAAGCCGAGTCCTATCCGGAGACTACCGGAGCGGCGCTGCTTGGATTGACGGGCGTTCCGCGCGCGGCGCTAGAGCGCTCTTTGCGGCGCGCCGCGGGGGAGCTGCCCGATTGCCGTTCGGTCCAGGGGCGGGCATGGCTTCGGCTGGCGCTCGCCTCGCACGCTTACCCTGTTCCGGCTGGCGGCAATGAAGGCGGTAATGAAGGCGGCATTACGCGGGACAGAGCCGCTCCTGGCCGCGATATTACCGATACCGCCCTCCATGTTCTCGCCCGAGCCGCCGAGGACGGGAGAAACGTATTTACCGAATGATACGGAACCGCTTTAACCGCAGATCGTGGTTAGCCGCCATCGGCGCGGCGGCGCTCCCCGCGTGCGGCCGTAGGACCGTCCGCGATTCCGATCGATCGGAGCCGAATCCGCACGTGTCGATCACTCCCGTTTCCGGTTACGGACAGGGTTTATTCGATGAAGTGCGGCGTATCGTGATCGAGCATCGAGTCGCTGTGAAGGGAAAAACAATTCTCCTGAAACCGAACCTGGTGGAGTTCAACGTGGATGCGCCGATAAATACTCATCCGCGCGTCGTCCACGCCGCGCTTGAGGCGTTTCGCTCTCTGGGAGCGGCGAACGTCCGCATCGGCGAAGGTTCGGGCCATCGCCGGGGATCGCTCGACATGGCGGACGCCGCGGGCTATCTGGATGAAATTCCCGGCTTCGAAAAGCTGTTTACGGATCTCAACTTCGACGAGGCGACTCGGGTCCGCCTCGCGAGACCGGCCATCGGCCTGGATTCTCTGTACTTGCCGAACACGGCGCTCGGGTGCGACCTTCTGGTTTCACTGCCGAAAATGAAAACACACCATTGGGTGGGCGCGACGCTCGCGATGAAGAACCTGTTCGGACTGGTCCCCGGAGGAGCTTACGGCTGGCCGAAGAATCTCCTCCACTGGTCGGGCATTCACGAATCCATTGCCGCCCTCCATACTGCATTTCCACGTCAGTTTTGCCTTGTGGATGGAATTGTGGGGATGGAAGGGAACGGGCCGATTCAGGGTACGCGAAAAGTCGCGGGGGTGCTCGTCGCGGGAAGCGACCCCGTAGCCGTGGACGCGACTGCATGCCGCGTCATGGGTCTCGATCCGGCCAGAGTCTCGTACATCGCGATGACCGCCGCGAATGGGCAGACGAAGGAAGAGAACGTAAAACAGATCGGCGGAACCATTCACGCATCGGCGACCCGGTTTTCTGTTATCCCGGAGTTCGAATCGCTCCGCATCGCGTAGGGAAGGGTCGTGCGGCCGGGGCGCCTGCCGTCACGGGCGCTCTCGAAATATAAGCGACGCCTTCGACCTCAAACCGCCGGTGTAGAGTCGCGGTATTTCGCAAAATTTCGACTGTGCCGGGTATACCCGATTGCTGAAGGGACACGGCACGCTGGAAGTAGCGTGCCTGGACCGGTTGTACCTGAACGGGCGCATCGGGCAGCCGGCGACATCGGGCGGGTTCGGTGACGTTCAGGGAAGCAAGTTGGGGAAGCCGCACCCGTCGCCGGTGGCGCTGGGACCGGCGTTACCCTGAATTCCGCCGTCAGCACTTGTTCGTGGGTGCGGGCGTCATCGAAGCGGCTGCAAGACCGTCGTCGGTTTACGCTGCAAGCACTCTTCGACCATATTTGGTCACCTGACGCCAAGCGGTCAAGTCTCCGACTTCGGCCATGGCGGTCCCAACGCTTGCAGGCCGCAATCCACGATGGCCCGGCCCCGTATGACGATTGGTCAGCCAAGTGCTCCTAGTTAAGTTCCGAGGAGTACAAGTAAAGATGCCTTTGATAAATCTCGTCGTTGGGTTGATCGTGGTCGGCGTGGCGTTATACCTGGTGAACAGGTATATCCCCATGGCGTCCAGCATCAAGTCGATTCTGAATGTCGTCGTTGTGGTTGCGGTTTGTATTTGGGTGTTGAAGGCTCTCGGATTGTGGGCAGGGGTAGCCAGCTACCGATTAGGCGGCTGAGAGGCCGTCTACTCCGGGTAATGGGCATCGGATTCCGGCTCGTGAGCGCCGGATAGCGGCCGCTGCCTCAGTTGCAAGCGGTGGGTTCGATTGGTGGACGAATTTTCTTTGGAGGAGGAGGTATTGAGATGCTTTGGACTATCGCTGTAGTTCTGCTGGTGTTGTGGGCGCTGGGAATGGTCAGCTCCTATACGATCTCCGGCTTCATTCACATTTTGCTGGTCGTCGCCGTGGTCGTTGTGCTGATCCGGGTCATTCAGGGACGCCGGGTCATATAGCGATTCGCGGCTCGAAGAGGAAGGGGTGACGTTCCGTTCATCCCCGGCGGGCGGCAGGATGCGCCCCAAGGCAGCAGACCGGGAGGTCACTATGATGGGCAGTCTGTTGAGTAATTCATTTTGCAAAACGAGGCGGTTCGCCGCTGTGACGGCCGGAATCGTGTGGGGCTTATGCCTGCCCTATGACGCAGCGGCGCAAGGCGGTTTCAACGGACCGGGCCGTTACCAGATCGCCAATCTGAAATCCGGCAAGGTGCTCGACCTGGACCGGAACGACCAGACGAGCGTGATCCAGTTCTCCTCGCTCGGAACGGATAACCAGGTATGGGATATCCAGGCCTCCGGCTCCGGCTTTTTTTCCTTGCGGAACGCCATGAACGGGAAAGCGCTCGAAACCGCGGGAACGGCCAACAGCTCGCGCCTGAGGGCCGCTAGCTTTACCGGCGGTTCGAGGCAGCAGTGGCGCTTCGACGCCGGCAAGAACGGCAGTGCGCTCATCGTTTCGCGGCAAGGCAGGACGCTCGACATCCCGGACGGCGCCACGCGGGACGGAGCCCCCGTTCAGATCTACGACCGCAACGGCGAATCAAACCAGCAGTTCACGTTTCGCAGGATAGCCAATAGCCAGGGTGGCGGTTCGGGCGGGAACGCGAGATTCAACAATAGGAAGGGCAACCAGGGGAGGGGTAACCCGGGTTACGGCAACCCTGTGAACCCTAACAACGCCGGCCCCAGCAACGCGAGCCCCTACAACGCCAGCCCCAGCAATGTTGTCCCGAACGCCGGGGCCGGCCGCACGGCGTTGAAGCCCGGCTGGAACATGTTCTCGACGGCGCAGGACGTCGAACTAGGCCAGCAGGCCTCTCTCGAAGTCGGGCGGCAAGTGCTCATGTTAAACGACACGCGCGTCGACGGCTACCTGAACAAGCTTGGCCAACGGCTTTCGGCGAATGCGCCCGGCTTCAAGTATCCGTACGTCTTCAAGACCGTCAACGACCGGGGGATCAACGCTTTTGCGCTTCCCGGCGGACCCATCTACATCAACCGCGGCGTGATAGAAGCGGCCGACAATGAAGCGCAACTGGCCGGCGTCATGGCGCACGAAGCTTCGCACGTGGCGCTGCGGCACGGCACCAATCAGGCGAGCAAGGCATCCGCGGCGCAGATGCCGCTGGCCATCCTGGGCGGCTTGCTCGGGAACAACTCCACGGGCGCCGCTTTGGCGCAGCTCGGCGCGGGATTTACGGTGAATTCCGTGCTCCTCAAATATTCGCGCGACGCGGAAAGCGAAGCCGATCTCATGGGCACGCAGATCCTTTTCGATTCCGGCCTCGACCCGCGGGGGATGAGTCAGTTTTTCGGGAAGCTCCAGGGCGGGAACGGCAACGCGTTCTTCAGCGACCACCCCAACCCGGACCGCCGCATCGAGAGCGCAAATGAGGAAGCCGGCAGGCTCGGCGGCTCGCAACGCATTTCGAACAGCGGATCTCAGGAATTCGACCGGATAAAGCGCTACGTCCAGTCTCTGCCCGCGCCGCGCCCGAGCCAGCTCCAGACCCAGCAACAGCAGAGCGCCGCCGCCTTACCCGCCGGAACGCCGCAGCGCTCCCTGACCTTTGAGAATTCCGTGCTGCGCATGGACTACCCGGACAACTGGAAGGCCTACGGGCAGGGCGACGCAGTGACCATCGCGCCCCCCGGCGGCATGGTGAAGGACGGCGGCGGCAATCAGGCATTGGCGTATGGCGTTCTCGTGAACATCTACGAGCCGCATTCGGCGCGCTACGGCCGGCAATTGCAGGGGGCCGGCTTCGGGAAGGCCACGGGTATGCCTGCGGAAGAAGCCACCGACCAACTGGTCCAGGAACTCCGCCAGTCCAACCCGAATATGCGGGTGCTTCGCCGCCAAGGGGGCATCGACATCGGCGGCCAGCGCGGGCTTTCGACGTATCTCTCAAGCGATTCGCCCGTCCAGGGCGGTGGCCGCGAGACTAATTGGCTGGTCACCCTGCCGCGGCCCGAGGGCTTGGTGTTCTTCGTTTTCACCGCCCCGGAACGCGAGTTTCAAAGTCACGAGAGCGCCTTCCAGCAGATGCTGTACTCCGTTCGCGTGAAGTAGGTACTGGACAAGGAGTTCATTATGAAAAGACTACTAGGATTGCTTGCTGTGGCGACACTGGCCGGAGCCCAGGTAAGAACGATCGGCGCCGGGACCAGCATCGCGGTGCGGACCAATGAAGCAATCGATGCCAAGAAGAGCGACGGACGGGTGTACGCCGGCGTCGTGGACGAGGACGTGAGGGATGCGAGCGGCAACGTTGCCATCGCCAAAGGCTCGAACGCCGAGCTGATCGTGCGCAAGGCGTCGAACAAGGATTTGACGCTCGATCTGGAATCGATCACCTCGAACGGGCAGCGGTACGCGGTTACGGCGGACGAGAGCCGCCTGAGCAGCGAACAGAAAGACAGCGTCGGAGCGAACAAGCGGACCGCCGAGTATCTCGGCGGCGGTGCGGCGATCGGCGCTATCATTGGCGCGATCGCCGGTGGAGGCAAAGGCGCGGCGATCGGCGCGGCGGTAGGGGCGGGAGCGGGAGCGGGCACCCAAGTCCTGACACGCGGGAAGGCCGTCAAGGTTCCCGTCGAGTCCCTGTTGACGTTCCGCCTGGAACAGCCGCTCGCGGTGGGAACGGCGGATAGGGGATACGCTCGCCGCGGGCGCCACTATCACAAGAAACAGTAGCCTTCCGGATTCTTGAAGACGGAAGTCCGGAGGCCGGAACGCGGACCGCCGGCACGAAGCCCGCGATCGAAGAACCATCTAGCGCCGGCCGGGCAGCCTTGACCGCGGGCCGGCGCACGCCCGCTTGTGATGCGCTGGCTTCAAAGTGCGTCGGTACCTGCCCGGCAGAGCGCCGGGTCGAGTCGCTCTTTCAAGGAACGCGCTCACAACGGGCATGCGGCCGCGGCCCAGTCCGCGGGGTTCCTCTATCGTCTGCTAACGCGCCCGCCGTTTTGACGGCCAGTTGCCGGGCGTGGGAGCAAACGGCGCACCAAATGCTAGAGTCAATTTGTCATGTCCAGGCGAAGAAGATGGTTACTGTGGATTTCGGTCCCGCTGCTCCTGATCTTGGTCGGAGTTGCCATTGCCGCCCACGTGCTTTCCGGTCGGATTGAACCTTTTATCCGCGACCAGACGGTGGAATACCTGAGCAAGCGATTCGACAGCGATGTCGAAATCGGTTCGCTCCGCGTCTCCCTTCCCATTCGATCGCCGCTCGGAGTGTGGCTGCGCGGCGGACGCGGCGCTCAAGCGCGGGTGACCGGCGAGCGTATTTCACTGTGGCATAAACATCGCCATGACCGGCCGCCGCTGCTGGTCATGAACAAGGTCACGTTTCAGGTGGAGTTGTATTCGCTCTGGAACGGCCCGGCGCGAGCGACGATGGTCCGGCTGGAAGGCCTGCGGATTACCGTGCCTCCAAAAGGCCCAAAGGCCCCAGGGACAAGGCAAAACACGCAGCGGACATCGGAGGGAAAGGCTGCGGCGCCATCCGTGATCATCGATACCATCATCGCGGACGGCACTAAACTCTCCATTCTGCCCAAAGATCCGAAAAAGGTTCCGCTGGATTTCGACATCCGGAAGCTCAAACTCGAATCGGCCGGTTCCGGCGTCGCCTTGCATTACACGGCCGAACTCACCAACCCCAAGCCGCCCGGCCTGATTCGCAGCCAAGGCAGCTTCGGCCCCTGGGTGGCGGAGAACCCGGCCGAGACGCCGCTAGACGGTGAATACGTCTTCGAGAACGCCGACCTGGGCGTGTTCAAGGGAATCGCCGGACGTCTGGATTCGACGGGCAAGTTCGCGGGGACGCTCGACAACATCGTCGCCGACGGCGAGACTCGCACTCCCGACTTCCGGCTCACGATGAGCGGGAATCCGGTGCCGCTTCAGACCAAATACCACGCCATCATCGACGGCGGAAATGGGAATACTCTATTGCAGCCGGTCGAGGCCACGCTCGGCCGGACGAAGTTTGTCGTGCGCGGAGGGGTGGTCCGAGGCGAGGGTGAAACCGGCAAGACGGTGACGCTTGACGTCGTTTTTCGCGAGGGCCACATTGAAGACCTCGTTCGGTTGGCGATGAAGGGGCCCAAGCCGATGATTCGCGGTCCGATCGATCTCAAAGTCAAGCTTCAGTGGCCGCCGGGAAAAGGCGATTACGCCGACAAGCTGCGGCTCTCCGGCTCCTTCGCGCTGCCGCAAGCCGACTTTACCAGTCCAACGGTGCAGGACAAGATCGACGAGATGAGCAGCCGGGCGCAAGGGAAACCGGGCGACAAGTCCGTGGACGAAGTGCGAGCCGCCCTCAAGGGGAATTTCCGGCTGGCGAACGGCGTCATCGAATTCTCCACGCTGCGCCTTAACATCCCTGGCGCGGATATGGCTCTGGCCGGCAAGTACACCTTCGACAATGAGGAGATCGACTTCCGCGGCCTGCTGCGGCTGCAGGCGAAGGTATCTCAAACCATGCGGGGCTGGAAGCGATGGGCGCTGAAGCCGGTAGACCCGTTCTTCGCCAAGGACGGCGCGGGGACGCAAGTGAAAATCCGGATTGACGGCACCCGCGATCAGCCGCACTTCGGGCGCGACCGGACGAAATAGCGGTTCATTCGCGCTCCCGGCCTGCCAACTCTTGGATCTCCTTTAGAAGGGCTCCGGCGAGCGAAACCACCAGCGGGCCCAAGAGGATTCCCAGAACTCCAAATGCGTACGTGCCGCCGATTGCCGCAAGCGCGACGAGCATCGGGTGCAGTTTGTCGCGCGCGCCTACCACCAACGGCCGCAGCACGTTGTCGACGGAACCGACGATGAGGGCGCACCAGAGGCCCAAAAGCAGCGCTTTCCAATAGGAGCCCATGACGGCAAAGGCGATTACGGCCGGAACCCAGACGAGCGGAGCGCCGACAACCGGAACGATGGAGGCCAGTCCACCGATTGCGCCCCAGAGTACCGGAGACCGAACTCCGAGAACCCAGAACCCCAAACCGAGAAGCAGGCCCTGGCCCGCGGCGACGGCGGCCACTCCATTCACGTTCGCGACAACTGAGTTATGCACCGTCTGGAAGAGGCTGGCGGTGATACGCGGTTCGAGCGGAATCAGAAGCCTCAAGCGGCCGATCCAGTCTTCGCCGTGCCGGAGCAGGAAGTAGAGAAAGATCGTGACGAGCAGACCCGTCAGTAAAACGGATACCACGCCACCGGCGGCGGCGCCCAAATTGTTTAGCAGGTAGCCGGTAACGGTCCTCATGCCGTCGAGGAGTTCCGTCCGAATCGCTTCTTTGTCGAGCGGCAGGCGAGTAGCCAATGCGTCGACAACGCGATCGGAGGTGTGCGTGACGAGAGCCGGCCAGCCGCCTTCCTCAAGAGAACGCCGATTTAGCGCGTTGTAAGTGGCTTTTAATTCACGGGTGAAGGCGAAACCGGTGAAAACGAGGATGATTCCCAGTAGAAACACGGTCGCGAAAGTGGTGATGAATGTGGCCAATCCGAGCGGACGGACTCGGGCGCTGAGCCATTCGTTTGCCGGGTTGATCACAATGGCCAGAATGGAAGCCAGGATCAGTGCGGTGAGGAACGGCCAGGCAATCCTTACCAAGCTGGGCAGGAGCAACGCCAGTACAATGGCGAGGAAAATCAACGGTCCTCGTTTCGTCATTCAGGGTGCGCTCCTTGGCTGAAGCTTCAAGTATCCCCGATCCGCATAGCAACTCCAAGTCCAAGTCTTGTCCAATACAAGATGAGCCTGAAGGAAAGGCTGTTTCCAATACAAGATGAGCCTGAAGGGGGAAGTTGAAGCATGCTGGGGTGTGATCATCAGGATGCGGAATGCGAAGAAGTTGAGCCAGGAGGAAATCCAGGCGTTT
>CAMDED010000143.1 GCA_945893365.1 Candidatus Sulfopaludibacter sp. SbA3 | reverse complement strand
TACGAAACTGCTCCAACTGGCGTTGCAGTTGCGCGATTGGTTCTGGAATCGGTGAGCTTTCACGCTTCATTTTCAGCCGCACCTCGGCGACTGAATGAATTTAGCAGGGCGCGTCAGATGCCGTCACGCAGGCTTGCCGAAAGGACACCCCACTAAACGCATATTTACGACGGGCCAGGAATTCCAATTTCACAGCGATTTCACCCAGGCGAAGGGGCAGCTACTTCAATGGGACGCGCTCCTCGCGAGAGACCACTCATTCTTTGCACGACGCTTCCCCGGGCTCATCAAGCCAGAGTTTCATCTTGTCTACGGGCGCGACAACGAGTTAGATGCTTCCCGCAGGGAAATGCTCGTTGCGGAGTTCTCGGCTGCGCCGAATAGAACATTCAGCACCTTCGATGACTTGTCAACCCGATTTGAGAGGATAGTAGACCGGATATTCCCATAATGGGCGACGAGGGTACTGTGCGGCTGCGGGTCTCGGGGCGTCCTCGCGCCAGTGACACCTCAGTGCTCACGGGGTCCAGAGACCGAATCTCACGCAGTCGCGTAACTATCTGCTGCTCCGGTTCTGGCGTGTCGTCAGGAGAATTCGCGACTCCGGTCGGATCACGCGCCACTCGGAAAGAGCGGTTGCAGTGCTGGAGGTCCCCAAGTCCGATTCTGGGAAGTTGCAATGCAACAAAACGCGGGTTCGAGACCGATCGTGTGCACCCGAGGTCATTTTGGTAGAAGCGTTATTTTAACGCCTATGCAAACCACGATGGCCTGCCCCACCCTCGGCATGTTCAGAACCATAGGTGCCACGGTTATCTTGTGGCATGCCCTGCAGCGGCGTGCGCCTGGCCGGGCCGGCGGGTTCGCCGAAAGTACTATAACCGCTTTCGTCATGTTTTGTTCTGGAACCGCCGATCTTCATGTTACGGTGAGGAATCGCGCGGGAGCATCGAGTTGGGGGAGGCGCCGAGGCGCATCCAAGGGAAAACGATCGAGAAAATGAACATTTTCGGCGGTTGCACCGCTGTGCACACACGTCTTGTCCGCGGATTACTCATCGGCTCATTCGGTTTGGCCACGCTGCTCTCCGGAGGCGCCTCGGCCGCGCCGATTACCAAGACTGTAACCTTACAGGTTTATCAGTTTTGCGACGACGCGGGTTTCAATTGCGCGTCCATAGGCCCCGGAGGCAACGCCTATTTCGCAAATGAGACCAACAAGATTTGGAGTCAGGCGGGGATCAGCGTCGGATTTAACTTCGTAGGGCAGATCAATAGCACTCATTTCAGCAATATTAACGAAAGCGATGACGGCGACGGCTTCGCCGACCTCCATAGCGCCTACGGATCCGGGGGGCCGAGCGCGAATACAGTCGATATGTTCCTGGTCCACACGATAGCCGGCGCCTACGGTGAGGGGTGGTTGGGGGCCGGCGGGTTCCTGATAGCCATGGATACCGTTATGGCCTTCAACGGTGGTCTGGGCCGGATCGACACGATCGCCCATGAACTTGGGCACAACCTCGGTTTGGATCACTCGGCTGTTGCCGACCAACTGATGGCTTCAGGCAACGTGCGTAGCGTGCCGGCTACGCTGGCGGACATCAATCCCGATGGACTGGGACTGGACAAGATCTCCGCCGCACAGATCAATATTGCGCGTGGGAGTTCGCTTCTCTCCGACGTTCCCGAGCCGTTCAGCATGGCGCTCGTTGGATCGGGTATGTTGGCTGTGGTCCTGATCCGGCGGCGGCGTCGCGCGTGAGGTGGCTGCTGCTCATGGGGGTGGCAGGCTGGCTGGCCTGCGGGGGCCTGACGGCGGTGCAGAAAACAGGAAGTGGCGCCGGCATCGCGGACGGGATCGACTTGCCGCCCCTGGAGCGGCGGTTCGCTTCGGCGTCCGGCGGCTTCATCCTTACGCTGACGGCCGTGGATGGCTGGAGAACGCCGAGGGCGGCGGCCACATTGAAAAACGCCAGCGGTTCCGTGTTGTGGAAGCGGGAACTTCCCCATCATCATGGCCCGCGCCGCGCGCTGGTTACGGGCGGCGGCCAAACGCTGCTCGTGGATGAGTGGATCAACGTGGTCTCGGGCTATGCACTGACCTTGATCGCGCCGGACGGCGCCACGATCGCCCAGTATTCGGCGGAGCAGATCATCCACGTGCTGGGTGTTCCTCGGGGCGCGATCACCGCTAACGCCCGTTTTGGGCCATGGATCTCCGATGGCCCAAGCCTATCGAACAACGCCAGATCGGCGCTGTTCAAAGCCGGCGGCCGAAGCCTTGTATTGCGCCTGGAAGATGGGCGGCTGTCGGCCCGGGACTAAGGACTCGTCACGAAATAACTGTTGTAAATTTGCCGATGGAACGGTGGTAGCAGTGGGGCACGGTCCGGGCGTGTTTGGGCAGGTACCGAAGAACAATCTCCTTCGACCTTGCGAATTCGAGTATGCCCCATCCGTGAAAGAGGCGCTCCGCATCTGAGTTGTCCCCGTGTAGAAGCCGATGACGTCTTCCATGATTTGGCTAATCCGAGTGCCCCGGCGGGAAGTTGACTGACCCGGATCGATCCAGGCACATAGAACCAAACGCTCGTACCATTTTCCCGATGTGGCGGCTCCGCCGAGCTACTTGAGGGCGCCCGCCTCCGCGGGAATTCCTTCGATCGGACACTCGGCGGTCCCGATAGCCGTACGCGTGATGGCTTCCGCCCCCCGCTGCGCCTCGGCGGGCCTGTTCACCCATTGGCGATAAAATTCAAACGGGCACTCGGCCACGCCCTTATCGCCGTCGCCGGATTGGATCACACCCGTATATCCGCGATGGAGGAGCTTGAACAGGTGGTTCTGGGACTGGGCATTGGCTCGGAAGTCGCGGATCAAAGACTTTGAGAGGGCTGCGTACTGAATCCCGTTTTCTTCCTCTCCGCACTCACCAAGGGTGCGTCCGTCGAATCCGACAATGGCGGAGTGGCCGAAGTAGGAGTAAACGCCATCGAAGCCCGCCGCATTGGCGACCGCGACATAAACATTGTTCATCCAAGCCATGGCCTTGGCGACCATGATCTGCTGTTCCTTGGCAGGGTACATATAACCCTGACAACGCACGATGAGCTCGGCGCCCTTCATCGCGCAATCCCTCCAGATCTCGGGATAGTTGCCGTCGTCGCAGATGATAAGGCTGATCTTGAGGCCCTTGGGACCTTCCGAGACGTAGGTGCAATTTCCCGGATACCAACCCTCGATCGGACACCAGGGCAGGATCTTCCGATATTTTTGCACGATCGCGCCGCGGTCGTTGATGAGGATGAGGCTATTGTACGGGGCTTTGACAGGGTGATTCTCATGGCGCTCACCCGTTAGCGAGAATACTCCCCAGGTGCGCGCCTTGCGGCAAGCTTCAGCGAAAATTTCCGTCTCCTCTCCTGGGATGGTCGCGGCTGTTTCCAGCATCTCGCCACGGTCGTACATGATGCCGTGAGTACTGTACTCGGGGAAGACGATCAGGTCCATTCCAGGCAATCCCAGCTTGATGCCTTCGATCATGCGGGCAATGGAACGACAGTTGTCCAGGACTTCGGTTTTGGTGTGCAAGCGCGGCATTTTGTAGTTCACAACGGCGATTCCGACGGTGTCCGCGCTGCTCGATATGTCTCCGTGATGCATGTATGCCTCCCTAAAATAGGTTCCGTATCGCGTCAGTATGCCTGAAATGGACGAACCAAAGCAAGAGAACGGAGCGAGAGGAGTCGAAGGGGGGGCCGCGGCGCCCCGATGCCTCCCGACAAGTCGCCTCGCAGGAAGCGAACGGCGTCAAAATCCGCGCCCAGACGGCCACGCTAAGTCCACTGTGCCGTCCCGTGCGACAATCCCACCAAAACAGCTCGTGATCGGGGATATACTGAGTCTTTCCCACATGCCGTTTCGACAGGTTCCCTTCCTCGCTCTAATCGCGCTCGCGTCCGCCGTCGCGCAGACCGATTGGCCAATGTTCGGGCACGATCCCGGTGCAAGGCGCTTCTCGCCCTTGAAGCAGATCACCGCGGCGAACGTGGCGCGCCTCCAACCGGCATGGACCTTCCACACGGGCAAGCCCGGTTCCGAGGGGATCCCCGTCGTCGTGAGCGGCGTGATGTATCTCGCCGCCGCGAACGGTCTCTTCGCGGTCGAACCCGAAACCGGCAAGCAGATCTGGCACTACGAAGCCACCCAGGTGGCGTTGCGCGGACTTGCGTACTGGCCCGGCGACAGGCTCACTCATCCCCGCGTCTTCGCCGGAGTGAAGGGCGGCATGATCGCGATCGACGCCATCACAGGCAAGCCCGCCCCCGGATTCGCCAATGAAGGGCTGCTTGACCTGCGGCAAGGCGTGGCCGACGATCTCGGCGAGGTTCGGCTCTCGCTCCAGTCGCCTCCGACCGTCCACAAGAACATTGTGATTACGGGAAGCTCGAACGGCGAAGGGAATCCCAGCGTTGGCGCATATGGCGACATCCGCGCCTGGGACGCGCGCACGGGCAAGCTCGTCTGGACCTTCCATACAGTGCCGCGGCCCGGTGAATTCGGCAACGATACCTGGCCGCCGGGCGGCTGGAAGAACCGCTCCGGAACCAACGCCTGGGGATTTCTCACGATCGACGTGGAACGCGGCATCCTCTACGTTCCGCTCGGGTCGCCTACGAGCGACTTCTACGGCGCGGACCGTCACGGCGACAACGTGTATGGCAATTCCCTCGTCGCGCTCGACGTCGAGACGGGCAAGCGGAAGTGGCATCAACAGTTGGTGCACCACGACCTTTGGGACTTCGATCCGGCCGCCGCTCCCGTGCTGTTTGAAGCCGTTCGCAACGGACGCACCGTCCCCGCGGTAGCGCAGATCACGAAGATGGGAATTCTGTTTGCCTTTAATCGCGTGACCGGCGAGCCGCTCTACGGGATGGAGGAGCGCGCCGTGCCGCAGAGCGCGGTCCCGGGTGAAATGACGTCCGCCACGCAGCCCTTCCCGCTGAAACCGCCGCCGCTCTCGCGCATCGCGTTCACGAAAGAGGAAATCTACAACCTGACTCCCGAGCACGCGGCGTTTTGCCGCGACCTTTTCGAACGGAATGGGATGACCATTGTCGAGCTCTACACGCCCCTCCCGCTCGACCGGAACGTGCTGATGTTTCCAAGCACTCTCGGCGGCGGCGGATGGGGCGGCGTGTCGGCCGATCCCTCGCTCGGGCTTCTGTTCACAAACGTCAACAACCTCGGCCAATGGGGCCACATGGAGAAGCGGACGAATCCGAATACCGGCGCGGTGACGTATGCGCGAACGTCCGCCTACGGGACCTACGCGCGTTTTTGGAATCGCGACACGCGCACGCCGTGCACCAACCCGCCGTTCGGCGAACTGGTCGCGGTAAACACCCGCACGGGGGATATCGCCTGGCGAACCCCGCTCGGCACTATTCCCGGGCTCGAAGAAAAGGGTCTGAAGAACACGGGCGCGCCGAGTCTCGGCGGCAGTATCGCCACCGCCGGCGGATTGGTTTTTATCGCTGCCACGAACGACAGCCGTTTTCGCGCGTTCGAGTCGAAGACAGGACGGCTTCTATGGGACCAGCCGATCGACGCCAACGGCCACACGATTCCGATCACTTATCTCGGCAAGAACGGCAAACAATACGTGGCGATCATGGCCGGTGGCGGAGGAGGCTACTTTGGCGGCACGCCGAGCGACAGTCTGATGGCTTTCGCGCTCGGCGACGGACCGGCGACACGGTCTTCGCCGCAGTCCGCCGCCGCGGTTCCCGCTCCTCGGGCGCGTCCGGTTACGCTGCCCGATGGGCCGGAGAAGATCGTGCTCCAGCGAGCGTGCGGCTCAGCCTGCCACACTCTCGACGCGGTCACCGTCGTGCGCCGCGACCGCAAAGGGTGGGCTGCCATGGTCGACACCATGGTGGCGCGCGGCGCGAATTTGAAGGGCGGCGAGACGCAGTCGATCGTCGAGTATCTGGCGGCGCACGCCGGCCCATAGAAGTTCATCAAGGGAAAGGAATCACGCATGAAAAGAACGCTTACGTGCGCCTTCGGCATCGCTGTTGCGCTTGGAATCCGTGCCGGTGCGACTGCGCAAACTCCGGCTGCGGCGCAAGCCACGCCTCAAGCTCCAAACCGGGACATGCATTACCGCCTCGGACCCGATTCGCTCCCGCAGGAGGGAGTGCCGAGAGGGCAGATTCGCGGACCATTCGCCCTGCCGAGCGAAGCCTACCCGGGCACGTCGCACACCTACTGGGTGTATGTGCCGGCTCAGTACGATCCGTCGACGGCCGCGAGCCTCATGGTCTTCAACGACGGGCAGGCGTTCATGAACCCCGAAGGCGACGCGCGGGCGCATAATGTCATGGACAACCTGATCTACCGCCGGGAGATCCCGGTGATGATCGGGGTGTTCATCAACCCAGGCCGGCGGCCCGATCAGCCTGAGCCGACCCCGCGAGACTGGGGAGACCGCAGCACGAACCGACCCACGGAGTACAATTCGCTCGACGACCGTTATGCCCGCGTCATTGTCGACGAGCTGCTTCCCGCGCTCTACAAGGATTACAACATCTCGCGGGATCCCGAACGCCGTGGGATCGGCGGCGCGAGCTCGGGCGCGATCGCGGCGTTTACGGTGGCATGGGAGCGTCCGAACCAGTTCCGCAAGGTCCTCAGCATCGTCGGCAGCTTCACGAATCTGCGCGGTGGGCATGTGTATCCCGAGATCGTCCGGAAGAGCGAGAAAAAGCCCATCCGGATCTTCCTCCAAGACGGGCGGAACGACAACCGCGGACAAGGCCGCGGCGGCGCCTACGACGAGACGCGCGACTGGTTCCTTCAGAACGTGCGGCTGATGAAAGCGCTGACGGAAAAGGGCTACGATCTGAATTACAGTTGGGGCATCGGCAGGCACGGCCAGAAGCAGGGCGGCGCGATTATGCCGGAGATGATGCGCTGGCTATGGCGGGACCACCCGGTTTCGACCGATCCTCAGGATATCGTCGAGCGGGCCTTCAGGGAACCGCCGCCCGCCAAGTAGGGCGATCCCCAGGGCTTTTGAACTCCACGTTTCAACGCCCGGTATTATGGCTAACCGTGCCCAGTTCCGTACTCATCAAGACTTGCGTACCATGTCCATGCAGGTGTAATCGTATTTCCGGGCGCGCTAAGGGGAGCGTTTGCGCGTGGAGAAAAGAACGTCGATTGCGGCCGTCTTGCGTGGAGACGGTCTGGCGACGACAAAGCCACCGGTATGCCGTTCTTTCGCGCCTTCGAGGGGACCTTCCCTTTGATGTCCGCGTCCTCCGGCTTCCATGGCGCGCTCGATCATCCTCGACCTCAACCATGGGCCGGGCGTGGCGACTTGTAAGCGATACCAAGCTCTTCCGCAACCTCCGAGAAGCGTGCGTCGGCCGTCCATAGCCGCAATCGCCCCGCAAGGGCGGACGCCAGAAGATGCACGTCCACCCACCCGACGCCTCGGCCATGTAAGCCGCGATCGCGGACGAACGCGACGACGTCACGGTGAGGGACCATGCCTGCTTGACGCATCCTCACGTAAGTGGCCAGGAGTTTCCCGCGGCCTCCCCGGTCCCCAATGAGGAGCTCTCCATAAACCAACTCGTGCCCGGTTACCGCATCGAGACTAAGCAGTCTGTCCAACTCGGCCGCGTAGGGCGGTCTTTTCGCAAGGCCCCGAATCCACACGGAAGTGTCCACCAGGACCATCAGCCAGCCCTTCGTTTCGGCAATGGCCTTTCACGACGCCTGGGGACGTCGCTCGCGTCGGGCTCCGATCCGAGCAGGGCCCGAAGGCGCTGGTAGGCCGCATGACGCACCAGGGCCTGAAGTCCCAAATGCACGGTCTCCGTATCCGTTGTTGCGCCGCACGCCTCTTTCGCCTCTTTGAAGAGTTCGTCATCGATGTTGAAGGTCTTCTTCATGCATCCAATCTTGCCATACAGGTATGGCTATTACAACCATACGAGCGCGACCCCGGTTCTCCCTGCGCGAGGCGCTGGGCTCCGTCGTTAGTGAGTGGGACCGGCCTCCGGGACTGTCGGGCCGGCCCCGGCGGCAACGCGCTCCGCCGCCTGCTTGCCCATTCGCACGCAATCCGGAACGCCGATTCCGTAGTACGCGTTGCCCGCGAGCAACAGGCCGTCGAGCGGTTCCAGGCACGCCTCGATTTCCGCGATCCTCGCCTTGTGCCCAACTTCATATTGCGCCATCGAGCGCGGCCAGCGGAAGATGCGCGAAAATGCCGGCTCCTCGGTTACTCCCATGATTGCGCGCAGCTCTTCGCGCACCGCCGCCACGATGACGCCGTCGCTGTCGCTCATCGATCCGCCACCGAGGAAGCAGCGGAGCAGAACCATGTCTTCGGGCACGCGGTGCGCGAACTTCGTCCCCACCCACGTGCAAGCGACCAGCCTGCCTCGCTCGCGCTTCGGACACAGAAACCCAAACCCGTTGAGCGGATGCCCGAAACCCGCGCGCTTGTAGCCGAGCGCGAGCGTCATGGAAGCGTTGTACGGAATCTCCTGAAGCAACTCCGCCAGGCGACCGTTCACGAGCGCTCCCGCCTGGTAGGCGCGGCAGGCAAGAACGGCGTAGCGGGCTTCGATCGAGCTGCCGCCGCACCGCGCGCGCCAGCCGCTCGCCGTGCGCTCAAGCGCATCCACCGAACCCCGCACCACTCTTACTTTCCCCTCGATCGCCCTCTCCAGAGCGCTCACAAGCGACCCGAATCCGTCCCGCATGGTACGAAACAACGGCTGGCCGCTCGCCGGGCCGCGAGTGCGCAGAACGCCTTTCGTAAGGCTGCCGTATTTCGTTTCGAGCTCCACGAACCGGGGCAGGACGCTCTCCGCGCTGAGCCTGTCCGGATCGCCGCCATAAACCCCCGCGAGCAGGGGCTCAGCCAGATAGTCAACCGCTTCACGGCCATAGTGGTCGCGGAGGAACTCGGAAACGGAGCGGTCGCCGGCGGGCGTTTCGCCGGGCCCGCGGAACCACTCCAGGCCCATCCGGATCTTCGTGCCCCAGCCGAGGAGATCCGTCGAAACCATCGGCAGGATGCGAGTCGGGACCATCAACTGCAATCCATCCGGCATCGGAACGAGGCGCCCGCCGCGCTGGATGTACGTCTTTCTAAGGCGATCGTTCGAGCCGATAACCTCGTGCTCCAGACCAAGGTCGCGAATCAAGTCCAATGCCCAAGGCTTGGCGGAGATGAAGCTGTCCGGACCAGCCTCGATCACGCAACCCTGCACCCGTTCCGTGCGCATGACGCCGCCCAGGCGATCCGCGGAATCGATCAGCGTCGCGCGGACGCCGGCTTTCGCCAGGTAGTAGGCAGTGGAGAGGCCGGAGATGCCTCCGCCCACGACAATCGCGCTCTTCATTGCGGGTTTCCGGCTTCCGGCTTCGCGGCGAACGCCACCTCACCACGTTCACAGTCCCTCGCCGCGCCACGAACGTAAGAGAGTTGTTGCCGAGGATAAGCGCCCGGAAACCCGGTCACGTACGCCGCCTATCCGCGTTCATCCGTGTCGATCCGCGGCCACCTGGATTTTCTTCACACACTCCGCTACGGCTTGAACTCGCGTACGAGCTCGACAACCGCCTTGACGTTCTCCACCGGCGTCTCCGGCAGAATTCCGTGCCCAAGGTTGAAGATGTGTCCCGGCCTCGTTCCGGTGCGCTTCAGCATCTCGGCGACACGCATCTTGAGTTCCGGAAGCGGGGCGAATAGAACGGCCGGATCGAGATTTCCCTGAACGGCGGAGCGGTAGCTGATATCCATCCAGGCTTGATCGATGTTGACGCGCCAGTCGACCCCCATCACATCTCCGCCCGCGGCATGCAGCTCGCGGAAGAAGCCCGCGGCGCCCGTACCGAAGTGAATTACCGGCACGCCCGTGGAACGAATGCGCTCGATCAACGCCCGCGAGTAAGGCGCGGCAAAGCGGACGTAGTCGTCCGGCGACATCGATCCCGCCCAACTGTCGAATACTTGAATGGCCCGCGCGCCCGCCGCCACCTGAGCCGCCGCGAACGGCGCCACCACGTCGACGATCTTGCCCATCAGCCGCCGCCACAGGGTTTCGTTCGAGTACATCATCTGCTTCGTGCGGAGGTAGTTTCGCGACGCGCCGCCCTCGATCATGTAGCTCGCGAGCGTATAGGGCGCGCCCACGAATCCGATTACCGGGACTTTCCCGGCAAGCGCCCGCACCACCATCTGGATGGACTCGCCGACGTAGCCGAGATCGTCCGTATTCGCCGTCGAGAGCGAATCCACGTCGGCGGCGAGCCGGATGGGATTCTCGATCATCGGTCCCTCGCCCGCGATGAACTTGAGCTTCAGCCCCATCGGTTCCACCGGAAGCAGCAGGTCCGCGAAAATAATGGCCGCGTCGACGTCCAGAATCTCGACGGGTTGCAGCGTCACGGCCGCGGCAAGATCCGGACGTTTGCACATCTCGAGGATCCCGTGTTTCGAGCGAATCTCGCGGTACTGGCGCAGGTAGCGGCCGGCCTGCCGCATGAACCACACGGGCCTAACATCGGTCGCCCGCCGGCGGCAGGCGTCTAGAAAACGGCTATTCATTGGAGCCACGCGCATGGCTGGTCCGATCCTCCGCTTGGTTTGTCTTCACAGACCACCGCGCGAAACCCTTTGGGAATGTGTTGGGCCGCCCACTTCCGGCCCAGGATAAATACCGGCTTCGTCCACGCTTCGCTATCGAGCGTTTTCGGAGCGATTACGGAAACGGCAATCATTCCCTCGGCCGGATACCCGGTCCGGGGGTCCATAATATGGCTATACATCCTGCCCTCGGCCATGAAGAACTTCTCGTAACTGCCTGAGGTGGACATCGATTCATTCTTCAAAAAAACCTCGATTGCGGTCTTCGTCTCGTCGCGCGGATCGCGGACCTTGACGTTCCAGCCGGATTCGCCCGGAGGCGCGCCCATTGCATAGATACTGCTTCCGCCGCCTGAAATCAGCGCGGTTTCGACGCCCTTGCCCTTCAATATTTCCGCCATCCGGTCGACTGCGTATCCTTTGCCGATGCCGCCCGGATCGAGTTCCACGCCCTTCTTCGCAAAGCGGACCGTCTGATTGGCGGCGTCGAGCGAAATATACCGGTAACCCACTTTCTCCAAACTCGACTTGACTTCCGCCGGGGCGGGCAGGTTACCCGTACCCTTGTAAAATCCCCAGGTCTTCATCAACGGTCCGACGGAAATCTCAAAAGCGCCCTCGCTCCGGCTGCTGTAGTCCACGCACGCGGAGAGCAGGCGGAATAGCTCGGGTGAAACCTTCACCGGGGCCTCGGCGGCATAGCGGTTCACCGCGCTCCACTCGCTATCGGACCGGTAGTTCGAAAGCATCCGGTCGAGCCGCCTCGCCTCCCCCAGCGCGGCGTCGAGCGCCTCCTCCATCCTGGTCTCGTTCTCTCCGTACACGATCACGGAAAAGACCGACGCCATCGCATCCACCGCCTTCTCCATGCGGAGCTTGTCGGCTGCCGCGAGATAGGTCTGCCCCGCGATCAAAACAATCGGCAAAACACGGAGGCTACGAAAAGTCTTCACGGCCGCGGGTCTTCCTGGCCCGCTTCAACAACCGATCCAGGCGTTCGCCCGACGCGGTCAACAAGCCCGCTTCAAAATGCAATTCCGGCATTCGCCGCAAATTCAACCGCCGCGCCAATTCGCGGCGCAAAAAGTTCGTCGCGCGATCTAGGGCCTCGATCACCTGTTCCTTTTCCGGCGCACTCCCTCGAAAGGACACCATCACATGGGCGTGCTTCAAATCCGGCGCCAGATGGACCCCAACCACATCCACCATGGCAAGGCGCGGGTCCGACATCTCGAAGCCGACGATCTCCGCCAACTCCTCCCTCATTGCCTCGGACACCCGCGCGGAACGCCGCTCATCCATAGCTACCCCGTCGTAAAGCCACCTCTTAAAACCTTAAAGTCGCCTCATCCGGACGAAGACGGGCGGCCAAGAAGCCTGTCCCACATCATTATCAGAGCCAACCAATTCAGAGCCACTCAAGCGAAACGCCCACCAGCTCCGGCCCAAGCAGGGCCACGGCGTCTTTTTCCACCGACCGCAGAACCTTCTCGGCATGCACGCGGTCGGCCGAAACCGTAACCGCCGCCACTACCGACCGCTGCCAGAGATCCAGATAGTCGATCTCCGCCACGGCTACGTTAAACTTGACCCGAAGCCTGTCTTTCAAGCTCTTTACCGCGTGCCGCTTGTCCTTGAGCGAATGGGCGTTTTCCAGCCGCAATTCCATCGTAAGCACGCCGATGACCGGCAAGCTACGCAAAAACCTCGGTAACTACCTTCTCTGTAACGAAGGCTTCCAAAATGTCCCCCGGCTTCACATCGCCGTAATTTTCGATCGTGATACCGCACTCCATGCCCAACTTCACTTCGTGGACGTCGTCTTTGAACCGCCGCAGAGAACCGACCTTCCCGGTGTGAACCACCACGTTGTCGCGTAAGATGCGAATCGAACAATCGCGGGCGATGGCGCCGTCCTGGATGATACATCCCGCGACCACGCCGACCTTTGTGACGCGGAACGTATCGCGCACCTCGGCCTTGCCGCGGTAAATTTCCCGAAACGTCGGCGAAAGCATGCCGGTCATCGCGCCCTTGATCTCATCGGTGAGAGCGTAAATGATGGTGTGGAGCCGAATCTCGACCTTCTCCTGCTCCGCCACCTGCGCCGCATTACGCTCGGGACGGACGTTAAATCCGATCACGATGGCATTCGACGCCGACGCCAGCAGGACGTCGGATTCGTTTATCGCGCCGACGCCCGAATGCAGCACGCGGATGCGAACCTTGTCGTTCGACAGCTTCTGGAGCGTATCGCTGATGACTTCCGCCGAGCCGGCCACATCCGCCTTCAGGATGATGGGCAACTCCTTCACCTCGCCGGTCTCCATCTGTTTGTGCAGCTGTTCGAGGGTGAGCCGGGTGTTGCGCGAAAGAGCCACGTCGCGGGCCTTCGCCTCGCGGTACATAACGATCTGCTTGGCCTTCGCCGTGTCGGTAACCACCTGGAAAGAGTCGCCGGCGTCAGGCAGGGACTCAAGACCCAGCACCTCGACCGGCGTCGATGGCTCGGCCTCGCGAATCGGCTGCCCGCGGTCGTCGAGCATGGCGCGTACTTTACCGAACACCGCGCCGCAGATGAAGAAGTCGCCTACCCGCAGAGTGCCGTTGCGAACCAGAACGGTTGCCACCGGACCACGCCCGCGATCGAGCTTCGCTTCAAGAACGCTGCCCATTGCCGGCCGGCTGGGATTGGCTCTGAGGTCGCCCAAATCGGCCACAAGCAGAATCATCTCCAGTAGAAGGTCCAGATTCGTCTTCTGCCTCGCCGAAACCGGAACCATGACGACATCGCCGCCCCAATCCTCCGCTAGCAGTCCACGGTCGGAGAGCTGCTGTTTCACGCGGTCGGGCTGCGCGTTAGGTTTGTCGATCTTGTTGATCGCCACCACGATCGGAACTTTCGCCGCGCGGGCGTGATCGATGGCTTCAAGCGTCTGCGGCATCACGCCGTCGTCGGCCGAAACCACCAGCACCACGATGTCTGTAACCTTCGCGCCGCGCGAACGCATGCGGGTGAACGCTTCGTGGCCGGGCGTATCGATGAAGACGATTTTCCGCCCGTTCTTCTCGACCTGATAGGCGCCGATGTGCTGCGTGATTCCGCCGGCTTCCTTTTCCGCGACGTGCGCCAGACGGATGGCGTCGAGCAGCGAGGTCTTGCCATGGTCGACGTGTCCCATGATCGTGACCACCGGACCGCGCTTCATCTGGTCCTTCTCCTCCTGCGCCAACTCCACGTCGAACATCGCTTCTTCCTCGAAGCTGACCGTGCTGGTCGAGGCGCCGAACTCGCGGGCGATCTCGGCCGCGAGCTTGCCGTCGAGGGTCTGATTGATGGTGGCGAAAATCGCGCGATCGACCAGCTTCTTGATCACAAGACCGGCCTTTACGTCCAACTTCTCGCAAAGCTCCTTGACCGTTATACCTTCGGAGATCGTGATATCGCGAGTCACCGGAGGAGGCGCGGCAGGCTGATCCCGCCGGGGCGAATACCGCAGCGTCTTTTCTTCCTGCTCGCGTTGGCGGTCGCGATCCGGCCGGCCGCGCTGGCCCACCGCGCGCCTGGGCTGTTCACCGGTTGGCGGAGCCGCGGGCGGCTCCGGGCGCGCGCCCGCACGGGAAGTCGGATGCATCGGCCGCACCCCGCTTGGCCCTGGCCTCGCCGCGGGGGCTCCGGGACGGATACCCGGACGGGTAACCATTGGCTGGCCGGGCCGGATAGGTCCTTTGTAAATCGGCTGGCCGGGTGTTGGAGCCGCCGGCGCCGCTCTGAGCGGAACACCGAGCCGGGGACTCTGTGCCTGTCCGGGAGCGAGCCGGGGCTGCGACAGCCTGGCCGCAAGGTCCGGCCGTGGAGGAACTACCGGACGCATGGCCGGCTGTCCGGCGAGTGGAGGCCGTGGAGCCGGAGGCCGTGCCAAGCCCGGAACCGAAGCAGGTTCAGCGGGCGCGGCGGCCCTTACCGGCGCTTGCGGCGGCGCCGGCGTGGAACGAGGCGCCATCGGCGGACGCGGCATCACGGGTACGCGCGGGGCATCCGCGGGTCCGGACGGAAAAGGCTGTCGGGGACCGGACAATACCTGGCCCGGTCTGGGCGCGGACGGCAGGGGGCGGGCTGGAATCGCCGGTCGCGCCAACGGCGGCGCGACGGGCCTTGCGGGAACCACCGGAGGCGCGGGGGGAGCGACCGCCGCGGGAACCGGCGCCTGCACCGGAGCGGCACTGGGTGGCGGAGCGCCCGCTTGCGGTGCGGCAGCCTGAGGCGCCGGCGGCGCGACCGGCGGAGCGGGCCGAAGCACAGTGCCCGGCGCCGGGGCCTGAACTGGAGACGCCAGCGGCGGCCGAATCGGCATTGCCGGACGCTGCATCACCGGTTCGGGCTTCGGGCCGGGCGCGGGAGCCGGCTCCGCAACGGCGGCTGCCGTCGCCGCTGCGGCTGGAGCGTGCGAAACCTCTAGCGCCGCCGATTCGGCGGGCCCGGACTCTTCCCCCGTCTCGTGCGCTTCGTGAGCGTCTTCCGCCCCCGGCGGATTCAATCCGAAATGCTTCCTCAACTTCTCTGCAACATCGTCTTCCACCGAGCTGGAGTGTGTCTTCTTCTCGGTCACTCCCAGCAAAGGCAGCATGTCGAGAATCAAGTGCGCCTTGACTTCGATCTCCCTCGCCAGCTCGTTGATACGGATTTTACTCATATGAAAAGCGAATCTTGCAGCGCTAGGGCGCCCGGACTTACAATCCCGGCTCCGCAGCCGCTCCTTCCGGCCGTGGCTGCTCCGAGTCCTTTATCGTAGCAGACTCAGCGGATTCCGCATCCGGATTTTCCGCTTCCGCCGCCTCAACCGTTACTTCCCCTTCCGTTTCGGGGGCCTCCACCGTCTGTTCCCCCGACACCTCCGGCCCCGCCGAACCGGCATTCGGCTCGCCCTGAGATTCGTACTGGCTATAGTACGTATTTACCGCCACCTGAATGGACTCGACCATTTGCGGCTCGATTCCCCGGATTTCCTCAATCTGTTCGGGAGTCATCGCTCCCAGTTTCTCGACTGTCCCAACGCCGGCCTCAACCAGCATCCCGGACAGCTTCTCGCTAAGCCCATAGTCGATCAAGGCGGAAACCGGGGCTCCCGGAGCGACCAGCGCAGCCATGGCCGATTCCACTTCCTGGCGCTTTTCCTCCTCGCTCTTAATGTCGATTCGCCAGCCGAGCAGCTTTGCCGCCAGCCGGACGTTTTGACCTTTCTTGCCGATCGCAAGCGAGAGCTGGGAGTCGTCGACAATGACTTCCATGTGCTTGGCGAGCCCATCCAGTATCGTCACACGGCTGATTTTCGCCGGGCTCAGCGCATGCGTGGCAAAAACCACCGGATCCTCGGCGTATTCGATGATGTCGATTTTCTCGCTTCGCAGCTCGCGGATGATCGACTGCACCCTCATGCCCTTCATTCCGACGCAAGCGCCGACGCTGTCCACGTCGCGGTCCCGGCTCTGAACCGCGATCTTGGTTCGCTCGCCGGCCTCGCGCGCGCAACCCTTAATGATCACCGTGCTGTCGTAGATCTCCGGCACTTCCTGCTCAAAAAGCCGCATCACAAGCTCCGGAGCGGCCCGGGAAACCTCCACTCCAGGACCCTTGCTCGACTTGTCCACCATCTTGATCACGCAGCGAACCCGGTCGCCGACGCTGAAACTCTCGAGTCTGGATTGTTCCTTGCGCGACAGGCGGGCTTCCGTCTTGCCCAAGTCGAGAATCAGGTCCGAACCGTCGATCCGCTTCACCGTGCAGTTCACCATCTCGCCGACTCTGCCCGAATACTCCTGATAAACCGTGTCCCGCTCGGCCTCGCGGACCTTCTGAAAGATTACCTGCTTCGCCGTCTGGGCGGAGATACGGCCCAGCATGTCGGTCGACTTGGCGAAGCGGATCTCGCTACCCTGGACGGCATTCGGATCGATTCTCAGTGCATCGTCGAGAGTGATCTCCTTCGAGGCGAACTCCACGTTTTCAACGACTTTCTTCACCGAGAACAAGTCGATTGCGCCCGTGCGCTCGTTCAACTCCACGGCGAACTCTTCGTTCGAACGGTAGTGTTTGCGGGCGGCGACCAGCAACGCGTCCTTCACGGCATCGACGACGATACGCGGGTCGATACCCTTTTCCTTGCTGAGAATCTCGATAGACTGATAGATGGTTCCCAATGTGTTCCTTCCTAGTCGATCCGGCCGGGAGACGTCACCACTCGAACTTCAGGTTCGCTCTTTCCACCTGCTGGATCGGCAACCTGATGGTAACTCCGCCGGGCTTCGAGGGCGGAGGCGTGCGGCCCTTGACGAGCTTTGTTACGGGAGAGACTTCAAGCACGACGCAGCCGTCCGCCAGACCGCCGAGCGTGCCATCCCAAACTTTCCGGTCGCCGAGCGGCTCGCGGAGCACGATGTGGGCCTTCTTGCCTCGAAACCGCTCGAAATCGGCGGGTTTTGAAAGAGGCCGCTCCACGCCCGGCGAACTCACTTCGAGCGTGTAATGCCCGGGAACCAGATCCTCGACATCCAGAATGGTCCCGACCTCATGCGAAATTCGTTCACAGTCCGCGTGAGTGACGCCCTCCGGCTTGTCGATGGAAATGCGCAGAAACCGGCTCTGCCCACCGCCTTTGAGTTCCACCGCGACAATCTCGATGCCTTCCGACTGACCGACCCGTTCGGCGATGGCTTCGATTTGTGCAACTACACCGGCCTGGCTCATAAGGCGAAAACAACTCCGGCCAACAAAAAAGTGGGCTTTCGCCCACTTCGTCAGCTCGTGCTACACCTTAATTGTATCGTGTCCTAAGGAAAACGCAAGCGAAACGAAAATAGATGCCGCGCATCCCGCCTCGGTGCGCAACGTCGTCGGAGAGGATGGTAGCGCCCCGGCTCACGGCAACGCAGAAGGCCGCCGGCGCGCCGATGACGCGACGCGCCCTCCCCTACCTTGTCCATACGCCTCGCGCAGGGGCGCGCGTGGGAATCTCCCAGGGACGGCACAGTCGTGGTAGATTGGTAAGGACACGGTGAGGTGCGAGAGCGGTTGAATCGGGCGGTCTCGAAAACCGTTGAACCTTCACGGGTTCCGTGGGTTCGAATCCCACCCTCACCGCCATTTTGAATCAACAACTTACATCGAAAAGGCTTGACATGCGTCCTATAATTTGTACAGGAGCGCATTGTGCCACTCACTCTGTACCGTCGCCACGCTAGAACCTGCAAACAGCGAAAAAATCGTTATTCAACGACTTGCTTGTGCCCTTGCTGGGTGCAGGGGACTGTAGAAGGAATTGAGATCCGGCGGACGCTCAAGACCCATGATTGGGACCGCGCAGAAGAATTACGGGCACACTGGGAGCGCAAAGGCACCGAGCCTGCCGACCAACCACAACCACAACTAGGAATAAAAATCACCATTGAATATGCCCTCACGAAGTTCATCGGGGACTGTGAGAGTCGCGGTTTGGGACCATCCACTCTTTCAAAGTGTCGCCGCCTTCGAGTTCGTTTTCTTGACTTTCTTAATTTGTCTGGAACAGTCGCGTTTGCGGATGTTGATGCGGAAGTTTGCCGAGGTTTTAGAGAAAGCTGGAAGCTCTCCCCGCGCAC
>CAMDED010000142.1 GCA_945893365.1 Candidatus Sulfopaludibacter sp. SbA3 | reverse complement strand
ACATCAACCCTATGCTGCCGCGTGCCCAATTCCTCCATTCCTCCCTCTCTCCCGCCAAAATTCTCCATCGACAATCATCCCCGACACGAAAATGCCAGGATCTCCCAGCACTTCGTGGAATTTCCTTACTTGGTTGCGGAATCGCTGGTGCGCTGGGCAAAGGGATCGCATACACGCTTTCGTTGTGGTATAAGCTGACGCGATTCCAGGAACATCCTGAACTGGGCTGAGTACCGTGTTGCTTTTTGCTGAGGGATTCGACGATTTTGCGGTTGCTGCAGACGTAGCGATGACAGCGGCGTTCCTGCAGAACACCGCCAATATTTCTCTCGCCACCGGACGCACCGGATCGGGAAAGGCTCTCAAGCTCGTGAGCGGCAGTTTCCCTGGCCCGTCAACACTCGCGCGGTACACCTTCCTCGCTTCGAGTCCGGTCATCGTCGGGTGCGCCATGACGACGGACATCCCCTCATCGACGCTCTATGCGGAGAGTAAGGAATCAAGCGCCCGGCATCTTGAAATTCTACGACTCCGCTAACGCCCTTGTGGGGACCGCCGCGTTCAGTCACTTCGCCAGTTACATCGAAGTGAAGCTAACACCCGGGTCTCCGGGAACTGCAATCGTGTTGGTGGACGGCGTTCAGGTAGCGAATCTGACGGGGACGTTCGGATCGGGGAGCTGCAACGGGATTTCGTTTTCCTCCGAGCGTTTGAGCGTCGGCGGCGGCCTAACCGCTATCGTTCTCTTCGACGACCTCTACATCTGCGACACAACCGGCGCCCAGAACAATAACTTTCTGGGCGACGCGCGGATCACAAGCGTCGCGCCCTCGGGCGACGACGCGAACACCGGATGGACGCCGAATAGCGGTTCGGCTCATTTCTCGCGCCTGAACGGGGCCCTCGACTACGATACAAGCTATATGAACGCGGGCTCCGCTCCGCTGTCGGACACGTACCTCTATCCAGCCCTTCCCGCGACGCAAGGAGTTATCGCCGCCCTCCAGGTGCGCGCCTACGCAAAAACCGACTCTGGCGGCGTGGATAAGCTGCAAGCGATCGCGCGCCTGAGCGGGACGGATTACCTCGCGCCTGGCGGCGACCAATTCGTTCACGGGGTCTATAGCGGACTCGATTTATCTTCGAGCTGAATCCCGCGACCGGGCTCCCCTGGACCCTTGCTGAAATCGACGCGGGAGAGTTCGGGCAAAAGCGAACGGTATAGCCGTGGCGAACGACCGTGTCACCAAAGTAGCGGCACAGCCGATTTACGCCAGATCGACCGCGCGCGTCACCGCGGTGCGCATGCAGGTGGTGATTGTGCTTTCCTTCGGCCTTTCCTTCGGCAACGAGTTCCGTTGAGGTCTCCAATGAAACACGCTTGATCTCAATTACGGCCGTACCCGCATTGCAGCGGGCCGGGGGCGTCGCCAGCTTCTTCCGGTTTCATCTCGGCCACCGGTTTGCGTCCAGTGCCTTGATGGATCCGATCACCAAGGCATTCATCGCGCAGTCGATTCCCTCGACCTCCAACGTCGCGTGCTCTTTGAGAACTTCGGCGAACGATCGTGGTAAGCTCATTTTGGCTCCGGCACGACTCCGATCCCTCGGGATCGACTGCCGCTTCGGCGGCCTAACTCATTGGCGAGAACTGCTTGCAGTTCTCCACTGTCGACCGGAGCCATCTCCCAGATTATGCCCGATCTTCAGACCCCGCGGAAATATACCTCGTCGGTCTGAGGCGAAGCCCCGCTAGGGTACAAGCGGGCGATCTGGGCGATCGCGCACCGGCTTTGCCGGCTGCTATGGAAGATCTTGCATGAGGGGGTGCGGTACGAGGAACGGGGTCCGGAGGTAAGTGCAAAGTCGAAGCGCACGCGCACGGCCCGAATGATCAAGGAACTCCGCAAGCTCGGCTATCAGGTTGCAGGCGAACCTCTTGCAGCGGGTAACCCGGCATGAGCGGGTGGTTTTTCGACCCTGCCTTCCGCCGCGCCCGTAGCCGGCCGCAAACGACGATGGCATGCCCCACCGCTACCACAGTTCAATCGGCAAGTTTGGAACACCCTAAGTGAGCGCGCGTGGACAAGATTTCCTTTGACACCAGCGGTCGAATGGTGATACCGTCTAGAGCATCACTCCAGAGGGGGGGTTCAATGAAACTTCGTCGTTTATCGCCTTTCCGCGTCCTGTTGGCGTTCGCCTTCGTGGCGGTCGCCGCACACGCGCAAGATGCAAGAGCCCGAGTTCAGGGCGCAGTCACCGATTCCACGCAGGCAATGGTCGCGGGGGCGCAGGTCACGTTGCGCAACACCCAGACCGGCATTGTGGTTGTCCAGCCCACAGGCCAAGCCGGCCAATATCTGTTCGATTTCGTTCTGCCTGGAACCTATTCCGTAACGGTTGAAATGACCGGCTTCCGCAAGTTCGTTCAGAATAACGTGCTCGTGCAAAGCCGCGGCGACGTAACGGTGAACGCGGTATTGGAACTTGGGAGCATCGGGGAATCGGTCACCGTCGAAGCCGCCCCGGTTGCGGTCAACTTCAACACGACCACCATGGCGCTGACGCTCGACATGAAGATGGCGAACTCGCTGCCCGTGATCTCGCGTAACCCTTACCTCCTGGTCGCGATGAATCCGGCGGTAGTGGTGCGGTCGGCGGCCGAACAAAGCCCGTTCCATCACTGGGCGGCCTCTCAGTTCGACGTCGGCGGCAACACGAACACGAAGAACGATATCATTCTGGACGGCTCGCCCGCGATGACTACGCAGAAGTCGAGCTACACGCCTCCCATGGATGCGGTGCAGGAAGTCAACCTGCAGCAGAACGCGGTGGATGCGGAGTTCGGACACAGCGCCGGCGGAGTCATCAGCATGCAGATGAAGTCCGGCACAAACGCCTTCCACGGAACGGCGTATTTTCTCGGACGGAATCCTGTGCTCAACGCGCTCGCGGATCGCACGACCTTCGCCAAGAACCTCACGCGCCAAAGCACCTGGGGCGCGACAAGCGGCAGTCCGATCAAGAAGAACAAGCTGTTCAATTTTTTCGCGTACGAAGGATGGCGCACCATCCAGCCGCTGGCCGTGCTGAACACCCTTCCGACGGATCTGGAGCGCACAGGCGATTTCTCGAAGTCTCTCAACACGCAGGGTGCGCAGCGGACGATCTTCGATCCGTACACGACGGTGACCAACGGCAGCGTCGTGACCCGGCAGCCATTTGCCGGAAATGTGATTCCGAGTACCCGCATCGACCCCACTTCAAGAAAGGTCATCGGCGATCTGTGGAAGCCGAACACCCTCGGCACCGGCCCTACCCAAGTCAACAACTTCGTAACGGGCTACGCGAACCGGTTCAAGTATTGGAATTTTTCCGACCGCGTGGACTGGAATATCAGCGACAGGCTGAAGGTATTCGGCCGGTATAACCAGTTCAAAACGTACACCAAGTGGGACGACTTCACGGGCGGCGCCCTGTCGCAGCCCGTCGACGGTTCGAAGCGCCACTCCATCAGCTTCTCCGGCGACGCCGTCTATACTCTCAACGCCTCTACCGTGATCAACGTGCGCGGCGCATACAATTCGATTGTGGATTCGTTCGGCGAGCCTTCCTCCACGCTGAAAGAAGCGGATCTCGAAAAGTTCTGGCCGGGAAACGGTTGGTACAAGCCCTATCTCGCCGACCTGCCGGACATCTACTATCCCGGCATTACCGTTCGCGCCGGATCGGTCACAACCCTCGGAAAGACCGGGTATTGGTTTCAGGAGCCGAACTCCTACAACCTCGAATCGAAAATGTCCAAGAATGCCGGCAAGCATTACGTAAAGGTAGGCGGCGAATATCGCCGCGAAAACGTGAATGCTTCGCGGCCGCGCCCGATGAGTTTCGATTTCCGCCCGAATCTCACCGCGGACACTTACAACGCTCCCAACACCGCTCTGCGGGGAGATGCCTGGGCGACTTTCCTGCTGGGAGCGCTTGACGGCGCCTCCACCATCAGCTCGATTCCGATCCAGCGTCCCCGCGTGGATTTCATGGGACTCTTCGTTCACGACGACTTCAAGTTGACGCCGAACGTGACGCTGAATCTCGGGCTGCGCTACGAGTACTACACGCCGATGCGCGATACCGAGGACAGGCTTTCGCGTTACCTCGATTTGACGAACGCGATCCCGGAATTCCAGAGCCAGGCTCCGGTATTGCCGGCTGCGGCGACCGCGCTCCGAACCTCGGCGCCCATCTACAACGGCGCCTGGGTGTTCGCCGACAGCAACAATCGCGGTTCGTGGAATGCCCCGAAAGCATTGTTCATGCCCCGCGTCGGCCTGGCATGGCGAATCAACAACAGTACGGCGCTGCGCGTGGGCTTCGCGCGGTATATCGTGCCGTCCACTCTCACCGACGGTCTCAATATTCTGGGCAGCGTGCCGTATCCGGGTTTCGATGCGACCAGCACCGCGCTCGATCCTTTACAGGGAATCCCGCAGCAGCGTCTCTCCGATCCGTTCCCGGGAGGCCTGGTTCCCGTGACCGGCAAGACCTTTGGCCGCTACACGAACCTCGGCGCTCCCACCACTTGGTATCAGCAGAACTTCACGCCGGGCGTCAACGACCGCATCAACGTCAGCCTGCAGCGCCAGTTGCCGGGGCGCATCCTGGCCGACATCACATTTTTCATGAACCAGGGCCACAATTCGCCGTACCCGTATGATGTGAATCAGATCGACCCGCGCATCGGCTTTAGAGTAGGTAACGCGGTGACGCAGGCGGTTCCGAATCCGTTCCTCAATATCCTGCCCAGAGACAAATTCCCAGGACAGTTGCGAACGCAGTCCCAGATCTCAGTTAGCGAGTTGCTCCGCCCCTATCCACAGTACGGCGCGCTCACCGAAACCCTGCGCGGAGCGGTGGGCAACCGCTACCGCTCGCTCCAGATGCAGTTCCAGCGTCCGTTTGTGAATGGGTTTAATTTCGTGGTCGGCTACAATTACAACCGCGAAAGAAACCAGGAGTTCTACGACAACGTGGACAATTTTACGAACACGTTCACCTGGCAGCCTGCCACCAACGCGCGGCAGCGGGTCACGGGAGCCGCCATTTATGAGTTGCCGTTCGGAAAGGGCCGCAAGTTCCTCCACGGCGGCAACCGGTTGGTGGACGCAGTCTTAGGCGGCTGGTCCACAAGCGGTCTTTTCAGCTATAACACGGGCGTTTTCCTGAGGCTGGGCGGCGTGATTGTGGATGGCGACCCGACCTTGAGCAACCCCACAAGCGGCCAGTGGTTCGATACCTCGAAGATCAGGCAATTGACGCCGTTCACGCGCCGCACCAACCCCGTTCAGTACGACGGTCTGAAGGGACCGCGTTTTGTAAACATGGACACGACGCTTTCCAAGGATTTCGCGATCCTGCCCGAGAACAGGCTGAAGTTCGAGCTTCGAGGGGAGGCGTACAACCTGCTCAACGCTTTCACTGGTAACAATCCGGATCTGGGCGTCACTTCGCCGAATTTCGGCAAGATCACCACGCAGCGCGCCGGCATCTACGGCCGTCAGATCCAGTTCAGCGGCCGCTTGATCTGGTAGCCTTGCGTTTCTGCTTCCTGGCGCTACTGGCCCGCTTGGCTTGGGGTCAGTACGCCGGAAGTCGGTACGCTGGAAGCGAGGCGTGCCGGGACTGTCACGAAGCCCAATTCGCCAGCCACGCGAAAACGGGCCATGCAAACGCGCTCTCGCGCTCGGATCGCAAGCCCGGCGAATGGGCCTTCGGCGCGGGCGTGCAGGCAATCACCTACGTCAGTCAGGCCGGCGAGGATCACTACCTCGAGCACGGGTTGAGCTACTACACGGCCACGAAGTCCATGGCGCTCACTCCCGGGCACCGCTCACCGGAGGGCGAGCGATACCGCACCTTCGACCCCAACGCCGCGATTTTCCGCTGTTTCCAGTGCCACGGCACAGGCCCCTTGAAACTTGAGGCGGGATCGCGAATTGAGCCTTCCGAACTGGGAGTGCAGTGCGAATCCTGCCACGGGCCCGGGGTTGAGCACGCTACGACGCAACGGCCTATCAAGAATCCAAAGCGTCTATCGGCCTCCGAATTGAACGACGCCTGCGGCGCGTGCCATCGCAAACCCGCCGCGGCCGGTGGCGATACCGATTGGTCGAACCCGTGGAACGCGCGCCATCAGCCGCTTTACTTGAGCCAGAGCTCCTGCTTCCGCAACAGTAAGGGTGCGCTCTCGTGCCTGACCTGCCACCCCGCCCACGCGGAGCTCAGCCGCGATGCCGCGTCCTACAACCGCCGCTGCATTGGGTGTCACGCGAAGCCGAAACACCGGACCGCTGTCGCGGCGCAGTCGTGTGCCGGCTGTCACATGCCTGCCGTTGTGCCGCTGTCCGTGGAGGGACGCCCAGCCCTCCGCTTTGCGAACCACTGGATTGGAATCTACTCCGGCAATCCGTTGAAGCCTGCCGCGTCTACTTCGCGGCGGCCTTGATTTCCTCAAGCAGGCTTGCCAGGTTCTCACGGTCGGCCGCGACTTCAGGGTGATTCGATCCGTAGACTCTCTCGTCGATGGCGAGCGCCTTTCTGTAATATCTGCCCGCGCCCGCATAATCCCGCTTGGCGCGCAGAACGTCGGCCAGGTTACTCGCGCTGGTCGCTACCCTGGCGTTCTCGGGGCCAAGCGTGTCTTCAAGTATCGAAAGCGCGCGCCGCTGCATCGTTTCCGCCTCCGCAACCCTGCCGGTTGCAAGCAGAACGTTCGCAAGATTGCTCAACGTCACGGCAGTCTCGGGATGCTGCCTGCCCAGCCCTTTCTCCTGAATCGTACGCGCGCGCCTCAGCAGTGGTTCGGCCTCGGCCGGTTCCAAGGCAAGCGCGAGATCGTTCAATCGCACCGCGACGCGCGGATGGCCAGGACCGGACGCCTCCTCCTCTTTCGCCAGCGCCTTTCGATAGAGCGCCGGGGACTTCTGCATTGCCGCAAGTTTCGCCAGGTTTCGCGCCGCGACAGCGGCATCCGGATGCTCCGCGGCGCGGCGGTAGAGCGGCGCCGCCTGCGATAGAGGTAGAACTGAGGCCAGATTCTCGATGTCGGATCCGGTCGCGGCGTGGTCCGGACCAAGGACGCTCTCGTCGATTTCGAGGGCTCGCATTAGCAGCGGCGCCGCGCCGGCAAGATCGCCCTGCGCCCGAAGAAATAACCCGAGGTCCGACGCACTCCGCGCGGTTTTCGGGTGCCGCGGCCCATACCGGTTTTCGCGCTCGACAAGGGCCTGCCGGTACAAGGGAATAAGTGCGGCCGGTTCCGGTTGCAGACCGGCCGCCATCGCCGCGAAGGCCAATGCCGGAGCGAACCTCTCAGACGGATGCCGTCCCATTCTTCGTGCGGCGCCAACGTCGCTGCTTAATTTACCGTCTCATCGGCGAACCGAAAAGGACGCAACGTCTCGTGACGATCTCCAATTCTTCGTTCAGTATACGACACGCGTTCCGGGCGGGCGGCGTCACCCCGCATTGGTTTATAATTCAAACCTTGACCAAGACCCACGGAACCCTCGAAAAAGCGCAGTCGCGCGTTCTGATCCTCCTGCTCATTTCGGTTTGGATCAACTATATCGACCGGGGCAACCTTTCCATCGCCGCGCCCGCTCTCATGCCGGAGCTGGGCATCGAGCCTGCCCGCATGGGACTGCTGCTGGCCGGATTTTTCTTCACTTATTCCACCTGCCAGGTGATCGCCGGCTGGGTCGTCGACCGCTTCGACGTCGCCCGCGTCTACGGCTACGGATTCCTTCTGTGGTCCGCGGCAACCGTAGCCACCGGGTTCGCAAATAGCTTTTGGTCTCTCTTCGCGCTGCGTCTCGTGCTCGGCGCGGGCGAATCCATCGCCTACCCCGCCTACTCGAAGATCCTGACGGAGTACTTTCCCGAGCACCGGCGCGGCTTCCTCAACGCGCTCGTGGACGCCGGAACCAAGGCCGGTCCCGCCATCGGCACCCTGCTCGGCGGTCTGATCATCGCGCGGTTCGGATGGCGCGCGTTTTTTATCGGCTTCGGCCTCGTCACCATGCTATGGCTCTGGCCCTGGTTCCAGGCGGCTCCTAAGCGCGGCACCGGCGGTTTCATGGGGAAGACGGCGGCAGGCGGACCCACCATGCGCGACATCCTCCGCCGCCCCGAGGCCATTGCCGCATGCGGCGGACTATTCTGCTTCAATTACGCCTACTATTTTCTGCTCACGTGGCTTCCCTCCTACCTCGTAAACGAGCGCCATTTTTCCATGGAGCGCATGTCCGTGATGGCATCCATTCCGTTCTGGGGCATCGCAATTGTTTCCGTTATCTTCGGCTGGCTTTCCGACCGCCTGATCATAAGCGGCTACTCGACCACCAAGGTCCGTAAGCGGATCGCCGTCGGCGGACTGCTCGGCGGAATGCTGCTTCTCCCCGCCGCCATCGCCCAGGACGCCGGCGTGTCGATGGCTCTGCTGATCGCCGCCTGCCTTGCGTGCGGAATGTATACTTCGAACGCGTGGGCCATCAGCCAGACTCTCGCGGGACCGGCAGCCGGCAAGTGGACCGGGCTTCAGAACGGCTTCGGCAACCTCGGCGGCGTCGCCGCACCCATCCTCACCGGCTGGATTGTTCAGAAGACCGGAATCTTCCACCTTGCGTTTGTCGCCGCGACCGTGTCCCTTGGCGTTGCCGCGTTCGTTTACGCCTTCGTCATCCGGAAGGTGGAACCGATCGATTGGCCAAAGTCCGGACAGACGCAAGCCTGACGCATTCCGGTCAATACTCGCACACCGCGTTGTGCTTCACCTTGTACGGCTTCACCGCTCGTTTCGGACCGCTGGAATCGTGGCAATCCCCGCAGGCGGGCGACGTCAGCACAAGCCGATGTCTGTTCCCCGGCGGCGAATGCACGCGATGGCAAGAGAGGCACGTTGTTTCCAGCCCCTCCCGTAACACGTCGCGGACGTTCCGGTAGACATGCCGCTCGCCCGCGGGCATCGCCGCTTCGTCCGCCTTCGCGAAGCCGGCTTCGTAGTCTTCGAACAAATCCTCGCCGGCCGTGAAATTGTTCGCGTAAGGCAAGCCTGTCGACCGCGACTTCCCTCCCCGCAAGTGGCACTGCGCGCAAATCGATGTCACGATTTTTGCGTCGCTCCGCCGCTTCTTCGAAAGCAACATCAATGAGGTGTTCTTCGTGTGGTCAAGCGTCGCGTCTCCGTGGCACACGTAGCAATCGAGGCCGAATGCGGCGAACGTCTTCGACCGGGAATCCACGCCGGTCGAGTGGCATCCGGCGCAGCGTTCTCCGAACGTTGTTGTATCCCAGGCGTCCGCGGTCCGCATCGAGAACTTACCGTAGCCCTGCTTGCGCAGGAAGCGGATGCTCGCGCGGCTTCCGAGGAAGTACTCGACTTCGGCCGCAAAGCCCTTGCCATCGAGCGATCCCTCCAACTCCGGCGCGTCTTCGCGCTGGCGCACGGTGAGTGCGTGGCGGTTATTCTGCCATTGATTTCCGATGTCGTTGCGGTGGCAAAACAGGCACTCGTCCCCATGCAGGAACTCGGGGATCGGCTTTCCCGCCTGCGGCGCGGCGAGGCGCGCGCACAACACGGCGAGCGCTAGAGCACGAATTCCCGGCGGCATCCGCGCAGGTCCATCTCGTACTCGATCGTCACGATCGGAGGCCGCGCGAAATGCCAAATCGCGCCATGCAGCGACGCCGCGCCCATGCGCGCCAGCACCTCTTTCCGCAGGAAAGAACACACGGAATGGACGCAGTAGATTTCCGCGGCCGTGACGTCCGGCCAGCCCGCGCCCAAATCGTGCAGCCGTCCCTCCATCAGGTCCATCACGAAACGCGCCTTCGCGGCAAGCCCGTCGGGTGACGTGTCGCCGCGCCGCACGACGTCCTTCGGATCGAGCGATCCCTCCGGCAATTCACCGGCGCCGGCCACCACGAACGATGGCGGCGCGCCCTTTGAAGGCACCGTGTACGAAAAACCGTAAAGACTCGGCTCGGCGGGGGCTTCCAGTTCCGGCGCGACGTTGGTGCGCGCCACGGGATTCAGCCCGTCGAGCAGCACGTCCCATTTTTTCAACACGTCCACGTAGCCGCCGTTGAAGTCCGCGAACCCCTGAAAAGTGAATGGCTTTGGTGAGCGCAATTCCATGCCGCAGAGGGCCTGCTTCGGCCGGCCAAGCGCTTGGAGGTGTCGCGCCACCTCGTCAAATCCCGCGCGGAGCGGGAGAGGCGAGCGAAACCGGGCGTGCTCGATCTCATAATCGGGCGCTGCGACAGCCCCCGCCGAATAAGGCGCAATTCCCTTCAAGAACGAGTAGTTTCCGCGTTTATTTTCGATCCGCATTGACCCACTATGATAGTCCGGATGTCAGGCGCTCCGCCATGATCAGTTTCGCCGCGCGCCTTCGGGAGCCAGCTGCCGCACGAGCGCTTCAAGCTCACTTACGCGCTGTGAAAGCTCCTGTATCGCCTGCATCTCCGGATCGGGCAGTTGTCCATGTTCAAGCGGACCCGAAGCCTCCCCGCGCGTCCGCACAATTCGCCCAGGGACTCCCACAACCGTGCAGTGATCGGGCACGGAATGCACCACGACGGAACCCGCGCCGATCTTCACGTCGCTGCCGATCGTGATGCCGCCGAGCACCTTCGCGCCCGTTCCAACCACGACCCGGTTGCCGAGGGTCGGGTGGCGCTTCCCCCGTTCGTGCCCCGTGCCGCCGAGCGTCACGCCCTGATACAGCAGCACGTCGTCGCCGATATCCGATGTTTCCCCGATGACCACGCCCATTCCATGGTCGATGAAAAACCGTCTCCCGATCTTCGCGCCCGGATGAATCTCGATGCCCGTCAGCAGCCGGCTGAACTGGGAAATCAGCCGCGGCAGCAGCGGGACGTTCATCTTGTAGAGCTTGTGCGCCAGCCGGTGCCAGAGGATCGCGTGCAATCCGGGATAGCAAAGTAGGATCTCGACCGTGCTCTTCGCGGCGGGGTCCTCGCGGAAGATCGTCTCGATTTGCTCTCGAATCGCGCTAAGCACGGCTGATTCCATCCTATCGCACCCGCCGCCCGATTTGCGCTATGATGCCTGTGCGATGAAGCGATTAAGTTGCCTTTCCCTCAGCTACAAGAACTCTTTCTCCAGCGGTAAAATGGATCTCGAAAAGATCATCGACACCCTGCGCGCGCACAACTTCGACGGCGTCGACGTCCATTTCAATCACCTCAAGTCGACGGACCGCGCCTATCTGAAGCAGCTCCGCCGCAAGTGCCTGGATCTGGGGCTCACGGTTTCGAGCCTCTGCGTCACCACCGAGTTTGGGCGTTCCGCGGAGGCGATTCCGAAGGAGCTTGAGAAGGCGCGCGTCGCGACCGATGTAGGCATGTTTCTCGGCGCGCCCGTTTTGCGCGTCTTCGTCGGTTCCGCGCCTTCACCGGATAAGCAGGAGGAAGCCTTTCGCCGCGGCGTCGACGCGCTTCGCAAGTCCGCCGAGTATGGAGCGGAGGCTGGCATGCCGGTCGCGCTGCAGAATCACAGCGGCCTCACCAGCACGGGCGACGACATGCTCCGCTTTCACAAGGAAGTGAACCACCCGAACTTTACGTTGCTGCTCGATACCGGGCACTTCGCCGGCCGCGACGGACCGAACGGTCCGAAAATTCCGGGCAAGACCTACGCGGACTACTATCGCAGCATCGAGCAGGTGGCTCCGCTCGCGCAGTTCGTGCGCACGAAGTTGTACGAACTCGACGCCAACGGCAAAGAGAAATACATCGACTACAACCGGGTCTTCAACATCCTGCGCGGCGTCCACTACAACGGTTTCATCAGCCTCGTCTACGAAGGAAAAGAGGACGAAGTGGTGGCCATCCCGCGCGGGGCGCGTTTCCTGCGGACTTTCGTCGCGGTGTAGACGTCGTGGGCCGAGCACTTGGAATGAAACAACCGTTGCAATTGGCAGCAGAAACTCAGGATGGATTCATTTGACGGTGGGGCGGGCGATCGTCTTTCGTCGCCTGCCTTCTGACGCGCGTGTAGCAGACCCGGCGCCGCAACGCCTTTTAGCTGTGCCTTGCTGGGCCTTCCCAAGAGTCCTCCAGTGAAACGGTAAACTCATCCGGAAGAAGCCTTGACATTCTGCATATGTAGTCATACGATGTATGTAGAAGCACAAGGTATGGAAGGAAAAAAAACCGATCTCCTCCAGGGCACGCTCGACCTGCTCATTCTGAAAACGCTTACCCCCGGCGCTCTGCACGGCTACGGCATCGCCCAGCGGATTCTCCTGACCTCGCGCGAGACGCTCGACGTACAACAGGGCTCGCTCTACCCGGCGCTGCACCGCCTCGAGCGCAAAGGACTCATCGACTCCGAATGGAAGGAGTCCGGCAACGGCCGGTTGGCGAAATTCTACTCGCTCACCCGCGCCGGGCGCAAACAATTGGCCGGCGAGCTGGATCAATGGCAGCGTTATGCCCGCTCCATCAACTGGGTGCTGGATTCGCAGTAGCGCAAGGAGACCCCCATGCAATGGCCCTGGAAGCGAGCCGAGACGGACCTTGAGCGCGAAATGCGCCACCACCTGGAGAGCCTGGCCGAGGGATTCGAGCGCCAGGGATTGGACCCGGCCGAAGCGATGCGGCGGGCGCGCAAAGAGTTCGGCGGCGTCGGGCGTTTCAAGGAGCAGTGCCGCGACGAGAGCCGCTGGCAGCCCCTTTCGCAGCTTGGCCGTGACGTGACGTTCGGAATCCGCATGATGCGTAGGGCTCCCGTCGTAACCGCCGCGGCCATCCTCTCCCTGGCGCTCGGCATCGGCGCCACAACGGCGATTCTGTCGCTCGTGGATGCGGTTTTGTGGCGCACTCTGGCGCTCCCGCAACCCGAACAGCTCACCGAAATCCTGTGGCAGTCCAAGGGACGCCCGGAAGGTGTTTATCACGGATCGTCCGGCAGCGCTTTTCAGGAAGGTCCCTTGTTCGTGGCGGATTTCTTCAGCCGCGCCGCCTTCGACGCGATGCGCAACCAGGCGGCTGGCCGGGCCGATATCGCCGCGCACCTCGGCCGGGACGACGTGAGCGCGAGCTATGCGGGAGTCACCTCGGCGGCGCAACTGCGGCCCGTTTCGGGTAATTTCTTCCAGATGCTGGAAGTGACGCCCCTCGCGGGACGGCTCCTTGGGCCGCCCGACGACGCCGCGGCGGCGCCACTCGCCATCGTAGTCTCGCACCGCTTTTGGGAATCCGCGCTGCGCGGCGAACGTGACGCCGTGGGCCGGCCTTTACGCGTCAACGGCCGTTCTTATACGATCACCGGTGTGTTGCCCGCCGGCTTCGCCGGCATCGTCACCGGGGAGTCGGCGGGCCTCTACACCACGATTGAGCAGTCCCCAGCCGTGCTTGATCCGACGAGTTGGTTTCACACGGCGCCGGCCAATGCCGTCGTGTGGTATCTTCAACTGCTTGCGCGTCGCGCGCCCGGCGTCTCGAACGAAGCGCTCCAGGCGGCGCTCGACCCGATGTTCCGCTCCACCTGGACCGCCCAGCCGAAGGACCCCGAGACCGCGCCCGCGATCCGTCTTCAGGACGCGAGCGGCGGCCTCGGCAGTTTGCGCCGCCAATTCGGAAATCCGCTCTCAATGCTGTTCGCGCTCGTGGGATTGGTGCTGCTCGTCGCCTGCGCCAACATCGCCATTCTCCTGCTGTCGCGCGCCGATGCGCGCCGTAAGGAAGTCGCGCTGCGCGTTTCGCTCGGTTGCAGCGGGGCGCGCCTCATCCGGCAGTTCTTCACCGAAAGCGCGCTGCTCGCGGCATGCGGCGGCGTGTTGAGTCTGGGCGTCGCTTACGCCACAGCCAATTTCGCCGTCACGTTGATGTCCGGCGATTTGCGGCTGGACTTCGCGATCGACGTTCGCATGATCGCCGCCACGCTCGCCGTCACCGCTTTCACCGCGCTCGTTTTCGGACTTTACCCGGCGTGGCGCGCCTCGCGAGTGGACGCCGCGCCCGCGCTCAAGGAAGGCTCGGGAAGCGTCGGCGGCACGCGCAACACCTGGGTGTCGCCGGCCAAGATGCTGGTGCTCGCGCAGGTAGCGCTCGGAGTGCTGCTGGTGGCCGCGGCCGCCGCGTTCACGGCGCATCTCCGCAAGATCGTGACCGCCGAAACCGGCTTCGAGCGGACGCGCCTGCTGATGTTCGATCTGCGGCCTGGGCAGTCCGGCTACACTGGGCCGCGACTGCGCCAGTTCTACTTCGATCTCGAACAGCGGCTGCGCGATGTGCCCGGCGTCGTAGCCGTAGGCCTGGCGCGAGTCCGCCCCATGAAAGGCGGCGGCTACTCGGACATGTTGAATCTGCCGGGCCGCTCCAAAAGGATTAACACCGCGGTAAACTTCGTCACGGCGGACTACCTGCGAGCGCTGGGCGTGCGGATTGTGGCTGGCCGCGGCCTGTCGGCGCAGGACGTGCTCACGGGTGCGGCGGTCGCCGTCGTAAGCGAGGACGTGGCCAGGGAGATCGGCGGCTCGCCCCTGGGCCTCAGCTTCACGATGGAGGGTAAGCCGTACGAAATAGTGGGCGTCGCGGCCCGCGCGCGCTATTCGAGGTTGACGGAGCAACCTAACGTTATCTATGTGCCGAACTCGCTCAGCCGGGACACGTTCACGGCGCTATTGCGCACCAGCGTTCCTCCCATGCAGGCGCTCGGCGGCGTCCGGCGCGCGCTGAGCGAAATGGATAAGTATCTGCCCATTGTGGACGCCGTCACCATGGAGGAGCAGATCGCCAATACGCTTCGCCGCGAGAGGCTGTTCGCCTGGCTGTGCGGCAGCTTCGGCGTGCTCGCGCTGCTGCTGTGCATGATCGGCCTTTACGGCGTCATGTCTTCGGTAGCGGCGCGGCGCAGGCAGGAGATCGGCATACGCATGGCGCTCGGTGCGACTCGTAACGCCGTGGTGCGCCAAGTTGTGGGCGAGGGCATGGCGATGGCGGCGTTCGGACTTCTGATCGGCGCGCCGGCCGCCTACTACGCCGCTACGAAATACGTCGACTACAAAAAGCTCGGTATGGCCCCGCTCGATCCGGCGATCATCGGATGGGCCATCGCTGCGCTTGGCCTGTCGGCACTGCTTGCGGTTCTCGGACCGGCGCTGCGGGCCGCGTCGACCGATCCGATGAAAGCGCTGCGGCAGGGCTGAGGGCGGTCGAGTACTCACGCGATGGCCGCCGTTGGCTCCTGACCAGACGCTCGGAGAACCGGCTCGTCCGCCTCAGGAATCTGAACCCGCGCCGCGAATTGCCCCTCGGCGTAAGCCCGGGCGCGGGCTATGGGACCGCGAAACGCTGGGTTCCCGAGCGCTTCGCTGAAGTCGCGGTCAACCCCGGGCCACCGCACGACAGTCCCTGTTCGGGGGCTACGAATGTTCAGGTGAGCTGAGTCTTTCGAGAACCGCGATCACGGGCGCCAGAAGCGTGAGGTCGGGGTCAACGTGGGCTGATTCGGCCGCCTCAATATATAGGCCGAAAAGCCATCGCATCTGCGGCGCGTGGGCTTGGGGGGACTGCGCAAAGAAGCGAGTAAGCAGCCGGATCGCCTCGGCTAGTGGCTCCATGGCTTCGCCAGGGCGGTCTTCCGCGATGATCTTGCTGCGGACGGCGAGAGACCTCGCTAAGTCGGGCAGGAAGGCGTCCGAGTGTTGTTGCGCCAGTTGGCGATAGATTTTGAGGGCTTCCTCGGCTTGCGCCAGCGCCTCCTCGCGGCGGCCGACGGCGCTGAGCCCGTTGGCTAGATTATTCAGGGATCCCGCCAAATCGGGCAGGAATGCGTCCCGGCGTTGTAGCGCCAGTCGGCGGTAGATTTGGACGGCGTCCTCGGCCTGCGCCAGCGCCTCCTCGCGGCGACCGACGGCGCTGAGCCATTTGGCTAGATTATTCAGGGATCCCGCCAAATCGGGCAGGAAGGCGTCCGGGAATTGTCGCGCCAGTCGGCGCCGGATTTGGACGGCTTCCACGCCCTCCGCCAGCGCCTCCTCGCGGCGACCGACGGCGCTGAGCATGTTGGCGCGAGTATTCAGGGACACGGCCAAATCGGACAGGAAGGCGTCCGGGAGTTGTCGCGCCAGTCCGCACCGGATTTGGACGGCTTCCTCGGCCTGCGTCAGCGCCTCCTCGCTGCGGCCGACGGCGCTGAGCGTATTGGCCAGATTATTCAGGGATGCAGCCAAATCGGGCAGGAAGGCGTCTCGGCGTTGCTGCGCCAGTTGTCGGTAGATTTGGACGGCTTCCTTGGCGTGCGCGAGCGCCTCCTCGCCGCGGCCAACGGCGCCGAACATGTGGGCCAGATTATTCAGAGACCCAGCCAAACTCGGCAGGAAGGCGTCCGGGAGCTGTTGCGCCAGTTGGCGCCGGATTTGGACGGCCTCCTGGACCCGCGCCAGTGCCTCGTCGCGGAGCCCAACGGCGCTGAGCATGTTGGCCAGATTATTGAGAGACCCAGCCAAATTGGGCAGGAAGGCGCCTGGGAGCTGTTGCGCCAGTTGCCGGTAGATTTGGACGGCTTCTTCGGCGTGCACCAGTGCCTCTTCGCGGCGGCCGACATCGCTCAGCATGTTGGCCAGATTATTCAGGGACCCAGCCAAATCGGGCAGGAAGGCGTCCGGGCGTTGTAGCGCCAGTTGGCGTCGGATTTGGACGGCTTCCTCGGACTGCGCCAGCGCCTCCTCGCTGCGGCCGACGGCGCTGAGTCGAACACTGAAGTTGTTGGCGAGCCCCGCGCGGGTGCTTTGGATTTCTTCCGACGACGCTTTTCCTGCAAGTTGGGTGAAGCGGGCTAGCAGAAGTTGATCGACGCGCGCGGCGCGTTCGCGCAGCACCAGGGTGTTGAGCGGCATTTGGCTCTCGAGCTTAAGCAAAAGAGTGAGGTCACCGGACTGGCCGACTCGAACAAATTCTTCCACCCAGTCGAGCGGGTCCTGGCATTGGTCGCTCGCGAAATCCTGGCAGGTTCGGGTAATGGCGGAGCAGACGTTCGCGGCATACCGTTGATCGCTGCGCCGGGCAGCGCGGACTAATGCCTCCGTACCCTCACGCAGGTTCCCACCGCCGAAGCAAAGTAACAGTGTCGCCTCACCAATAATGTCGGGCTCAATGGGCGCTAGCTTGTCTTGCCGCCGAAGGGCTTCGGCGATAAGTTCGGCCGCGTTGCCGGGCCCACCGGGAAATTCGATACCCAGCATCGCGCTTTCCTCTTTGGCGATCGGGAGAAGATCAGCCGGCTCCAGGGACCGGCACGCGGTGACGATGGCGGCGAGACGGGTAAGGAGCCGGGCGGAATTCGCTGGCGCGCCTACGGGCAGGAACTTGCGGATTCGGTCGAGCTCGCGGTCGGCCAGGTCGAGAGCAAGATCGGTGCGGGCGAGGGAGAGAGCCTCGGGCAGCCCTCCCGAACGGACGGCAACCAGGGCGGCCATCATCAGGTACAGCGGGTCCTGCCAGCGCGATTCGGCGAGGCGGTCATCGAAGACACGGTCCTTTCCAACAGGAGGCAAGTCGAATTTCGCACTGGCCTTCCGAAGGGTGGCCTCCAGAATTTGGCGGCGGAGGTGGATATCGTTGAGCGGAGTGACGCGCTGCGGAGCCGGTGGGTCCATGAGAGCAGCGATACGATGGCCGCTTGAGGTGTGATCGAGCAGTTCGCGCAGCCAGCCGGATTCGGGATTGGCTTCGCGTTCCAGTAGCAGGACGCGCAACGGGTGAGCAGGCGATTGGTCGGCCAGATGCGCGAGCCACTTCTTGAGGGGCTGGGCGGCCGATGCCGCGTAGTCGACAATCGCCAGCGTCGGCCCGTTCCAGCTTCGTTGGTTCAGGTTGGCGAGTTCGGGTTCACGCAGGAAGCCGGCACGCCAGCGCGATTCGGCGAGATTCTCCAGGAGCTGAATGGCTAGACGAGTCTTGCCAGCGCCCGCGGGACCGGTGAGGATGCGGCAGGAAACCGTGGCCGGGGATGCCAGCCAGGCTTCAAGGCCAGCCAAATCCGCGTCGCGGCCGACCACCGGGATGGCGCGGTTCTCGGCACGGAGGATTTCGAGCTCGCGCCCTGCTACCAGCGGCTCCGGCGGACGCAACGGCGCAAGAGGGATGAGCAGGTGTGCATCCAGGCGCTCCAAGATTGGGGTTTGTTTGCGAGCGGTGCCGACGAGTTCCTGTAGGTGACGGTGATCGAAAGCCCGGCGCGCGTATTCGGCGTCGTTGGAGACGAGAAGGTTGGCGAAGGCCGTTTGGAATGCCGGCAGGAATTGAACCCGAAGCGATTGCCGTAGATCG
>CAMDED010000141.1 GCA_945893365.1 Candidatus Sulfopaludibacter sp. SbA3 | reverse complement strand
GACCAGAATGGCGTGAGCTTCGTCTCGGTCACGCAACAGTTCAACACGACGACGTCTATCGGCCGCCTGACGCTGAACATCCTCTTGTCCTTCGCCCAGTTCGAGCGCGAGATCATCTCCGAGCGCACCCGCGACAAGATGTCGGCCGCTCGGCGGAAAGGGAAGTGGATCGGCGGCCATCCGGTTTTGGGGTACGATATCGATCCGAAGGGCGGTCGGCTAACTGTCAATCCGGAGGAGGCAGAGCAGGTCCGAACGATCTTTGGTCTCTACCTGGAACTTGGCTCCTTGCTGCCGGTACTGCAGGAGGCGGAGCGGCGCGGCCTACTGACAAAACGGTGGACCACCGAGGATGGGAAGGTGCGCGGCGGCGAACGCATCTCAAAGGGGACAATGCATGGGATCCTCACCAATGTCATCTACACGGCGATGGTCGACCACAAGGGCTGCCTGTACCCAGGTGAGCACGAGCGGATCATCGATCAGAATACTTGGGATCGAGTCCATGAGACCCTGCGACGCAACAATGGCGACAACGGGGCCAGTCTGAAAAACAAGTACGGCGCGCTGCTGCGCGGCCTGCTGTTCTGCCTGCCGTGCGGGACTCCGATGGTGCACGCCTACACGATGCGGAAGTCCAAGCGCTACCGCTACTACGTCTGCTACAACGCCCACCAGCAGGGTTGGAAGAACTGTGAGACGAAGTCCGTTCCGGCGCAGGCGATCGAATCCGCAGTCCTCGACAGCATCCGCCGACTTGGGACCGATCCCAAACTGGCCGAGGCCGTGGCAGCCGAAGCACTCAGCCAAGTGGCGCATCGGCGGCGGGAGATTGACCAGGAGTCGGAGGCCCAACGGCGAAGCCTCCGGCAGGTCAACCAGAACCTGGCGCGAGAAGCGGCGGATACCAGCGTAGACTCCGGCGCACGGTTCGAACGGATGGCTGCGCTTCAGCGTGAGATCGAGACGACGGAGCGTCGGTTGTTGGTGCTCACCGACGAGCGGGGCGACCTCGACAGGGACCACATCAACGCTGACGACCTCCGCCGCACCCTCGCCGAGTTCGACGCCATCTGGTCCTCTCTGAGAACCAAGGAGCAGGAGCAGATGATCCATCTGCTGGTTAGCAAGGTCGGCTACGACGGGAGGACCGGCAAGGTCACCGTCAATTTCAGCAACACAGGAGCGAAGGAACTATGCCAAGGAAAGTCTTGAAGACGGCCAGCCCAGATCCGCACGAAGACGGGAGCGTTCAGGTCGAAGTGACGCTGCCGGTGAGCCAGCGTCGTTGCGAGATTCGTGGGCACTCTGGCTCGGCCTCGAACACAGAAACCGGGCCTCGAATTCCTCGGATCACGCGGCTGATGGCCCTCGCCATCAAGTTTCAGGAACTGGTCGACCGTGGAGAAGTGCGCGACTATGCCGATCTGGCACGATTGGGCTACGTGACGCGGGCACGCATAACGCAGATCATGAACCTGCTGAATCTTGCGCCAGGAATCCAGGAAGACATCCTCGTGGCGAGCGGATCTTTGGCCAGGCGTGAAGTAGTGACGGAACGACAGATACGTTTCATCGCGAAGCTCGTTCTCTGGGCAGATCAAACACGGGCTTGGACGGCCTGCTCGCGTCAATACAAATCGTCGATCGTGTGAGCGTTATAGAGCAGCGGGAGCGAGACGAACCGGCCCGGCATGATTCTCGCCAAGAAGCGTTTATCGCCCAACTGCAAGGGTTCCCGCAGTCGGACCGGTTCGTCCGTGAGCACAATGCAGTGCTTGCTTTCCGGAGGCCACGCTGCGACATCTTCGATGACTCTGGGGTCCGAAAACACGTGCTGCAACTCCGGAACGGTTCTTGCTTCCTGGATCGTGATGCGGTTCCACATGGTGCGGTTCCGCGCGATGTACGCGATCTGGCTTGGGTTTGGATTCGCACGGTCAGCCGTTTCGTAGTGGGCCACATATCGCGCGGCCCTTCCGCCGAGGTTGTTGGGAAACCAGACTCGATGCCGAAGGGCCACATCCATGAACCAGCCGTTTTGAACGGCCAGAACGACATCCTCGATCTCACCGTGCGGTAGTAAATCGATTTCCTTCTTGTCGTACATCGTAGTCTCAACCTCCTCGAGAAACAGAGCACCGATTCGCCGACCGTACGCCACGGACTTTCCATTCGCGATCCGACGCCGGTCTTTTTTGATCTGATCGGGCGTAAGCTGCAAAGCAGACTTCAGAATGTCGAGCACCTCGAACCAGCGCAGCCAGACGCAAGTTCCGGCCGGCACGATGGCGGGTTCAACCTCACCCTTCAGTTCGTCGAAAGACACTTTTCTGCTGCCGATGCAGAAGCAGTCCATCTGTGTGATGCAGACCAGCTTCATGTTCCTGGCTGGCGATGTGGCCAAATGTGTGGCGTAGTCCGTGATCTGGCCAGCGGTGAGAGGGTTGCCACCAACCTTGGCCTCGAGAAGGAGATGAAGGTCATCGTCCAGGCGGATTTCGCCATCGGGGATTCTGACGTCACCCGACGCTGATTTATGGGGTACCTGGAAACGAATCCGAATCCCCGTGCAAGAGCTGGCAGGCAGAGGCGCGCCGCATCGCTCCAGGAACGCGACGAGAAAGGTCGAACGGAATTCCGAGAGCATGAAGAGCACGTTCGCTGTGAACCGGTTCTCGTCGTCTTCGAAATACCTCCCGTGCAGGGAAAACAGATTCAGATCATTCATGCCGCGCCTCCAGCCCCACTTGCCTAGCTGAACTTCCTTTCCGTTTGAACGGACTCGTCGCACTCGGGGCAGAGGAGACGCGTGTTGGCCTCCGTGTATCCGTCAACGGCGACCATCCGGTCCAGGACCGAATTACGTTTGGGCAACGGGTTCCCGCAGATGGCGCACTGGCCGGTCTGCTCGGCGGCTTTCTTCTGCTTGAGCTTCCTCCGCTGCATTGGAGTGCCTCGCTCGTCGTGAATCAGGCGATTGAGGATGTACCGGCGTAGCGCGAAGAGCAATTCCCGGTCGCCCGCCGCCACGCCGTTCATCTCGGCGCGGGTGGTTTCAAGGATGCGCCGGGCAGACTCATGCTCGTCCGGGGTCAGCCTTCGGTTCTGCTGCCGATCCTGATGGGGATCTACGGGCGCCGGCGCGTCGATCACAATTTCCACCCCGCCTTGATCTTGTCCAGGATGCTGTTGGCCAGCGAAAGATCGCCGTCGCCTTTCGTCTTCACCGTGATGCGGACTTCGATCTGCGGGTCCATGCCGGCGAGGGGTTTTGAAAGTGTGTGGATCTGGTCGGCGAGGTCCTGGATTTCCGAGATGCTGAGGACCGCGAGGCTCGATGCTCGACGCCCCGCTGGCGTCTGGACCGGAGGCGGCTCCTGTGGCTTCGGTGCCGCGCTGCGGATCATCAGTTCAGTGGTACCGTCATTCTGCAGAGAACTGATCGGACCAGTTCCGCTGACGCGGTGAACGAAGCCCTGACCGAGAGCGGCATTGAGGCTGTCCAGGAAAAGCTTCGTCGGCCAGGGCCTCCCGCGCTTGGCCTTCAGATCGGCGTACAGTGCCGACACGGTCGTTTTCGGCTCGGCCTCCTTGGTCCAGGCGTCGGACAACGCCGTAGGAAGGAGGTCCATCGCGGCCAGTGCCGCCGGCGGCCGGAACAGGAGTGCGTCGGCATCCATCTGGATCGTGGTGGGAGCCTCCGAGTACACGCTGTCATTGCCGTAGACCAGCCAGAGTCCGCTGTCCTGAATGGCCTTCGACACGGCTTTCTTCACGATGCCGTAGTCCACTTTGGGGATTGGTCGCATCTCTGGCGGGTAGCCGGGCTGCGTCTCCTCCTCATAGAAGTGGGTTCCATCGAACCACGAGAACAGATCCGAAAGTTTGACGCCGTCGTCTGTCTTCGGCCACAGGCCAGACAGCGCGGATGGGAGGACCGCCGCCGAGCTAAGTGCGTTGAGCGTTGCCTGGGCGGGCAGCCAGGCTTCTGCGTTCTTGCCCCAGTCGGTGACGTCGATCCCGGAACGCCAGAACCACGCCTCGGACTGGTCTGTGCGAACACAGCGAACAGCTAGCACCCCGCGCCGCACTGCATCTTCAATCGTATTGAGAACAGTCCGGCCGCTGAGGAGTTTCGGCAGCCGCGGATCGCGTCCGAATTGCTGATAGAGGTCGGCCACACGAATATGGGAATCCGTCGCCGGCCAAACCGGGTACAGGCCATTGGGCATGATCGCTTCAGCGTCGATCTTCTGGCGGAATAGCCGCAGCGCCGTTTCCTGCATGAGCGTCGCAAAGAGCGATTGCGCGCCAAGGGTGATCTTCTTGGCCTGGATCGAACCGTCCTTCTCCACGTAGAGAACCAACTCGTAAGCGTTCTTGACCGAAGTCTGCGCGGCCTTCAGAGCTTCGCGCTTCTTGTCGCGCACTGTCTTCTGCTGGAAGTGGTCCAGGTCCTTGAACTGGCTCGGAGTTTCGATCTCTTCCCAGGCCAGCCACTCCGCAATCTGTTGTTCCGCCTGGTGCAGTCCCGTCACGCTGGGCGTCGCCACAAGGATAATGTTCTGGTACGTCCGGGTGTCGCTCGGCGAAGAGTGCGTGCGCAGGAACTCCTGGGCTTTCGCGAGCGGTGGGTCGCCGACCACGCCGGCGTAGTCCGCGCTCAGCACGACCAGCCGGAACTGGCCGTCGTCGTCGACGTCAGCAGGCGTATCCGGAAGCTTGTGCGGCTTAATGCCTTCGTCGACCGCGCCTTCATACAGGGGTTCGCATTTCTTCTCGGCAAGTTCATTGAACTTGCTCTTTGCGTGTTTCAGCACCTGCTTCTTGTAAGAATCATGAAGCTGGTTGAGATTCGGCTTGGGCCCGAGCCTCCAATACTTCTGAACGCCGGTGCCGGCCTCCGTCGAATCGCACTCTTCCAGATACCAGGACGCCTTGGCCCAGGCGATCAGTCCGTTGTTCAACACGGGGGGCATCTCACAGGCGGCCGCTAGCAGCCAGCGAAGATCGGACAGTTCGGCCTGTTCCCCAATGGGCTGAGAGAACACGAACGCAGCCACGCACGCAGCCTCGATCTCGCGTCCGGTAAGAGTGGCGGCATCCGCTTTCTGGGCGTCCATCGCTCGTGGCAACTCCGTCTTCAGGTTGGTGGGCCACTGGGGATTCTTCACGCGGTCGGAGTCTTTCGCCGCCTCCGCCAATTTGAGCAGCGCTTCACTCAGACCGTCCTTGCCGGGCGCGTTCAAGAATACCTGCGGCCCAATCAAGGGCGACTCGTCCCATTTCTCCGCGTCGCGCAGGGCCATGGCGAAGGTCTGCAGGACGCCGCGCGTGCGCTGGAACTGGTCCAGGTCCGTCCACTTGCCGAAGAAGCGATCGAGGAGATCCGGATGGAACGGATACGCCGTCTTCAGCCGGTCAATCGAATCCGGCTGTTTCGCGCGAACGCCATCGACGGCCTTCATGCGCGGCCAGAAGGCGACAATGTGTTTTTCACGGTCCGCGGGGTTTTCGGGGAAACTGGCAAACAGCCGCCGCCGGAGCAACTCCGCGAGGTCGTCCTTCTCGACGGGAGACTGGAGCGATGCCTGGCGGTTCAGACCGTTGTTGCATGCGTTCAGGACCGCTTTGCCGACCTCGTCGTTCTTCTGCGGGTCGGTGGCCAGCAGGGAGACGACCAGGCAGGAACGCGAAGAGGACTCGGTTGCCTGGGAGAGGCGCTGGAAGAAGTTCTTGAACCGGTCGTACCAAACGGGGCCACGGTCCTGTTTTTGACCTGTGGAGTCGGGCGATGCGGCGTCATGCGCCCACATCAGGAACTCGTCAATCAGGATCAGCGCGCCGCAACCCGAGGCCTCGACGGCGCTGAGGATTTGCGCCCAAAGCGTGTCCGACGGCGGCGTGTCGTAATCTGCCTTGGCCTCGTCGCGCGCCAGAATATCAAGGCCTTTCTGGCCGAGCAACTGCCAGGCAATCAAGTTCCAGGGCATGCGGAAGCTGCGCTTCTCTCCCGTCGGCGACGCAACTTCGCAACCCTTCACCCAGTCCACCTTGTCGAACGAGACGGCGGCAACTCTGGCGATCGGCGGATCGGAAAGCTGGGCGTCATTCAGGATGGTGCCCACCGACGTCTCGCTCTTCGGTAGTTTGGTGCCGAGCGTCGTCAGGTAATACAGCGTGGTGAGGGTATGCGATTTGCCGCCGCCGAACGTCTGGGCGACGTTGATCACCGCCTCGCCGCCGGAAACCTTCGCAAGCCGTCGAAGAACCACCTTGCAGAACTGCCGGAGATTCTGGGTCGCATAGGTTGTGCTGAAGAACTGCGCGGGATCGCAGTAGAAAGGCATTTCGCCCGGCCAGCCGTTGATGACCTTGTAGAGATCGACGGCGAAGTCGCTGGCGGTCAGCTTTCGATCGCGGATCTCAGGGCGCAGATCGCAAGTAGCCTTCCACGGCTGAATGACTGATTGCTTGCTCATATCGACAACTCCTCTACTGTCCCTAATCGATCTGCATCTGACCGGCGTCTTCCACCGAATCAAACAGCGGTACTTCTTTCATTTCGTTCGCGACGACGACGGTCTTTCGGTTCATCCGAAGCTGGGTTGCCAATGCCTCGACCAACCTGCGCTCCCCGTCCTGCTTGTCGCGGACCGCGAGCTCCCGCACGGCCTGGAGGAGGGGTTTGAAGGCTTTCTCATTCGAGAGCCCCCAAGCCTCGAAATGCTGCTGTACCTCCACTGTTCGTCCCCGCTGAAACAGGAACATCAAACGGTGCAGCTTATCGATTAACGGAGCAGGAGTGCCGCCCTTGCTTTCGCCTAGGCCCTCCACATATGCCCGCTCCTGCCAGGCCAGCAGACGGAATTCGTTGCCCTTACTTTCCGCGACCTCTTCCAGATCATGGCCGCTTTCATCCTCGTCTTTGCGGGGGCGCCCCTTCTTTGGCTTACCGCCCTGTTCAAGGATGTTCCAGACTACCTTCAGTTCCGTCTCGTTTCGTCCGCAGGCATTTGCGTAAAGAATGCACGCCCCCGCCGGCGCGGGCGTCAGATGGAAGAACGCGCGGTGTAGCAGATAATACTGGGTGACTGAATCGATCTCGACGCTATCACCTCGCCCTTGTGTCTCCTTCTGAACCTCTCTGAACCCAGGAAGCTCACCAAGGCTGAAGTGCAAAACCAACTTCCTAACTTCTGAGAGAAACTCTTCGACCTTCATCACACCGCCGCTGGTCTTTTTCACAAAGGGATGGGCGCTGTACGCCTCAAGAGCAGGACCGAGCGCGGCCCAGATGAAATCTGGACCCTGAACCCCGAGATCAAAGAAATACTGGAGTACGTTGCAATTTCCGAGTGATTCGCGCTTATCGAAAAGAATCTGCTTCATGCGATCAATGACGTTCTCCTCCCAGCCGGGAGCAGCGGCGCTGGGACGCTTGCGACACACAATCCAAACCGACGATGACAGGGCGGCCGAGCTCATCCCCCTAGCTCGGTTCGGCATTTCCGTCTGAATGGGCCAACTTGCAGTCACCACTGCTCCACTGCGGATTACCGCGCCAATGAGGGTTTCCCAGGCTGCCACTTCCTTATTCGCGAAGACGATCACGAGGCGTCCATCGTCGCTCAACGATTGACATTTCGCCTTAAACGCAGCGGCCATTCCGTCTTCGTAGTTCTTTTTGGAAATAGCCTTGTCGCCAGCAAACCGGGACTCGTCGTCGATCAACTCTCCATCGTTTTTCTGGTGGTCCCATTTTGGGGAGAGCGCCGATTGGAACACCTCGTCAAACTCCGGCGAAAGACCATACAAGCTGCGTTTGAGCCAAACGTAAAAAAAGTCCATCAAGTCCGAATACGGAATCGCATCATAGTACGGAGGATCAGTAAGCACCAAGTCGATCTTGCTCAAAGATACCGTCAATGCTGATTCTGTCTTGACGACTGGGCGTTCTGCTCGCGAACATGCATGGAGCGCGTGGTTGATGAAAAGCGATACCCAATCAAGCGCGCCCAAGAAATTACCTGTCGAATCAGACAGCGGGTTGACTTCGCAGAAGTCCCACACCATTGGCAGGGCAAACCGCCCAAAAGTATTCCTCATTTTTTCTGCACCGTTATGCCAAGAGCAAACAGCACTAGAGTAGTCAGCAAGCCGATCAATGCAGATCGCAAGATAAGCACCGATGGCCACTGCGGCTTCAGGACTCTGCTTCTTGGCTTGCAAGACAGCTGCCCGGGTATGGCTAACAAATGCAGCGAGAGCAAGAAGTTGACGGTCGGTGAACAGATCCCGCCATTTGTTCATGCCGTATCTTTGTAATGAAAACGCGCGAGAAGCGCCGCTGCCGCCACCGGCGGGTGTAGGCTCTAACGGAACTCCGAATGGGATTTCCGCAAATGCCTCCTCGATCGTCTCAATCTCGGGACGGCCGGCGATCAGTTCGATTTCCGATGGGAGCCTGTAGCGCTTAAAGGTCTTCTTGCCGCCCGGCCTCAGTGCTTCAGCAACAACCACCGTCATCTGGGTGCCGAGTAATGCCTGCGCTCCCTGTCGCCGTAAATCGTCCATGGTGAGCGCAATCATACCTGGGCGCCCGCTTAGCGGACTCCAGACGCCAGCCCGGTTCATAGTTCCGTTTTTCAGGAAGTCGCCGAAGTTCTCGGCATTGATTTCCCAGTCCTTGAGAACGGGATGATCGGCGATGACGCGCTCCAGATTCTTGAGATCAGATTCCTGCAACACGCGGAAGCCGACCTCGGTCTTGCCTACGTTCGGAATCGGCAGCAGTGCCGCTCGTCGGCCCGGCTTCTTGCACAGCCAAAAAGTCTTCAGGAGCGGGATGGGATTCGATGTTACTTTGTCCCTTGCCGTTCGGGCCCAAAGATACGCAATCGTCGGTTCCCCGGCTATCACTGGGTAGCGGGAAGAGAGATCCGCTCTGGCGCGCTCTAGAACCCAACGGCCCCAAGCCCTCACATGCCATGCCAGGTCGGCGTCGGGAAGCGACACTAGCGCAAGTTGTGTCGGATCCGAGAAGTGCCGCTTCTTGGCTCCTCTTCTCTTCTTGATCTTACCTGCCATATAGTCCTCAACAAAGTCCGGCCACTCTCTCACGAAAGTCGGCAGCGGCCATTTCTTCGATGAAAACTGCTGCGGGTAGTCGAGTGTGCATTTCAGAATTAACCAGGACACTGGATTTAAGTCTGATGCCGTAACATCACAACCGAGTCGCATTGCTTCGAGAGGGATGGCGCCACCTCCGGCAAATGGATCGATCACTCTCGGTGATCGTCCCCCGTAGAAGGACTTGATGGCATCCCGCAGTTCGGCCATCGCAGGATCGTCCTCTTGTCCCCAACCGAGCACGCCGTGCTCGACCAGTTCTTTGTCCTCGATTACCGTGTTCCCGTCATCGTCGGTTTCCTCAACGGGCTTCGTGACGATCTCCCCGCCAATCATTGCCAACAGCGCTTTCCGCTTTTCGGGTTCACCTGGATCAGGAAGAAGCGTCGCTAATAGAGCTGCGCGGCTGGCTGCGAGTGGCCTCCGGGCCGGCCATGTGTGCAGTGTCGAGATGTGACCGTGCCTAACGCTCTTTTCGTGCACGCTGGCAACGGAGGCCTGCTTTAGTGGAAACGCAACTTCAATGAGCCGTGGTTTATCATTCATGAGATTCAGTTCCAAAGTGCCGTGGCCGAACTGTAACCGGCGCGTGGAGGTACCGCTCCGAGATGGAATCGCAGCGGACGGGCGTCGGGATAGTGGGTGCTAAAGACCGAGGCGCCAACATTCTTGAAGGCGTTCACCACCGCCCGCCGAGGATGCTTCTTGCTGCCTTCGGCCGAGATAAATGCTGTCTGCGGTCGGAAGTGTTCGATAAGCTCTCGATTGATGTTTCGGCGGCTGCCATGGTGAGGAATCTGCATCCACCGACAGCCTTGGAGTGCGTACTGCGTTGCTGCTCGTTGCAGCGCGCGCACTCCGGCATCTCCTGTGAAGAGGAACAGGTTGCCGTCGAATTTCGTGCCGAGTACAACTGATGCCTCGTTCTCGGCTTGCGTAACTGGGTCGTCCAGTAATCCTGGTTCTTCTTCCAGAACGTCGTCGATCGCGGATCTCAAGTCCATGGCACCGAGCCGTTCTTCGTAAAGTCTCAATTTCTCCAGATCTGAGAAACAACACAGCATGTCCCTATAGAATTCGGGGTCCGGGCCGCACACAGTCATGAACCCCACCGCCTCTCCGTCAAACGGTTCCAGGACGGGTATGCCACGTTGGGCGGCGAGATTCAGTAGTGACCTTTGTGTGAGAATCGATTCTCTCAATACACGAGTTACAGTGCTCTCAGAGGTTTGCTGCAGAGCCCGGTTAACCGCATTGAGGTCTAGGTGCCGACCTGGAACGTGTGACCAGAGGCACCCGATGCCGAGGGTCGTGTCACCGACTAGGCCAAGCAATCCACCCGCATGGTCATCATGGGGGTGGGTACAGACAATATGATCGATGTAGCTGACACCCACTCCTCTGAGAAAACTCCGCACCTTGGATGCGCTACCTTTGTTGCCTCCATCAATCAAGACCCTCGTGGGAAGGCCGTTCTCCCACCTTGAGACAAGAATGGAATCGGCATTGCCGATGCTGAGCATATCGACTTCGATGCCATTGAAGCTCATACCTTGCCTCCGTTTGGAGCGGAGGCTGGGAGCGTCAAGAACTGGATGAAGAGCTCACGCGCATAGTGGGTGCCAAAGCGATGCATTCGCATGACGGAAAGCACCAGCGCCGCTGATAGTGCGAGTGCCATCGGCCAACTCTTCAGGTGTGAGGCGGGCAAGGCCACGAGGCCGATCAGCAGGCCGGTTGCCAGACCGCGGAGCATGCCGTAGTTCCCGTTAAAGATGTCTATCCGCTGCGCTCTGCCTGCGCCCTGCACCGTGGCGTAAATCTGGCGAGTGATAGCAGACCATTCCTTCCGCGTGAGGCCCGATATGACCTTCTCGGACTCATACCCAAAAAGGACCTGAATCTGCTGCTGGAGCTTGCGAACCTGTTCGTCGGAGATGAGGTTCTGTGTCGACTCACGTAGCCGATCCGTCGGCATTCCCCTCTGCAACCGCCAATAAGCTGGTTCGATTAGATTGCTCAGGCTCTGAACAAGATGGCCGGCACCGTAGCCGACCACGACGAATACGCCAAATCCACCCGCCGAGAGTGAATCCTTACCTAGTGCAGTTGGCAAGATCCACGGAAAGAGGAGCCAGAGCAAAAACAGGGTGACCGCTCCAGGTACGACGATGCCCGCAAACTCGTAGAAGTCGAGATTCCTCATTCAGGTTCAGCCTCCTTGATCACCTCGCCAATGTTGATGGTGAAAGACTGCTTCGTCTTAAATGCCAACCGGATCGGGTCGCGAACCCGGAAGAGCTTGGGATCGGTGGCGCAGTCCACTACCACGTACAGCCAGTATTTGTCGCGGACATTCGTAGCGGTGGGCCATTCGTTGTCGGTGAGCTGGACCTGCCCACGGCCAGCCCGTCCCTTCACTTCGATCACCACCTTGTCGCCGTTCGCGCGATGGCTTTCCAGATCGTAGCCGCGCGCGAGATGCGGGGAGGAGACATCGAACACGCGAGCCTGATAGCGGTCGATTTCGAAGTTTCTGGCGATCCGCATCGCAATCGCTTCGATGTCTTTGTCAAAGGCCTCACGGGCCTCCGGCGTTGGGTCGGGAACCACGATGGCGAGGGCGATGCGCTCCAGCTTGACCACGTCCACCAGGTCCGGACGCCTTTGTTCATATAGAAGAGCTTCCGCCTTCTCGGCGTCCAGAACCGCCTGCTGCTTCTTCACTTCCTCCAGCTCCGCAGCCAGGTCTTCCTCACCCATCCGGACGCGTCGCGCCAGATCACTGCGCTTCTCGGCCAATGCGCCGCCCTGGTAGTCGAACCCGCGCAGAAGATCATCCATCAATCCTTCCGATTGTGCCCGAAGGGACGCGCGAAGCTGCTGGAGATACGTGGTCTCGGCCAGCATCCGGGCGTAGGAGTAGGCGCGCGCCGCGCTGTCCTCCGGATTCAGCAGTAGATTGCCCGCTTTCCAGAGCAGGGACTTCGGCGCGGGCTGCAGCGCGAGAAGGTGATTCGGCGCGCCAGCGGAAAACTCCCCGGATTCGTCCCATCGAATTCCGATCAGGCGGCGGTCGAAGCCGCTTGTCTTCGCCGTCCGTCCGTCGCCCAGCGTCGACTCACCGAGTTGGCAGACGTAGACGCCGAAGAAGTATGGGCGGTCCGCCGCAGGATCGCAGAAAACCACGCCGCGTTGAACGTCTGCCTGGAACTTCGCGATGGCCTGGTCGCACAGAGCGTCGAAGATGATGTCGCCGGGCCGCAGGAAGCAGATCCGGCTGCTGTCGATGCCAGGGATCACGGAGTCCCGCCGCACGGTGAGAAACTCCGGTAGGCCGTTCGGGAAACGCGGGCTGAGGTTGCGCAGCCAGACGCCAGCCTCTCCGGACGGGGCGAAGCGCGCGGATTCGGTGACGTCGCCTTCGATCTGTATTCCGAGCCGTGGCGCGGCCTTGTCGACGAAGTTCTGGATGTAGGCCGGCAGCAGGCGGTTGAAGCGTTCGATTTCGATTTCACTATTCAATTGGCCGAGCCGCCTGGCGACATCGCCATAGGTCGAAGCGGTCTTGCGCTGTTCTTCCATCGCGACGCGGAGCCGCTGTGTGGCAAAAAGGGAGTCGAACTTCTTCTGCGCCGAGTACGGCGGGGTCTCGAACAGCGCGTCTCTCATGAGATCGCGGAGCGAGACCTCTTCGAGTTGCTGCCCTATCACGTCGAAGACCTTGTCGCTGCACAAGTCCTTCCGCGCTTCATCGAGTTTGTTGAGCAGCGTGGCCAGAACATCACCCTCGCGCGTACCCTCGGCCACCATGTTAAAGATGCGAACTTCGCTGTGCCGTTGGCCGAAGCGATGGAGACGGCCCATGCGCTGTTCGAGCCGGGCCGGGTTCCACGGAATGTCGAAGTTCACCATGATCCAGGCGAACTGAAGGTTGATGCCTTCGCCGGCGGCGTCGGTCGCCAGCATGAAACGCGCGGTTGCGGCGTCGGGATTCTTGATGCCTTGTTCTCGACGGAATTCCGCCGGCATGAAGAAGATGCGCTGTTTCTCGCGCTCTTCGACGTCCATGCCGCCGTGGATGTACGAGAGCTGCCCAGTGTATCCGAGAGCTTCGAAGCGTTGGCGAAGGTACTCAAGGGTGTCCCGGTGCTCCGTGAAGATCAGCAGTTGCTGGTTGCGGAACTCAGAGGACTCGATCAGCTCGCGCAACTTCAGGAATTTCGTCTCCTGCTGCATCTCGCGGACCTGGTCTCCGAGGAACATCACGTGGTCGATGTATTCGAGTTCCTTTCGAAGCTGCGCCGCACTTGCCGGGCGCGCCAGGGAAAGTGCCTGGCTTTCGACGCCTTCTTCGGTTTCGTAGCCGTCGCCATCCTGTTCGTACTCGTCCGCCGTGCTGGTGTCGAAATAGGAGGTGATCCGGTCGAGCGAAACCTGCACTGGACCGGACGCAGGAACATTCTCTGTAATCCGCTGCCGTCTCCGCTTGAGGGATTCAAGCATGGCGTAGCTGGAGCTGGCCAACCGGCGCTGCAGAACCGCCACAACCATGGCGGCCGCGTTCTTGTTGCTCGTGCGGTTGTTCTCGTAACTCCACTTCAGGTAGTCGGTGGCCGCATCGTAGAACCGATTCTCCGCAGAGGACAGCCGGAAGGTGATGGTTTGGCAGAGGCGGGGTTTGTAGATCGGCTGCCCGTGGTAGTCGACCATCTCCTCTTTTAGCCGCCGGATGAAGTACTTGGTGCGCTTCTCGGGAACCAAGGCATCGAAAGCGTCCTGCGTGGAAAGAACTTTCGAATCCAGCAGCCGCCAAAGGGCGTAGTACGGAAACCGCTTACCCATGTGCGGGGTAGCGGTGAGCAACAACAGATGGGTGGCGCGTTGGCTGAGAGCCTCGGCTAGTCGGTATCTCCGGGTCTTGCTGTCCGGGCGATTCGGATCACCCCACGACAGCTTGTGAGCCTCGTCGAACACCGCCAGGTCGAACCTTGGAAGGGTGGGCGCGGTCAGCCGCTCCCTGACCGCATCCGTGGCAGCCGTGTCGACACTGATGATGAAGAGGCCCGCGCCGGGTTCCGTCAGCGGATCGCCCTTGGCAAAGTCGGCGCCGCGAAGGATAGTGAATTCCAGATCGAAGAAATGCCGCAGTTCGCGCCGCCAGTTCCAGGTCAGCCCGGCGGGCGCGCAGATGATCGCCCGTCTCAGGCGTCCGCGGTTAATCATTTCCCGGATATAGAGCCCGGTCATGATCGTCTTGCCGGCGCCGGCGTCATCGGCCAGCAGGAACCGGAGCGGGTTCTGCGGCAGCAACTGCTCATAGACAGCGATGCGCTGGTGCGGCAAGGGGACGACGCGGGAGAGCTCCAGCCCGAAAGCCTTGTTGAAGAGATGGCCGTTTTGCAGCCGGTGGGCATCCACGACGAGCTTTACTGCGTCGGCGTCCCCTTCGAAATCCAGACGCATCGGCATTGCTGGCAGGGAAAGCTGGGCCTCCACTTCGGCGGACTCACCATGGATGAGAGCCTTGATCCGGTCGATCCGGTCCTTCTGTGGTTTGGCTTTCCCGTTTTCCCAGCGGTTGACAGTTGCAAACGAGACGCCGAGGGCTGCAGCAAAAGCTTGCTGGGACATTCTCAGTTGGGTTCGTATTGTTTTGATCTGCTCGGAGTCCATTCAGAAAACTCTTGCTCTATATATAGCATCTGCTATAATCGCTGTCAATGGAGAATGTTGCAATTCATTTCCACAGGTCGATCCTTGGCAAGCAGGCAATCTGGCCTGCGTTGAGGAACTTGGCCTGTGTAAATGCATTCGCTTTATGTTCGCCATACGACAATCAGAACGGTTGTACTCCAGGCCACCCGCTGACGTTGCTTCGACGGAGCCCGACCTGCCGCGACAGACCGCACAACTTAACCGAGGTGTCTGAAGATGGCCAGATTCAACCTGAAAAGCTTTGCGCAGCCGGACCTCCTGAAGAAGATCCAACCTGCGAACTTGATTCCATTGCTCGAACCTTTCCGGCTGTTCCTGGAAATGAAGGCCTTCTGCCTTCCATCCAGCGCAGATCAGGAAATCGACGCCACGGCGCTCGGAGGCATCCTCGCCCAGCCGGACGAAGAGATGCCGGGAGACTTGGTCGAGGCACTGCACTTGATCGGCAGCCTTGGCTCGGACGAGCGCTTTGATGAATTGCTGGATATGGCGGCGGCCAACGAGATCGAAACAGACGGCGAAGTCACGGCGCTGGATCTCGCCACCCAGATCTGGCTCAAGAACCCCGAAGCTCTGGAACGGAAGGAGCACGAGGAATTCTTCCAGAAGCGAAAGTCCTTCGAGAGCTTCCGCGCGGCCGACCCAGAAGTGGTTATCGCCATCGACGACCTGCCGACGGACTTGTCGGCGTTGAAAGAGTCGCTCGACGCCTACTTCCTGGCGAAAAAGCGTGGCGTCGGGTGCCGCGTCATGCGGAAGGATTCCGAAGGGGAAGTTCGGTTCCTCATCGAGCACGGCCAACCGTGCAAGCGCGAGCCGAGCAGGAAGGGAACCAGATCGACGTCGACATTCTTTCGCCCTGAGAAGACGGACGTAGTGATCTACGACGTCGTCCACAACGAACTCCGCATCAACGCGTCAGCTTTCGCGGACGTACGCGAATACCGCGCCCTTTTTGGACGCCACCTTTTCGGCGGTGAAGACCGGTTCGTGTTCAGCGAGAAGTACACCCTCGATCCGCTCAAGAAGGATGGCCGCGCATCCCTTAACTGCCGCGACATTTCCGGGCTGGATTCGGTGAACCTTCGGGAGGTTGAGTACTCCTGGGGCGGCGCCTTTGAACACATTGAGATTCATCGCGCTGAAGGCCTGTTCCATGCGTTGGCGCTGATCCAGAGGAACATTGAAACGGAACCTCACATCCGCAAGGCAGTCTTCAAGATAAAGCTGGATGGCGAAAAGAAGCCCCGAACGGTCACAATCAAGGCCGGCAACAAATCCGGCTACAACCGTGGCGAAGAGGCGATGATGATTGAGGACTGGCTCCGCGCTCGCGGGTTCGTCCTTACCGAGGAGACAGTTCAACATGCGCAAGCTGACGCCGCTTTGGCAGGGGATTGAGAGCGTTCCGGGCCTCGCCGCGATTCCGGCATATTGGGAACTGTTTTGTGGCCTGGAATTCCCGCTCATCCATCCCCACCTACGGCCGACGGACGATATAGGCGGGATGTACCCTTGCCCACATCCCCGCGATCACGACTGCCCTCGCGGGATCGTTCCTTACGGAGACGGGACGTTCGCCGCCATCTGCAGACACCCTCACAAGCTTTGCGATGCTGTTCCTCTGGCACCCAAGGACGCACTTGTCTACGCGCTGGACGTCGGAGCTTTGGTGCGACCAATGGCGGAGGCGATTTGTGTCCGGACCCAAAATCTGCAAGTTAGGGCGCACGGTGTTTGGGAACTCGGGCTTTCGACGAGCCGCGCTACTCGAAATCATCCAGTGTTCTTGCTGGTTTTTGCCCGGCGCGACGACTTCCGTTCTGCCCTTCGCGCGTTGGCGCTCTCGTGCCCTACACCGTTCGTGGCCGTCGCGCCCACGGGCAACCATATGACCGTCGAGTTGCGCGAAGACCTGGCCCGGCGCCAGAGCGACTTCATCTCGATGGAGGAGCGCGTTGGGCTTTCGGAGGACGGGCGGTTCGTTGCGTTGGAGATTGCCGACGCGGACGAAATCGCGCCGACACCGGTCGAGCGGCGGCATGCGGTTGTCGAGAAATACAAGGGCGATTTCAACTGCACCGACCAGGTCATCTTCGAAGACGCCGCTGTTCACAAGTCGGACTTCTACAAATGGCTGAAGGGAACGTTGGGCAACAAGTCCAGTAAATCGAAACGGATAGAAGAAGTTCTGCGCACAGATCCCAAGCTGCGCACCCGCCGATAGACACGCCGCCTACTTTTTCGCCTACCCCGCCTATCTTGATTCGCCTACGCGGTTAGGGCGGATCATAGCCTTGTACCAACCACGCACAAAGCGTGAGGGACAGGCGAAATGAGCGACAAACCCCTTCAAACACTACTCGACGAAAGAGAACTCGCAGAGACACTCCATGTCTCCATCGGGACGTTACGAACCTGGCGGACTGACGGTAAGGGACCTCGTTTCCACCGGATTGGCCAGATGATCCGCTACGCCCCGTCCGACGTGAAAACCTGGCTACTGAGCCGCCAAGCGGGTGGCGACATCGCGGAGGTGGCGCGATGACCCAGCCCGCCACGATCCAAGACCTGCTGCCGTCCGAGGTGGCGTTCGTCGCCGCCATGCAGCAACTCGGCTTCGGCCGCTTTGAATACCTCCAGATCCGCGGCGGGGAACTGATTCTCAACCCTGGGCCGGTCACCGTGCGCGACGTCAAGTTCGGGTCGCCGGTGACAACCGGCAAGCCTGCGGCGGCGACGTCGGAACTCCGGCCGCAGATTGCGGAGTTCTTTGTTTACGTGCGTGACGTCGACGCCGGCGAGATCCGCGAGCTCGAGGTGCGGCACGGGTTGCCCTTCTCCATGGAGATCGAACTGCCCGGTGCGAAGATCGCCGTTCCGCAGGGAGGCCGCCGTGGCTGACATCACTCTCGACCAGGCGCTACCCGTTGTCCAGAACCTCGCGGGGCGGAAGGCCAATGCGTTTGTTCGCCGCTGCGGGCTTGCCGTCGATGAACGAGAAGACGTAGAAAGCCGACTCGTGCTGACGTTCATCACCCGCTGGCCGAAGTTCGATAGCCAGCGAGCTTCGGTCCGTACCTTCGCATCGCGTGTCATGGACAAGGAATTGACGTCCATCCTGAGGTACCGCCTGGCGCCCAGCCGGAGGGAGCAGCCCATCCCGGTCGCCGATTCCGTTCCGTGTTCGGCGGCACGCGGGCGCTTCAGAGTTGACCTCGAGCGCGCGCTCGCCCCGCTGCCCAGTGCCGTCCATGAGACCGCCCTAGCGCTGTTTTGGTACTCCACGGTCGAAACCGCTGAGGTGCTGGGATGCTCACGCCAGATTATCCACGTCCGAAAACGGCAGATAAGAGAAGCGCTCGACGCGGCTGGCATTGGGCCCTGCTACTTTGTCGCCGGACGTGCCTAATGAGCGCCCAGCTCATGACCTCCACATACAGCATGTGGTCGCTCTTTCGGAATTGCCGGAAGGCGGTGGACTGGCGTTACATCCAGCAGTTGGTCGGTCTGGAGCGCGATGGGAACCTCCACTTCGGCACCCTCGTCCACCAGTGCCTTGAACTGTGGCAGCAGTACCGCGATCT